>JBAUEL010000208.1:0-25389 GCA_049678585.1 Dehalococcoidia bacterium
GGAGGTGCCGCCCACCAGCATATTACCGACTCCCACGAAGGCCGTCAAGAGGCCATAGCCGGTGCCGCCGACGGCTAGGAAGGTCAACCTCCATTGGCTCTCGGCGATGCTGGTGTTTCAGGGTGAAGCCGTGGCCAAGCTGAGACGGGACGCCATCGGCGAGGTTAGGAGGCGTACACGGAAGGTGGCGTGATGGAAGCGCAATCCCGCACTTGACAGCCCCATAGCGCGCCCGCCAGACTTACGCTGGTTGGTGGTGCTGAAGGCCAACGTGGCTTCCAAGTTTGCCGCGAGTGAACGGTCTCTCAGCAATGAAACCCGCAAATCCCCGCATTTTCGCTAACCACAGCGGCTAGACTGTTGAACTACCTTCAGTTAAGCTAGATATGTCCGAAAGTTAACGCGGGGAGGCCGGTGATGACAGTGCCCAAAGCACAGGTAAAGGGCTACGTTCTGATCACCTTCATTGTCTCCGAAGAAGAGGGCGGATACGTTTCCACATGCCCGGAATTAGGTATTGCGAGCCAAGGCAACACGGTAGATGAGGCGATCGAAGGCATAAAGGACGCAACGCTGGTCTACCTAAGCACAATAGAGCAACTCGGTGAGCGCGAGCGCGTTTTCAAAGAACGTGGCATCAAGGTCCAGCGTCAGCCGCCAACGCAAGCCACGACCTTGCAACTTCGGCCCTCGGAGTTCGGTTCACCGTTTGTTGTTCCGATTCAATCCTGGCCCCGAATCCACGGAAGAACGGCCGTTCCGGCCTGATCCGCTTGCGCCATGCTGCCGCTCGTTTCGAGCGATGAGGTCATGGCAGCGCTCACTCGGCTGGATTGCTATTGTCCTCGTGTAGCCGACGGTTCCCATCTAGCGGTCTGTAGGCGTGTTGGGGACAGAACCCTGACACAGCCCGTCCCACAAGACAAGAACCCCATCCTTCGCGGAACCTTGGCAACCATCCTCAAGGGCCTTGGGATTTCCGAGGACGAATTCCTGATCGCGCTGGGGGGCAAGCACAAACGGGCTGTCATGCGCCAGAGGCGGGCGAGAACAAGAAAGAAGAAGTAGACCCCCACCTCGCGACTGGCACTCTTGCACTTCCCTCCGTGCCGGAAAACTCGCCCAGATTTAACAGATATTTGACAGCCCGTCAATAGGAAGGAAACACCACCGCTCGATACTGTAGGTGAACCTCCTACCTAGGGCTCCGCCTCACGAGCCACCAGCACCCCAGCAAGCGGTGCCCATCCTACCAGGGAAGGCGGTCCAGCAAGAAAGCGGACCGCCTTCTTCCATGCCCGCAGCCCCCAAGAGCGACAGACACCGCCGCGGGACACACTACTGCAACTTTGTTGCCGGCTCCCCTCCCAGCCGCTCCAGGAACACCTCCATCACCCCGCCGCAGAGCCTGTCCTCGCCCTCCGGGGACTCCGTCAGGTCCACCTTCACCAGGCGCGGGCGGCCGTCCCTCAGCGTCTCCATCGCCTTCTCCCGTACCTCCGCCTCGCCGCAGCCGCCGCCGATGGTCCCGCAGAAGGACCCGTCCTCGCGTACCACCATCTTGGCCCCGGGCTTACGAGGGGTGGAGCCCCGCACCGCCGCCACCGTGGCGATGACCACGGGCCGGCCCTCCCGCAGGCTGCGCTCCACCTCCTCATAGACTCGATTCACTCGTCTCCTGCCTTCCTCTCCGTCAGCTCGAAGAGCTCGCCGATCTCCTTCGACATGACCTCCTCCACCGACTCGCCCGCCGACGCCAGGGGCCGCGCCCGTAGCTCCCGGCCCTCCAGCCGCACCGATACCTCGTCGGCGTCGGTCACGGCCAGCCGATCGCTGCTGAGGGTCGCGCCGAACAGCGCCTGCAAGCCGTCGGCCAGGCAGCCGTCCCGGCCCACGGCCACCCGGACTCGAGGGTCCATCTGCGCCACTCCCCAGCGCGTCCTCACGTGATAGTTGAGCCGCGCAGCCAGAGCAACGCCTCGACACCGCTCCCCGTGGAAATTCTCCGCCTGGAGCAGCAACCTGGGCATCTCCCGCTCCGGCGGGTCCGGCTCGGGCGAAAGCGAGCGCAGGCTGCGGGCCGAGAAGACGCTGTCCCAGGCCGAAGAGTAGGGCTTGATGTCCAGCACGGGCGTCCCGTCCACGAAGTCCACCGGCGACACCCGCAGCCGGTTGCCCTCGCGGCCCAGCAGCCGCACCGCGCATAGCCCGATGGGGTTGGGCCGCCGGGGACTACGGCTGGCGAAAACGCCCACCTCCGCAGGCGGCGTCTGGGCAGGCCACTTGAGCTCTCCTTGTCCCGCCTCGTGCAGCCAGGCCACCAGGATGAGGTGCGAGTTCCCCTCGATGCTGGCCAGGCCGTCGGCGAACTCCGCGAACACCTCCACCTCGGCCTCCACCCCGCCGCGGGGCATCTCCGCGGCCCGCTTGACCGCGCACCGCACCACGCCGATGGGCTGGAGCGTAACGGTAGCCTCAGGGCTGCCGGCCATGCTCTGCGCCTCAGCCTTTGCCCCCGGCCCGCTGCTCCCGCATGGGCCGGCCGCTGCCGCCCCGGCGCACCTGGATGATCTCCGCCATGATGCTCACGGCGATCTCCTCCGGCGTCTCCGCCCCGATGTCCAGCCCGATGGGCGTGCGCACCCGCTCCAGGGCCTCTCGAGGGTAGCCCTCCTCGCCCAGGTGGCGCAGGACCATCGCCGAACGTCGCCTGCTCCCGATCATCCCCACGTATGCCGCCTCCGAGGTCACTACCTGGCGCAGGCTCAGCTCATCCTCCCGATGGCCGCGGGTCACCACCACAACGTAGGTCTGCGGCGTGATGGGGAAACGCCGCAGCTCCTCCTCGAAGTCACCGCAGATGACCCGCTCGGCCTGTGGGAAACGCTCGGGGCTGGCGAACTCCGGCCGGTCGTCCACCACAGCCACCGCGAACCCCACCAGAGCGCCGATCTCGGCCAGCGCCTGCCCGATGTGCCCGCCGCCCACCACCAGCAGGGTGGCCACCGCCTCGGTCACCTCCACCAGCACCTGATACCCCTCAGGGCCAGTCTCCGGTCGGCGAAGCCGCTGGCCGTCGGCCCCGTAGTAGAGGGACTGTGCGGTCGCCTGGCGGGGCCGCTCTGTCAGGGCTGCCAGGGCATCCCGGGCCACCTCCCCCTCCAGAGGCCCGCCGCCCAGCGAGCCCAACCGCGTCCCGTCGGCGCGCACCAGCAGCTTGGCTCCCAGCGGCACCCGGCCGCCATCGGGCGCGCGAATCATAGTAGCCGTGGCCACGCTCGGCCCGCCTCGCGCCGCGACCAGCACCTCGCGGACGATCTCAAGGGTGACGTCGGTGCGGGGCTCCGTCACGGATTACACGTTGAAGAGGATGTGGAGGACCTCGCCGTCCTGCGCCGGATAGCTCTTCCCCTCCGTGCGCACCATGCCGCGCTTGCGCGCCTCGGCCAGGGAGCCGCACTCCATCAGCTCCTCCCAGCCGATGACCTCCGCGCGGATGAACCCCCGCTCCATGTCGGAGTGGACCTTCCCGGCGGCCACCACCGCCGGCGTCCCCCGCCGGATGGTCCAGGCGCGGCCCTCCTCCGGGTTGACCGTGAAGAACGAAAGCAGCCCCAGCAGCTCGTAGGACAGGCGGATCATCCGGTCCAGGCCCGACTCGCTCAGCCCCATGTCGGCACGAAAGACCGCCGCGTCCTCCTCCGCGAGCTCGGTCAGCTCCATCTCCAGCTCGCCGCACAGGGCCGCCACCTCCACGTGGGGCCCGCCCCAGCGCGCTCGAAACTCCTCCTCTGTCTTCGCGGCTTCTCCGACGGCCCCCTCGTCGATGTTGAGCACCAGGAGCAGTGGCTTGTCGGTCAGGAACTGATAGTTGGCCAGCATCCTGGCCTCGTCCTCGGAGATCGACTGGGCGCGCAGGGGCTTCTCCCCCTCCAGGCCCTCCTTCAGCCGACGCAGCAGAGCCATCTCGCGCTCGCCCGCCTCCCGCTCGCCCGGGCGCATGGAGCGCACCTCCATGTCTAGACGCTCCAGACGCCGCTCGATAAAGCCCTGGTCCGCGAAGATCAGCTCCATGTCCATGCCGGCGATGTCACGATGGGGGTCGATGGAGCCTTCCGGGTGGGGCACCGCCTCGTTGGCAAAGGCGCGGACCACGTGGATGAGGGCATCGCACTGCGCCAGCGAGGCCAGGAACTGAGCAGCGGGTCCTCCGCCCCGGCCGAAGGCCGCCGCGCCCGGGAAGTCCAGGTAGCGCACGTCGGCGTGGGTTACCTTCTTGGGCTTGAGGACCGCGCAGAGCCGGTCCAGCCGTTCGTCCGGCACCTTCACCACGCCGATGTTGGGCTCCACCCCAGCCCCATACACGCCCGTCTGGGCGTGCCCACGGGTGACCGCGTTGAAAACCGTGGTCTTGCCTGACTGAGCCAGCCCTATGATCCCCAGGTCCATGGGAGCACCTCGGCTGCCGAGGCCCGGCGGAGCATTCCCGACCCAGCATAGGCCAGCTCGAGAAGGGTGTCAACGAAGCTCTGGAGCGCTCAGGACCGACCGCCCCGTATGACACAGCCCCAGCAGGCAGCACCCCTCGCACAGAGGAACCTTGCGACAGGACACCTTCGCATGGCGCACAAGCAGCGCGTGGTATTCGTTGAACAGCGTCGCGTCCTGGGGGAGCGCCGAGGTGAACAGCGCCTGCCAGTCCCCATACGCCTCGCGCTCCGGGCGCAGGCCCAGGCGGGAGAAGATGCGCCGGGTGTAGACGTCCACCACGAAGACGGGCCGACGGGCCGCGTACAGCAGGATGTCGTCGGCCGTCTCCGGACCGATGCCGTGGGTGGCCAGGAGCCGGGCCCGCAGCGCCTCCTGGGGCAGCGAGAGCAGCCGCTCCAGGCTGCTCCCGAAGTCGGCCGCCAGCATCTCCGCGAAGGCCCGCAGCTTCCGCGCCTTGGCCTTGTAGTAGACCGAGGGGCGCACCAGCCGCGCCAGCTCCTCCTCCGACAGCCCCAGCAGCCCGCGCGGGCTGAGGGCACCCGCCCGCTCCAGATTCGCCAGCGCCTTCTCCACGTTGGCCCACGCCGCCGACTGCGTGAGGATCGCGCCCACTACCACGGTGAAGGCGCTGTCGTCGCCGGGCCACCAGCCCTGGGGCCCATAGGCCGCCAGCAGATGGTCGTAGACCTGGGGAATGAGGTCTCGCTGCCGGCTCACGACTCCCGAGAAGGCTCCTCCCTCTCCTCCCGCCGCTGGGCGACCCAGTCGGGTACCCTTGCGTCGGGCACATCATCATAGCCGGGGACGTAGGGCTTCACGTCCAGGATAGGAGTGCCGTCGAGGGCATCCAGCCCCTTCACCCGCAGGATATTCCGCCGCCGGCGCAGCAGGGGCACCACCGACACGCCGATGGGGTTAGGCCGGAGCTGGCTCCGCGTGGCCAGGATGCCCTGCACCGGGTTGCGCGGGTCATCCATGGGCAAAATGTGAGTCTTGCCCAGGTGCTCCTCAGGCAAGCGATGAAAAGCACAAACGACGATGATGTGCGACCACGTCTCCAGGCCATCCAGCGCCCCCATCAGCTCGTCGCGAAAGATGAGGTCCGACCGCACCTCCCGCCAGTCCTGGCTGCTCAGCTCCCGCTCCGCGTTCCGCACCACGCCGATAGGCCGCATGCTCACCGGCTCGCGCGGGATGGGACCCCCGCCGAACCCGAACACCCGCAGCAGACCATCCAGCAGACGTCGCCACAAAGGCATGGCTCACAGCTCCACAGCCAGAAAGAAGCGATGGATGCCTCGTCCTCGCTGAGAGCTTAGCACAGGCCCGGGGGGTCGCCAACTGCGCGCCAGGCAGCCTCTCCACCGCTGTCACTTCCAGATTCCTCTTAGAGGGCAAATATGGTAAGATTTGGATGATGCAGATGGTCCGAACAGGTGGGCTTCTGAGCCCTGTTTCCCCGGATCTCATCTCCCACCCTCGCCGCGAGGGTCTCTCCGGGTATCGTGTGAGGTAAGCTAAGACCCAGCACAGCGCCCGCAGCCCGCAGGCTACGTGCGCTTAAGGCCTGTTCTGTCCGGCAGAAGGTCACCGACGTTCAGATTGACATTGGCAGGCAGCGCCAGGAAACACTGAGGCCGCAGACCATGGCGAAGACGCGCTCACGGGGTACAACCCCCCCCAAGGCAGCCCGCGATAGCGCGGGCGCGGTGCTCGACTACACCGCGCGCGACATCCAGGTCCTGGAAGGGCTGGAGGCGGTACGCCGCCGCCCCGGCATGTACATCGGCAGCACCGACGCCCGCGGCCTCCACCACCTCATCTACGAGATCGTCGATAACTCCGCCGACGAGGCCATGGCCGGCTTCTGCGACCACGTCTGGATCACCATCGAGAAGGACGGCCACGTCCTGGTCAAGGACAACGGCCGCGGCATCCCCGTCGACAAGCACCCCCGCACCGGCAAGTCCGCCCTGGAAACAGTCATGACCTACCTGCACGCCGGGGGCAAGTTCGGCGGCCAGGTCTACAAGGTCTCCGGCGGCCTCCACGGGGTGGGCGCCTCCGTGGTCAACGCCCTCTCCTCAGAGATGTGGGTCGAGGTGCACCGCGACGGCAAGGTCTACCGCCAGGAGTACCGGCGCGGAAAACCCTCCACTGACCTCCGGGCCGCCGGCAAAACCACCTGGACCGGCACCATCACCGGCTTCCTCCCCGACAGCCACATCTTCCCCCAACTCGACTACGACTTCACCACCCTGGTCCAGCGCTTCCGTGAGATGGCCTACCTCACCAAGGGCCTGTGGATCCACTTCATCGATGAGCGCACCGACCGCGAGGTCAACTTCTGCTTCGAGGGAGGGGTAGCCAGCTTCGTCCGCCACCTCAACAAGGAACGCGAGGTCCTCCATCCCCAGCCCATCTACATCGAGCGCACCGTCAACGGCACCGCCGTGGAGTGCGCTATCCAGTACAACGAGGGCTTCTCCGAGGCCACCTTCGCCTTCGCCAACTGCATCAACACCATCGACGGCGGCAGCCACCTCACCGGCTTCCGCAGCGCCCTTACCCGCGTCCTTAACGACTACGCCCGCAAGCAGAAGCTCCTCAAGGACGACGACCCCAACCTCTCCGGCGAGGACGTCCGCGAGGGCCTGATCGCCGTCATCAGCGTCAAGCTGCCCGAACCCCAGTTCGAGGGGCAGACCAAGACCCGCCTGGGCAACCCCGAGGTCAAGGGCCAGGCCGAGTCGGCGGTGGCCGACGAGCTCTCCGTCTACCTCAACGAGCACCCCAGCGAGGGCCGGCGCATCATCGAGAAGTGCATCACCACCGCCCGCGCCCGCGAGGCCGCCCGCAAGGCCCGCGACCTCGTGGTCCGCAAGGGCCTGCTCGACGGCGGCATGCTCCCCGGCAAGCTCGCCGACTGCTCGGACCGCAACCCCGAGCACTGCGAGATTTACGTCGTCGAAGGCCCCTCCGCCGGCGGCTCCGCCAAGCAGGGCCGCGACCGCCGCTTCCAGGCCATCCTCCCCCTGCGGGGCAAGATCCTCAACGTGGAGAAGGCCCGCATGGAGAAGATGCTGGCCCACACTGAAATCCGCGCCCTCATCACCGCCCTCGGCAGCGGCTTCGGCGAGCAGATGGACCTCTCCAAGCTCCGCTACCACCGCATCATCATCATGACCGACGCCGATGTGGACGGCGCCCACATCCGCACCCTCCTCCTGACCTTCTTCTACCGCCATATGAAGGAGGTCATCACCAGCGGCTACCTGTACATCGCCCAGCCCCCGCTCTACCGGGTCCAGGCGGGCAAGCAGCAGGCCTGGATCTACTCCGACAAGGAGCTGGAGGACTTCACCGCCAGGGTCAAAGACGGCAAGAACCTCAACATCCAGCGCTACAAGGGCCTCGGCGAGATGAATCCCGAGCAGCTCTGGGAAACCACCATGGACCCCGAGCGGCGCACCATCCTCCAGGTCACCATGGAGGACGCCGTCCTCGCCGAACGCATCTTCTCCGAGCTCATGGGCGAAGAGGTAGCGCCCCGCAAGAAGTTCATCCAGGCCCACGCCACCCAGGTCCGCAACCTGGACGTGTAGCGGCGGCTAGCCTCTCTTTCTTCCTCTGATCGATGAGTTGCAAATCCACTGGCCAACAGCCACAGACCAATCGCCCTGTCTACATCAGCCATCACTTTGCGCCAACTGCGAGTAACGCTGATGATCCTTTTCGGCGCTCGTGGCCCCCGCAGCAAGAACTCGATGTGTCCAGGAGGCGGCCATCGGAGGTGAGACATGTTCGTCATAGTTGAGCGCGAGGACAGTAGCAAGTTTGCGTTCCCCTCTCAATACCCGAGTCATTGTCTTGCAGCATTCATGCTGGCGCTTGACCAAGCAAGCGGAGGGCAGATGATAGCCTCGCGCATGCCAGAGCTATCGGACCCGGACAAGTGGAGCCAAATGGTCGGCCAGTCATATCACCATCTCAACGCGAACGGCATACGTAAGGCGATTCAGGAGCTGGACGCCCGAATGAAGGCCGAGGCACGCAATCACGGTTGGAGCTGGGATCTCTTGAAACCCCTCCGAACCTTCGACTTCGGCCATACCGTTGAACAAGAAGGATGCCCACCCCCAAGTTTCGGGCCAGAATGGCAGTCCGCGCGCTATCTGTCCGTGTCGTGTGCGCAGGTTCGACAGGCCATCAAGCTGGATGCCTTGCGTAACGGCCCATTGAGGGTGTTGAACAATGAGTACCCTTATCTAGCCTATCCGTGGGGGAATGGCGGGAAAGCGCCACAGGGCAATCTTGGTGAGTTGCTCGAGATAGCCAAAGAAGCAGATCAGAGAAGCCTGCGCTTGCGGCTCGCTCTCGTGATGAGCTGAATTCTGGCCTCTCTAGCTCCGCCCTCTCTACCGTATACTATCTAGCGATGGCTGCTTCTACCTGGCCCTGCTACCTCGCCCTCAGCGACGAGGCGTGGCAGGCCCGCATCGACGAGTCGCGGGCCCTCCTCCGCGCGCCCTGCCGGGTCTGCCCCCGCTACTGCAACGTCGACCGCACCGACCGCGAGTCGAAGAAGATCGGCTTCTGCCGGGTCAAGGACATGACCCTCGTCTCCTCCTGCGGCCCCCACCTCGGCGAGGAAGACCCTCTCCGCGGGACGCGCGGCTCCGGCACTATCTTCCTGGCCTCCTGCAACCTCTCCTGCGTCTTCTGCCAGAACTGGGAGATCTCCCAGCTCCGCCTCGGCCACGAGGTCACCGACCAGGAGCTGGCCACGATGATGCTGGACCTCCAGCAGAGGGGCTGCCACAACATCAACTTCGTCTCGCCGTCCATCTATGTGCCGCAGATCATCCACGCTGCCTACTACGCCGCCCGCAAGGGCCTGCGCCTGCCCTTCGTCTACAACACCGGTGGCTACGACTCGCCTGAGTCCCTGCGCCTGCTGGACGGCATCATCGACATCTACATGCCCGACGCCAAGTACTCCGACGACGCCGCGGCCCGCAGGTACTCCCTGGTGAAAGGCTACTGGGAGGTGAACAGGGCCGCCCTCAAGGAGATGCACCGCCAGGTGGGCGTCCTCCAGATCGACGAACGCGGCCTTGCCACCCGCGGCGTCCTGGTCCGCCACCTGGTGCTCCCGGAGGGGCTCGCAGGCACGCGAGAGGTTGCCCGCTTCCTCGCCCGCGAGCTCTCCCCCGATACCTACATCAACGTCATGGCCCAGTACCGGCCCGAGAACAAGGCCGCCGAGTACCCGCCCCTCCGTCGGCCCGTGCGCGCCGAGGAGGTAGCAGAGGCCCTCGAAATCGCCCGCCAGGAGGGCCTCCACCGCTTCGACCAGCGCCACCCCAGCGTGCCCCGCTTCATCTGGCTGCCCCGCTGATGCTCCCCGACGAACTCCGCGCCGCCCGCGAGTACGACCGCTGGATGGTCGCGCGCGACCCCCACGCCGCCCTCATGCGCTTCCTCATGAGCGTCCCCGGCATGATTCTGGTGAACACCCCCGCCTTCCGGCTGCCCGAGGAGCTGCGCATCGGCCGCCACCATCGCGTCCTCGACGTGGGGTGCGGCCGCGCCAGCCTGCTCCGCCTCCTCGCCTCCCGCGTCCGCTTCAAAGTAATGCCCGTGGGCCTCGATGCCTCCCGACAGATGCTAAACCTGGCTCGAAATACTATGTGCGACACGACCGAAGCCCCCGTCCACCTGACCCTCGGACTGGCCAGCGAGATCCCTTTCGCCACAGGCAAATTCGACCTGGTCATCTGTGCTCACCTGTTCAAGTACCTCTCGGACGAAGAGCTGCGTCGCTCTCTCCACGAGATCCGCCGCGTGCTCAAGCCCGGCGGGCTGTGCATCGCCTGGGAGTTCGCCCCCACCGGCTCCCGCCTGCTTAACCGCTTCAACCGCTATGTCCTCTCCCGCCGCTTTACCCCCCTGAGGCTGCGCACCTACCGCCACCTCCAACGCCTCGCCTACGAGTGCCAGTTCGACTGGATCGACAACGCCCGCCTGCGCCCCTTCCTGCTGCCGCCTATCCCTCGGGTCTCTATCCTTCTCGGCAAGGCACCCGAGGGATGGCATGAGCGTCTGGCTCAGGCAGGCGTTCGCCTGAAGACCCCACAGGCCCTATGCGAGCAGCCCGCTGATGGCTAGTCCGGGGTAACGTAGAGGCGGTGCCGGCGGATGTACTCCTCCACCGGCGCCGGCACCAGATAACGTAGACTCTCCCCTGCCGCCGCCCGCGCTCGCAGCTCCGTCGCGCTGATGTCCATGCGAGGCATGTCGAAGGTGACCAGCTTCCGCGAGGTACCGGGTACGGCTCGCTCCACCGCCTCCACATCCGATGCCTCCCAGGAGCCACGAGGTGCCACCGCCACGTAGGTCTGCGCGATGATGCGGCCCGGGTCCTTCCAGTGAGGCAGGTCCTCAAGCGCATCCTCGCCTACGATGAAGTGGAGCTCAGTCCCTGGCCCTCGCTCCCGCCGCAGCTCCTCCAGCGTGTCAGCAGTGTACGATGGCCCGCTGCGCTCCAGCTCTATGGTCGAGACCTCAAAGAACGGATTATCTGCTATCGCCAGGCGTACCATGGCCAGCCGGTGCTCGCCAGCAGTGATGCGCAGGCCCGCCTTGCGCCACGGGTCGCCTGCCGGGACAAACACCACCCGCTCCAGCACCAAGCACCGCCGCGCCTCCTCCGCCAGCACAAGATGCGCAACGTGGATCGGGTCGAAGGTCCCACCGAGCACGCCCAGCCTCATCCTTCCCACTCCATCTCCGCCTCACCAAACCATACGCGATCCCCCGGCTGCACCCCTGCCCGACGCAGCGCAGCCACCACTCCCATGCGCGCCAGCCGCCGCATCACCTCCACCCGCGCCTCGTCATTCTCTAACCCCAGCATCTCCACAAGCGCCACCGGCTGATCACCAGCGACTCGGAACCCTCCGTCGACCTTGGTCACCGTAAACCGCGATCGCCGCGGCTCAGGCCGCAGCACTGGCACTTCACGCTGCCCTGCTCCCTTGCTCTCCTCCTCCTGCAGAGCCGCAGCCATGGCCCCGATCAATTCCGACACCCCCTCGCCCGTCGCCGCTGAGATAAAGTACGGCCCGCCGTCTCTCCCTGCGAACGCTCGCCTCAGCACCTCACGCTGTGCCCTCACCTCCGGCAGGTCCAGCTTGTTGACCGCAACTATCTGTCTCTTCTCCAACAGCGTGACATCAAACGCCTCCAGCTCCCGGTTCACCGTCTCCAGGTCTGCTCGCGGGTCGGACCGCGACCCGTCCAGCAGGTGCACCACTACGCGCGTCCGCTCTATATGCCGCAGGAACTCCAGCCCTAACCCAGCTCCCTCGTGCGCCCGCTCGATCAGCCCTGGAATCTCCGCCACCACGAACGAATCGTACCCAACCTCCACCACACCCAGACATGGCTCCAATGTGGTAAACGGATACCGTGCTACCTTGGGCCGTGCCCGGCTCACCGCCCGCAGCAGCGTCGACTTCCCCACATTGGGCAATCCCACAACCCCCACATCCGAGAGCAGCTTGAGGTCCAACACCAGCCTGTATTCCTCACCCTTCTGCCCCGTCTCTGCGATCCGCGGCGCCTGATGCGTGGCGCTGGCGAACCGCGCGTTCCCTTTCCCCCCCTTCCCCCCACGCGCTACTACCACGCTCTGCTCTTGCGCTACCAGATCCGCCACCACTGTCGTCTCCTCAGGGCCCACACTCTTCCACACGAGCGTCCCCACCGGTACGCGTATCACTAAGCCCTTACCGTTCCTGCCATGTCTCTTCACCGACCTGCCGTTCCCACCATCCCCCGCTCGGTACCTCCTCCGCCGGCGAAAGACCGCCAGCGTCCGCATACCCGGCTCTGCGCTCAGGACTACGTCTCCCCCCCGTCCACCGTCTCCTCCATCTGGCCCGCCGCGCGGCACAAACTTCTCCCTGCGAAAGCTAACTGCTCCCGCTCCACCATTACCACCAACACACCATATCTCCACCTGGTCAATCATGGCTTTCCTATTATATCGATGTTCTGTGTCTGCCCAGCCATCTTAGAAGTAGTATTCGGGATGTGGGTATAGTGGGATATGATCGGTGAGGTGAAGGAAAAGGTATGCTCTGCGAAGGATTAGGATGCCTGCCTGTAGAGGGAGGATCGCAGTGTTTCGATATCTCGCTGAGTCTGCGGCAGGCTGGTGATTTCCCGTTCGATGCGGCGACAACCCTGAAGGACGCTGCTGTGGTCCCGCCCACCAAGGAGGGAGCCGATCTGGTGGAGAGACTGTTGGCTTTCGTGGCGAAGTAAGTACATGACGACATGGCGGGTGTATGAAGTGTGGCGCTTGCGGCTCGGGCCGGTGAGGTCGTGGGGCTGAATGTTGAAATGCTGGCATACCTGAGCGATGACGCCCTGGGGTGCTGGGGGCTGGTGAGGCCGTGACGCGAACGGCTCGAGGGCGCGGGAGGCCAGCTCAGTAGAGATGGGCACCCTGGTGAGTGTAGCGAGGGCCACCACACGGTTCAGCCCGCCCTCAAGGTCCCGGATGCTCTCGGCGGCAGTATGCACAATGAGGTCGAGGATGTCAGAGGGCAGGTCAACGCGCAAGACGCTGGCCTTCGCGCGAAGGATAGCCAGGCGGGTCTCGCGGCCCGGGGGGCGTAGTTCTGCTAAAAGACCCCAGTGCAGCCGGGAGCGTAGGCGCTCTGCTAGTCCACACAGTTGGCTAGGTGGACGATCGCAGGAAACCACGATCTGTTTTTCGGCGGTATGCAGATCGTTGAAGGTGTGGAAAAACTCGTCCTGAGTCTGCGGTTTCCCCTCGAGGAACTGAAGGTCATCTAGGAGAAGGACGTCGCAGTAGCGATAGCGGGCACGGAACGCCTCCACTGACCGCGTCTGGAGGGATGTCACAAAGTCGTTGACGAACCGCTCCGCCGAGGCCAGAACCGGCTGTCGCCCCTCGCTGAGGGCAGCGTGGCCGATGGCGTGCAGCAGGTGCGTCTTTCCGATGCCTGGAGGACCGTAGAGCACCAGCGGGTTATAAGAGGGCTCAGGGCCGCCAGCAACCGCCTGCGCTGCTGCTCGGGCCAGGCGGTTCTCCTCACCCGGCACGAAGGATGAGAAGGTGAAGCGCGGGTGGAATGGGGATGAGGTGTCGGCGCCCTTTGTAGGTTTGTCGCTCTGCGGCGATGACGGCAAGGTATGACTTGGGGTGCCAGCCCCGAGCACCTCAAAGGTGACGGAGACCTGGAAACCCACGATGCCCGCTAGCGTCTTGGCGATGAGCGGCCGCAGGCGGCTGTGCAGCCACTCCGTGGCGAAGTCCGACGCTGCGCCTACGACGAAGACCCCATCGTCAAAGCGCAGCCCGAGCGTCCCGCGCAGCCAGGTGTCATAGTTGGAGCGCGTGACCTGAAGCTCGAGCTGGCCTAGGGCTGTTTCCCACACGGCCTGTGGAGAAGTGCTGGTCATAGCGATTACCTGCAGGCTACGCCCGGCCGGGAGCTGGTGGCGGGCGGGGACAATGATCCCCCGGCCGGGCGCGCACAAGCCCGGTATGGTATCTACGAACCGCAAGGCATGGTCTGTGTCCAGCAGCCTTGGAGAGGCAAGCGCTAGTGGCCACCCGAGCGCCTGCCAGTGATGCCTTTCCCGGCCTGCCGGGACGACCTGAGGCCGGAAGGCGGCTCCCCGGTCACGGGTCAGCACCGGCTGGTGGACAGCGCGAGCATAGCAATGGCCCGTCGGCACCGCAAGCCTTTTATGACGACTTCGCGGACAAAATCTGCCGCCCTTTCCCAAACATCAGCAGCGCGGGGCTTGCTTGCGGGGGCCGGCTCCTGCCTATAATGAGCCGCGCGTCACCTCCGTTGGGGGAAGAGCACAATGCTTCTAGCGTTGGACATTGGCAACACCAATACCACCATTGGCGTCTTTCGGGGCGAGGTGCTCCAGGCCACCTGGCGCATCGCCACGAATGTAGCACGGCTGGCCGACGAGTACGCTACCACCATCCTGTGCCTCCTGGACGCCGAGGAGATCGACCGCCGCGAGGTGAAAGAGGCTGTCCTCGCCTCGGTGGTGCCCGACTTGGTGCCGGTGTTCCAGCAATTCTGTCAGCGCTACTTTGGGGTGTCACCTCTGGTGATCGGGACCGGGAGCAAGACCGGCGTACGTATCCTGTACGATAGCCCCCGTGACGTCGGGGCGGATCGCGTGGCCGACGTGGTGGCGGCCACCAAGCTCTACGGCCCGCCCCCGCTTATCCTCGTGGACCTGGGCACGGCTACCGTCTTCGACGCGGTCTCCGCCGGGGGTGACTACCTGGGTGGTGCTATCGCTCCCGGCATCGGTATCGCCTCCGAGGCCCTCTACGAGCGGGCCGCCAAGCTCTACCCGGTCGAGCTACAGCGCCCCCTGACCGCTATCGGGAAGAACACCGTCTCTGCCATCCAGTCCGGCATTCTGTTCGGCTTTGTGGGGCTCATCGAGGGGATGGTAGCGCGCTTCAAGAAGGAGCTCGGCTCGGACACACGGGTCATCGCCACGGGTGGCTGGGCGGAGGTGGTGGCCCGGGAGACGGCGGTGGTGGACGTAGTGGATCTTGACCTGACCCTGACGGGGCTCCGCCTGATCTACGAGGCTAATCGCAGCTAGCTATGGACACCCTCAACGGCCGCATCATCGTCCTGGGTATCACCGGGAGCATCGCCGTCTATAAGGCCGCCGACGTCGCCAGCAAGCTCACCCAGGCAGGCGCCCAGGTGGATGTCGTCCTCACCGAGGCGGCTACCCGCTTCATCACCCCTCTCACCCTGCGTAGCATTACCCGCCGCCCCGTCTACACCGACATGTTCGATCCCGCCTCCGAGCTGGCCGAGGGGCACGTAGAGCTGGCCCGACGCGCTGACGCCGTGCTGGTAGCCCCGGCCACCGCCACCACCATCGCCCGCCTGGCCCACGGCCTGGCCAGCGACTTGGTCAGCCTCACCGTGCTGGCCACCAGAGCGCCGGTCTTGGTGGCCCCGGCCATGGACGCCAACATGTACGAGAGTGCGGCCACCCAGGCGAACCTGGCCGTGCTGCGAGAGCGGGGCTTCATCATGGTTGGACCGGCCGAGGGCCGGCTGGCCAGCGGCCGCTGGGGGCCCGGGCGTCTGGTGGAAACGGAGGTGCTGCTGGGCGCCCTGCGCGAGGTCCTGGGCCGCCGCGGCGACCTCGCCGGCCGCAAGCTGGTGGTAAGCGCAGGCGGCACCCGCGAGCCCCTCGACCCCGTGCGCTTCCTGGGCAACTACTCCTCCGGCAAGATGGGCTATGCGGTAGCTGAGGCCGCCCGCGACCGCGGCGCTCGGGTCATCCTGGTGAGCGCCCCCACTGCTCTGGCTGCCCCCTACGGTGTCGAGCTCGTGCCCGTGCAGACCACCCTGGAGATGCGCGACGCCGTGGCCGCGGCCTGTCAGGGGGCCGATGCCCTCATCATGGCCGCCGCACCGGTGGACTATCGGCTGACCAGCCCGGCCAGACAGAAGGTAAAGAAGGGCGACCAGCCCCTCGCCCTGGAGCTGGTCCCCAATCCAGACATCCTGGCGGAGCTAAAGGGCGATTTCGTGAAGGTAGGTTTCGCCGCCGAAAGCGAGGACCTCGTCCAGAACGCCGCGGAGAAGCTGCGCAGGAAGAAAGCTCACCTCTTCGTCGCCAACGACATAACCGCTGCCGACGCCGGCTTCGGCGCCGACACCAACCGCGTGACCATCATCGACGCCGACGGAGACGTGGAGAGCCTGCCCCTCCTCTCCAAGTACGAGGTGGCCCACCGGGTGCTGGACCGCGTGGTCAAGCTCCTCAAGCCAGAGAGCTAGTCTTTCACTCGGGGGCGGCGCGGCCTCGCTCCTCAGCCAGCGCCAGGGCCAGGCGGACCAGGGTACGCACGGGAATGCCGCTCGCCCCCTTCACCATCACGCCCTTCTCCTTGTCGTAGTTGTCCACCCCGGCCATGTCCAGGTGGACCCAGGGCGTGTCCTCCACGAACTCCTTCAGCAGGAAGGCGGCCGTGATGGAGCCCGCGTTCCGGCCGCCCGTGTTCTTCATGTCGGCCACGTCGCTCTTGATCTGCTCCTTGTACTCCTCGTACATGGGGAGCTGCCAGACCTTCTCGCCGGCCGCCGCCGCTGCCTGCTTTACCTTCTCCAGGACGGTCTCGTCGTTGGTCATCGCGCCCATGGCCACGTTCCCCAGAGCCACGGAGATGGCCCCGGTGAGGGTAGCCACGTCCACGATCGGCGACAGCCCCAGCCGGCGGGCGTAGGAGAGGGCATCGGCCAGGATGAGGCGGCCCTCCGCATCGGTGTTGATGATCTCGATAGTCTTGCCGTTCATGGCCCGCAGCACGTCCCCGGGCTTGAGGGCGCTGCCGCTGGGCATGTTCTCGCTGGCGGGGACGATGGCCGTCACGTTGATGGCAGGCCGGAGCTGGCCGATGGCCCGCATGGCCGCGATGATCGCTGCCCCGCCCGACATGTCTCCCTTCATCTCCTCCATGCCCCCAGACGGCTTGATGGAGATGCCCCCAGCATCGAAGGTGATCCCCTTCCCCACCAGGCCCAGGGCCCCCTCCTCGCCGGGGGCGCCCCGATAGTGCAGGACGATGAGCTTGGGGGGCTGCTGGCTGCCCTGGGCCACCCCCAGGAGGGCACCCATCTCCATCTCCTCCATCTCCTTGCGCTCCAGGATCTGGCACTCCAGGCCTGCCTCGTGGGCCATGGCCCGGGCCCGCTCCGCCATCTCCGATGGGGTAAGCACGTTGCTGGGCTCGTTGGCCAGGTCGCGGCAGAAGTTGGCGGCCTCGGCCAGCACTATTCCCAGCTCCACGCCACGCTGCAGCGCCTCCAGCTTGGAGGCGTCCTCCTCCACAAGGGTCAGCTCCTCGAGGTCGGTCTCATCCTCGTCGCGCTTCTTGTGGCGGCGAAAGGTGTACAGGCCCATGAGGGTGCCCTCGGCGATGGCCTGGGCGCAGGCTTCCGCCTCCAGGCCGGCCACGCCCGCCCCATGGGCGACGGTGGCGGCGCTGCGGCAGCGCTGGCGACGCAGGTAGCGGGCCGCGTTGGCAGCCACGTCTCGCACCCTGTCCAGGGTGAGATCCTCTGGCTTGCCCAGCCCGACCACCAGCACTCCGGCGGCAGGGATCTTCCCGATGGTATGCACGAGGGTCAGATCGTTATACTTGCCGCGCAGGTCGCCGTCGGCGATGAGGCGGGAAATGGCACCGTCCAGGGCGCCATCCACGGCGGCAGTGGCGCCGGCGGGCTGGCTGAGCCCTTCGAGTAAGTTGACGATAATAGCCTTGGTGGGCTGCTGCGTGATGTCTCCGCTCTCGACCTTGATCTGCATGAGGAGGTCCTTTCGGAGGGAAGCGCCTGCCTTTCAGAAGGCGGCCTGCACTTTAGGAATTCACGCGGTATAATAGACGTCTGGAGCGGCCGGGCGCAACGAAGGCATGCGCGAACGGAGGTTCATTGCAGGTTGATGTAGGGCAGTGGCCCCTGTCCGGGCCGCGCTCCCGACAACTTCTCCGCTTCCTGGCCGAGCTGGCCATGGTAAGCTTCCTGATGCTGGTCTACTTCAGCATCCGGCAGGGCCTACCAGAGCCGGTGGAGGAGGCGCGGGCTCGCTCCGTTCAGATCATCGAGCTGGAGCAGAACCTGGGCATCTACGTGGAGCATAAGCTCCAGCAATACGTCATCGACAACCATTTCCTCAGGAGCGCTGCCAACCAGTTCTACATCTGGGCCCATTTCCCCGTCATCATCGCCCTGGCGGTCTGGCTGTACTGGCAGGATCGCAGCAAGTACACGCTCTACCGGAACACCCTCCTCATGTCCGCCGTCGTCGGTCTCTTCGCCTATGGGCTCTTCCCGACGGCCCCCCCACGGCTCATGCCTCCTGAGTGGGGCTTCATCGATACCCTTTCCCATGCTGGGGAGCCTGCCACTTTCGTGAACAACTACGCGGCCGTACCGAGCTACCACTTCGGCTGGGTTTTCCTGGCGCTGGTGGCTGTCTTTCATACCAGCCGTAACTTGTGGCTGCGTGGCGCGATCCTCGCCATCACCGTGGCGATGTTCTTCGCGGTGGTGGTTACCGCCAATCACTTCATCTTGGACATGGTGGCGGGCGTGGCCATCGTGCTGGCCATGCTGGGGCTTTCCTACCTCTGGCAGAGCGGGCGGATCCAGCGGGCAGTGTTGTCTAGACTTCGGACTTGAAGCCTCGCTGAAGGTGCGCTTAAATAAAGGTCCGCGGCACGAGCTTGCAACGTGCGCCAGCGGAGGGCCTTGATATTGCCGCAAGCCCTCACTACGGAACGAGTCATCACCATTGTCACCGAGCGGCGTGTCTTCCGCGACGCCTTCGAGATCGGGCTGGTAGGCTTCGCCTTCCTGGCCTACTTCCTTGTGCGCGGCAGCGTGGTGGACCGCGTGGCGGAGGCCCACCAGAACGCCATCGACATCATCAATTTTGAAAAGGCCCTGGGCATCTTCTGGGAGGTAGAGCTCCAGGGCCTCATTCTAGGCAAGGATGTCCTCGTTCAGTTCTTCAACGCTATCTACTTCTGGCTGGACTTCCCGGTCATCGCCGTGGTGGGGCTGTGGCTGTACTTCTGGCATCGGCACAACTACACCCTGACCAGGGACGCCGTCCTCTCCTCGGGCGCCATCAGCCTCATCATCTACCACCTGTATCCGGTGGCCCCGCCGCGGCTGATGCCTGAGGGCTGGGGCTTTCTGGGCACGGTGGAGGCCTACAGCAACTTCAGCTATCAGGCCGCGTCCATGCAGCCCTTCGTGAACCCCTATGCGGCCGTCCCCAGCCTGCACTACGGCTGGGCGGTACTGGTGGGGGCGGCCATCATCTGGAGCACTCGGAACTGGCTCCTGCGGGGCATTGGATTCCTGCTGCCCTGGGCGCAGATGGCGGCCATCGTTCTTACCGCCAACCACTTCATCGTCGACGCCTTCGCGGGCCTGGCCGTGTGTGTGGTCGGGGTGGGCATCGCCATTTTGCTCCAGCGCTGGGGGTACGCCAACCTGAGGCGCCTGGTAGCCCGTATTCGCAGCGAGGCAAGGGCGGCAAGCGCTTAGCCCCCAGCAGGTCTGGTCGACATACCATCGCCGGGTGCGCAGGCGAACCGCCGAACCCGCTCTTCACGCCGATCCCATCTCCCTGGCGATCCTGGCCAGCACGGGCTCGATGTCCCGTGACGTGTCTACGACGTAGTGGGGTCGGCGGATCCTCTCCTCCCGCAAGCGCATGCGCTCGTACACCTTCACGTCGGCGTCGGACTGGGTCTCAGCGTCCTCCTGCTGGCGCTGGGCCAGGCGCTCTCGCACCACAGGGCCGGGCGCCGCCAGCCGGACCAGGATGAGCCGGGCGTCCCGCGCCTCGGCCATGGTGTAGAGAGGCTCGCGCTCTCGCTCCGCCAGGTTGGTAGCGTCCAGCACTACTGCGGCACCGGCTTGCAGCAGCCGGTCGATGGCCCCGTGGATCGCCTCGAAGAGACGCCGGCTCTCCGCGGCCGAGTAGGTGGGGCGGCGCACCAGCCGCTTGCGGAGGTCATCGCTCTCCAGTACCACCGCCCCGGTCCGCTGGCACAACGCCTCGGCGAAGCGGCTCTTGCCCGTCCCGGGCAGCCCCACCAGCACCGCCAGGGCCGGTCGCCGCCGCGCCGTCGGCAGCGGCGACACCGTTCGCAGGATGCGCTCGATGTCCCGCTCGGCAGAGGATTCCAGGGCCGTCATGGGTGTCGTGGCATCATAGGGCAAACCTGGATGCGGCGCCAGAAGCGGGCGAGGTCGGTCGCTCACCCCTCGAAGTAATAGGCGAAGGCGAGGAACCCCGGCCCCGTATGCACCCCCATCACCTGGGTAAGCTCCGCGATGTGCAGTTCCACTGGTCGCACGAGATCTTGTGCACGCGTGGCCAGGGCCAGCGCCTCCTGAGGAACGTTAGAGTGCTGAACACACAGGTGCACGGGGCCACGCTGGCGTACCCGCTCCTCCATCAGGCTCAGCAGGCGATCGAGCGCGCGCCGCCTGGTCCGCACCACAGCCACCCGCCGGTAGTCCCCCAGGTGGAACTCCACAATGGGCTTGAGACGCAGGGGCGACGAGGCCCAGGCCGCCACCCGGGGAACCCGCCCGCTCCGAGCTACATACGCGAGGGTGTCGAGCATCGCCAGCAAACCTACCTGGGGCATCAGGGCCTCCGCCCGGGCGACGACCGCGTCCATGTCCGCTCCCCCCGCGGCGGCCCGCGCGGCCTCGATGACCATGAAGCCCTGGGCCATGGCGGCACTCCGGGAGTCCAGCACCCGCACTTCGAGTTCGGGGCGCTCCTGGCGGGCCAGGGCGGCCGCCTGCACGGCGGAATCGTACATGGCCGTGAACTGGGCAGACACGGTCACACACAGCACAGAAGGAGCCCGCTCCCCCGCGCGCAGGATGTGCTCTAGAAACGTGCCGGGCGAGGTGGCCGCGGTAGTTGGAGGGCTGCGGGAGGTGCGCAAGACCTGATAGAATTCTTCGGTGCTCTCGCTCAGACCGTCCACGAACGTCCGGCCGCCGAAGATCAAGTTGAGCGGCACCACGTCGATACCATACTCGGAGGCTACCGCGGGAGGGATGCAGGCGGTGCTATCGGTGACGATGGCCACCCGGACCTTGGACATGCGGAGCCCCCTTGCGGCGGCACAGGTGCCCGGCTGTCCCCTCGGTTGCGCCTGCGCGAAACCCTGTGCTAGACTGACCTAGAAGCGTTCAGGGACCGAGCCAGGATAGCATATGCCCGCTGCGATCATAAAGGGAATGGTGACGAAGGGAGAGAAGGGAAAGATTATCGCCACGCACCGCACCCATAAGGGAGACACCGGCTCCCCGGAGGTGCAGGTAGCCATCCTTACCGAGCGCATCAACCGGCTCACTGAACACCTCAAGCTTCACAGGCACGACTACCACTCGCAGCGTGGCCTCCTCAAGATGGTGGGACAGAGACGAAGGCAGCTTGCCTACCTCAACAAGACGGACGTGCAGCGATATCGCGCCGCCCTCGGCAAGCTGGGCCTCCGCAAGTAGGGAACCCCCCTCACCCCTGGCGGAGACCTTCGAACATCACCTAAGGAGAGAAGGGAAGAGAAGAGGAAGGAAGAGGAGAATCCTCGGCGTGGGCGCCACGCCCCTTGGTGGCCCCCTTTGAGGAGAGCTGGGCCCCAAGAAGAGCGGCGCTCCACAAGCCCCCGATCAGGTAAACATCGGACCTTGCGGCGACAAGCCTTATCCGCATCGTGCTAGGATCGGGGCATCGCTAGACCCTCGGCCTGAGTGAGTTGCCTGAGCGGGTTGCCTGAGTGAGTTGATTGATGGCGGCTCTTCGCAGCCTCCTCAATAGACAGAACATAAAGAACACGGGTACGCCAGGTAGGCTGCAGCCTGCCCTAATGACTTTGGAGGTCATAACACATGTCTCATATCTATGAACGAACCATCGGTGGACGGACCATGTCCATCGAAGTGGGGAAGCTGGCCGGTCAGGCCAACGGCGCCGTCACCGTTCGCTACGGCGACACCCTGGTCCTGGTCACCGCCTGCGTCAGTGACCAGCCTCGAGAGGGCCTCGACTTCTTGCCCCTAACTATTGACTACGAGGAGCGCCTGTATGCCGCTGGCAAGATCCCCGGCAGCTTCTTCCGCCGCGAGGGTCGTCCCAGCACCGAGGCCACCCTGGCTGCTCGCCTTACCGACCGCCCCCTGCGACCCCTCTTCCCCAAGGGCTTCCGCAACGACATCCAGGTCGTCATTACCGTCCTGTCCGCTGACCAGGAGAACGAGCCCGATGTCCTGGCCACCATCGGCGCCTCCGCCGCTCTCTGCATCTCTGACATCCCCTTCGGCGGCCCCGTCAGCTCCGTCCACGTCGGCTACATCGATGGCGAGTTCGTGGTGAACCCCACCTTCCCCCAGCTCAAGGACAGCTCCCTGGACCTGATAGTCTCCGAGACCCGCGACGCCATCATGATGATGGAGGCAGGAGCCAAGGAGGTCCCGGAGGAGATCCTTCTCAAGGCCTTGGAGGTCGCTCAGCAGGCCAACCAGGAGATCTTGGACCTCCAGGAAGAGGTGATAAAGGAGCACGCCCGGCCTAAGATGGAGGTGGAGCTTACGGAGATGGCCGTAGAGGTGCGTCAGGCCGTCGCTGCCTTCGTCCAGGGCAAGCTGGGAGAGATCCTGGGGGCCCACGCCAAAGAGGACCGGGAGGCCGGCCTGGCCGACCGCCGCCAGGAACTGGTAGAGCGCCTGGGCGAGACCCACGCCGCCGAGCAGCTCCTGGCCGCCTTCGACGAGGAGATCAAGCGGGAGGTGCGCAGCGCCATCTTGGAGCAGGGCATCCGTTCCGACGGCCGCGATCTCACCACCATCCGCCCCATCAGTTGCGAGGTAGGCATCCTGCCCCGCACCCACGGCTCCGGCCTGTTCACCCGGGGCGAGACCCAGGTGCTCACCCTGGCCACCCTGGGCAGCATCGCCCAGAAGCAGCGGCTGGATACCCTCTCCCCGGAGGAGAGCAAGCGCTTTCTCCACCATTACAACTTCCCGCCCTTCTCGGTGGGGGAGGTGCGGCGCATGGGCGGCCCCAGGCGCCGCGACATCGGCCACGGCGCCCTGGCCGAGCGGGCCATCGAGCCAGTCATCCCCAGCGAGGAGGAGTTCCCTTACACCATCCGCCTGGTCTCCGAGGTGCTGGCCAGCAACGGCAGCACATCCATGGCCAGCCTCTGCGGCAGCACCCTCTCCCTTATGGACGCGGGAGTTCCCATCAAAGGGCCGGTGGCGGGCATCGCCATGGGTCTGGTGATGGGGGAGGATAGCCGCTACGCTATCCTCACGGACATCATCGGCATGGAGGACGCCCTCGGCGACATGGACTTCAAAGTGGCCGGCACTGCCCAGGGGATCACCGCCCTCCAGATGGATATCAAGGTTAAGGGCATCACCCTCCAGATTATGAGCGAGGCCCTGGAGCAGGCCCGGCAAGCCCGCCTCTTCGTGCTGGACAGGATGCTGGAGACCATCTCGGAGAGCCGCTCAGAGCTCTCCCGTTGGGCCCCCCGCATGTACCGCATCCAGATCAACCCGGAGAAGATCGGCACAGTGATCGGCCCGGGAGGCCGGGTCATCCGCGCCATCATCGACGAGACCAAGTGCAGCATCGATGTGGAGGATGACGGCACGGTCTTCGTGGGCTCCGCCAGCGCGGAGGCCGCTCAGAAGGCCCTCCAGATCATCGAAGGGCTCACCAAGGACGTGGAGGTTGGTCAGATCTACACGGGCAAGGTCACCCGCCTCATGAACTTCGGCGCCTTCGTGGAGATCATGCCCGGCAAGGAGGGGCTCATCCACATCTCTGAGCTGGCTGACTACCACGTCCCCAGCGTGGAGGATGTGGTACAGGTGGGCGATGAGGTAATGGTTCTGGTCACCGAGATCGACAGCCTGGGCCGCATCAACCTCTCCCGCCGCGCCGTTCTGGACGGGGAGCCGCGGCCGGTAGCCGCTGGCGCGCCTCAACCTCCCAGCCCTCCGAGACGCCCCCCTATGCGCAGCGATATGAGGCGCGGGCCTCCTCCCCCTCGCCGGGGCAACGGCCACCCCAGGGGCGGCCCGGGCGATACCCAGGAAGGCTCCGCCCAGCGTCGCCGACCTCGGCGCCGGCGCCCCCGCGGCAGTGAGGGCGAGGGTGGTCCCTCTGGTCCCCCTGGTCCCTCTGGTCCCCCTGCTCCTCCTCCTCCTCCCCGGCCCAACCTGGGCGGCCGCTGGTAGAACAGGTCCAGGCCGAAGCCGGCTGCGGGCTATTCCCGCGGCCACCTTGCCGGAGGGATTGTCATGGCTGAGATCCGCGTACTGGTCAGCGGGACGGGGAAAATGGGCCGGGAGATCCTGGCGGCGGTATGCCGGGAGCCTGACCTGGAGCCCGTGGGCGTCCTGGAGAAGTTCTCCAGCGAGGAGTACCTCTCCCTGCCCGACGGCGCTGGACTGGTCCCCCTGGGCAACGACCCGGCGGAGTTCATCCCTCGCTGCCGGCCCCAGGTGGTAATCGACTTCACACACGGCGAGTGGACGCCCGCGGTGGCCCAGGCGGCCCTGGGGATCGGAAGCCGCCTTGTCATCGGTACCACCGGCCTCTCCGATACCTTCCTGGCAGAGCTGGAGCGGGCCTGCCGGGAGAAGCAGATCGGCGCAGTGGTGGCCTCCAACTTTGCTATCGGCGCCGTCCTCATGATCCACCTGGCCAAGGTTGCCTCCCGCTTCTTCGACTCTGCCGAGATCATCGAGCTGCACCACGACCAGAAGGTGGACGCACCCTCCGGCACCGCCCTCACTACCGCCCGCGAGATGCTGGCCGCCCGGGGCAAGCCCTTCCAGCGCAACGTCCCAAAGAAGGAGGCCCTGCCGGGTACCCGGGGGGGTGAGCTGGAAGGGATCACCATTCACAGCGTACGCCTGCCCGGACTGGTGGCTCACCAGCAGGTCATCCTGGGGGGCACCGGCCAGACCCTCTCCATCCGTCACGACTCCACC
Source organism: Dehalococcoidia bacterium (assembly GCA_049678585.1). Taxonomy (GTDB): domain Bacteria; phylum Chloroflexota; class Dehalococcoidia; order DSTF01; family CAZFGZ01; genus CAZFGZ01. The sequence goes on from JBAUEL010000208.1 coordinate 25,149, forward strand.
GGCCGCGACTCCTTCATGCCCGGCGTCCTCCTGGCCACCCGGGAGGTTCTGCACCGCACCGACCTGGTGCGGGGGCTGGAGGGGCTGGTCGGGCTGGCCTAAGGTCGGCCTCGGGGCGGGTCGTCTCCTATTGCCGCTGTGCACCGGCCCCTGGCGCTCCCATCTCGCCCAAGAAATTGACCAGCCCTTCTTGAAACACACGGGTGCATGCACTATTATGTTCGGGCTGTACGGCCAGGTT
>JBAUEL010000209.1:0-3102 GCA_049678585.1 Dehalococcoidia bacterium
TCCTGGTTGGAGAAAGTTGCAGCGAGCAACCCGGATGGATTTGCCTCTGTCTTTGGTGCCATGTTCCCGGAAACAGACCCCATTGATGGCTCCAACCAAATCGATCCTCCTGGTCCACCGCCCGTTGATCTCCTCCAATTCCCCTTCCCGCTCGGTGCCACCTGGTATTTCAATGGACCCCACAGTTGGCATGGTGGGGACTGGCCACCGCCGTACTCCTCAATGGACTTCTTTTCCGGTGGTGGTACTTGCTCTTCTCCCCCATATCTTTATTCAGTGGCGGCAGCCCATGGTGAGGCAAGCAGACCTGGGGGTTACGACTGCTGGCTAGAGATCAATCATGGCAACGGTTGGACGACCAGCTATTATCACCTGTTAAACATGCATAGCGGTGGGGTGATCGATCAGAACGGCAGTCTGGGGACCATCGCCTGTGAAACCTGCGCCGGTGGATTTGCCACTGGCCCACACCTCCATTTCAGTTTGAAGTACAACGGAGCCTATGCCAGCCTAGAAGGTGTGACGTTATCAGGGTGGACTGTTCGCGTCGGTCCCGAGCCTTACGATACAGGCTACATCGAGCGTGATGGTCAGGTTCTCGATCCATACAGCCAGGTGGTCAACGACTACCACCTTTTTTTCGTGCAGCAAGAACTCTCCCTGCGTTTCTATGGCAATGGCCAGGATGGTATTGACCGGGTCCAGATCCGACTCGATGAACCGGTGCGACCCGCTGACGTTGGAGAGGATTTTACCCTGGAGTGGTGGATGAAAGCCTTGCCTGGAGAAAACGCTGCCGGGAACTGCTCCCCTGAAGGCGATACATGGGCTTACGGCAACGTCATGTTCGACCGCGATGTCTTTGGCGATGGTGACTACGGAGACTATGGCATTTCACTGGCAGATGGTCGCATCGCTTTTGGAGTGAATAATGGGCTTGAAGGTCATACCTTATGTGGTTTGATCGACGTTGCAGATGGCCTATGGCATCATATTGCGGTTACCCGTTCAATCGATGGAAATATGCGAATATTTGTCGATGGTCAGTTAGACAACCAAATCATCGGTCCTTCTGGAGATGTCAGCTATCGCGATGGACGTGCTACCTCCGACCTGATTGATCCTTATCTGGTAATTGGTGCAGAAAAACATGACCTCAATGGAGACCTTTACCCTTCCTTCAGTGGTTGGATTGACGAAGTGCGGCTGTCCAATGTGGTCCGCTACGCAGTGGGATTTGAACCTCCTGATGAGCCATTCATCACCGACAGCAACACGGTTGCGCTGTACAGTTTCAATGAAGGGGTAAACAATACCATCAGGGATATTTCCGGCTATCCGAGAGGACCCAGCAATGGTTATTGGAGCTATGGTGGTGACCCGGCGGGTCCGGAGTGGTCAGTCGATGCGCCTTTTGCGACCACCTTTGTGGATGTACCTGTTTACCATTGGGCACATGACGCTGTGGAGGCGATTTTCCAGGCGGGTATCACTCAAGGATGTGCCGTGAATCCACAGCAGTATTGCCCGGACGGTCTTGTGACCAGAGCCCAGATGGCAACCTTTATTGGACGGGGGCTTCATTCGCCTGACTACAATCCCGGTATTGGCACCGACCTATTCGCCGACGTTCCCACCGCTGGGTTCGGCGAATTCGCTGGCTGGATCGAGTTGCTGTATAGCGACGGAATCACTGCAGGCTGTTCTGCGGATCCATTGCTCTATTGCCCGAATAATCCCACGCTACGCAACCAGATGGCGGTGTTCCTGGTTAGGGCTAAACACGGAGAGGATTTCATACCTCCCCAAGCGACGGGCCTTTTTGATGATGTCCCATTGGATGGCTTCTTCGACCGTTACATTGAGCAGCTCCACACCGATGGGATCACCCTAGGCTGTGGTACCAACCCTTTACGATACTGCCCAAATGAGCAGGTCAGCCGAGCTGAGATGGCTGTGTTCCTTGCCCGCACCTTCGATCTAATGGTCCCTTAGGAGATAAGCTGCTCCTGTGGTTTTAGTTACCGTAGCGCAGTTTGTCCTGGCCGCAGGAACAAGCAATCCACACACTCTATGGGTGATTATGACGGTTATATCGCCACAATTGGCATTTCGTTTACTCGTGGCTCTCTTAGTAAGCATGCCTGGCATGGATGGGATCGTACCTCGACCCTCCGGCGCCTCATTGGCCCATGATGTGCTGCACGCTGATGTCATGGGCCAAGTGACGGATAGACGCAGCGGACGACCCGTTGCAGGGGCTCAGGTCGTGACGCCTGATCTCGGCTTGATGACCTATAGTGACGCCTCCGGGCTTTTCTCCTGGCGTGAAGTTCCCCTCACGCAGACGTACCTCCCTATCACTATCACCGTTACCGCTCCCGGTTACGGTGCCTGGGTCCTCCAAAACGTGCGCCTAGTGGCGAACGACACCTTGATCCTTACAGTGGAACTTAGCGAGATCCCGAAAACGATCGTCGTGCCGCCGCCACGTGCAGAACATCCGGATTGGCCCGAAGATCTGTTTCAAGAGGCACCGCTGGAAGTTCCGATGGAGGATCAAACCAACCTTCCTCTGCCAACTTCGATTCGGATACGGGTAACAGGGTACGCTCATTGTGACTTGGAACGTCCCTACACGGTTGAGACGGTTGATTTCAAGCACTATGCAAAACATGTGCTGCCCAACGAATGGTCGGCCTCGTGGCCCCAAGAGTCACTGCGGGCTGGAGCGATGGCGGTGAAAATGTACGCATGGTCGTATGTGGCTGTGGGCGGCAAATGGCCTGATGCCGATGTCTACGATAGCACCTGCGACCAGGTATATAACCCGGCCGTGGAATATGAGAGCACCAACAATGCGGTAGATTTCACCTGGAATTGGCGCTTGATGCGTGGCGATCAGTTGGTGCGCACTTTCTACCGGCATGAGTATAGTCAATGTCCTTCAGGCTTGGCAGGCAATTGCATGGGGCAGGTGGAGTCGCGTGACATGACCTATGATGGATACACCTGGGATGAGATCCTGCTCTACTTCTATAGCGACAGCGCCCTCTCTGAGATTGATCCATCACCCTGGGGCTATTCCCTGCGCTACTATGG
>JBAUEL010000210.1:0-1635 GCA_049678585.1 Dehalococcoidia bacterium
TTAGAGCATTAGGAACCGGTGACGGCGGACCATTGCTCCATGAGATCATCCCGGGTAATTATCGCGGTCACGTCTGTGACATTTTCACGGATGTTTTCAAGCCCGCCCTCCTGGCGGTCAACCAGGATCACCGCCTTTATCACCTCCAGTCCTTCGGACCTGGCCCGTTCTATGGCCTTGATCGTGGAACCTCCGGTTGTGACCACATCATCGATAATCACAACCCGCTGTCCGGGATTCATATCTCCTTCGATCCACTTCACAATACCATGGTCTTTTTGGGTCTTGCGTATGGAAAAGGCATTGACGGGTATTGCTTTTAATTCTGAAACAAAGGCTGTGGCAACGGCCACGGGATCGGCACCGAATGTCAGTCCCCCGATCCCGTCCGGTTTCAGATCTTTGATGGCATCGAACACCAGATGGCCCACCAGAAACATACCCCGGGGGCTCAAGGTGGTGGGCTTGCAATTGACATAAAAATGACTCATTTTGCCTGAAACCAGTTTAAAACTCGGCTCCCGGCTGTATTTAAAAGATTTTTCACATATGATTCGGATAAGCTCCTGTTTCATCGTAACCGCGCTCCGTGACATGGGGTTTATTTGGCCATGAGATGCCTTACCGCTTCCTCCAGACCGTCCAGGGAAAGCTCGAACATGGGAAAAATTTGACGGATGGTCGCAATGGTGGGGGCGTAGTCCCACATTTGCGAAGATGCCGGATTCAGCCACACACTATGGGGAAAGGTTTGAGCCAGAAATTTAAGCTGCTCGATGCTCGGCTTTCCGCTCCGCTCCTTTACATGTATGGATCCGTCTGCGGCCATGAGTTCATAGGGGGCCATGCTTGCATCCCCTACCAGGATAAGACGGGTCTGCGGGTCAAAGGCGGCAAGGTGTTCCACTGGAATGGGCTTGTTCACTCTGGTCGGATCTTCCCAGAGCACGTCATATACCGTGTTGTGGAAATAGCAGGTTTTAAGATCCTTGAACTGGTCGCGAGCATAATCAAAAAGGGTCTGGACAACCGGTATGTAGGGATCCATGGACCATCCGCCGTTGTCGATGGCAAGGATCACCTTGAGGCGGTCTTTTAAACTTTTTGAAAAAACGATTTCGATTTCTCCGCAGTTTTTCATGGTCTGGTAAATGGTTTTATCGATGTCCACCTGATCTTCGAAGCCCACCGGTATCATGTTGCGAAGCCGCTTTAAGGCTTCTCCAACCATGTCCTGGGTCAGGAGGCCCCTGCGGGTATAATCTTTGTATCTTCTTTCCTGAGCAAGTTTTACTGCCGACTGGTTTCGGGAAACCCCTCCCACACGCATTGCTCCCGGGTGGTGCCCGGAATGGCCCACCGGCGATGTTCCGCCCGTACCGATCCAGGTTGCGCCCCCGTAATGACGTCCTTTCTGATCTTCAAGGCGCGCTTTGAAGTATTGGATCAGTTCATCAGGGGTCAGTTGGAGTAACTCCGCTTCATCCATATCCAGAGCCTGGGCAAGGGTCTGGGGGTCTTTGAGCCATTCATCCAGCATGGCCCTGGAAATATCATCGATTTCAAACCCTTGATACTCGGGCAGTTCCGCCCCTTCAAAGCGGTGGGCGAAAATCTGGTCATAAACATCAAAAT
>JBAUEL010000211.1:0-24459 GCA_049678585.1 Dehalococcoidia bacterium
GGCCAGGCCAGCAGCCCCGGCCCCCGTGGCCAGGGCGCCTCCCAGCAGGCGCCGACGGGAAAGCCGAAGTCGTTCAACCTTCCGCCAGTAGTTAGACCCACCTTCGCGCATCGCTGGACCTCCTTTCCTTGCAATCACCCGCCCTCAGCGGCGGACAGGGGTGTGGCCCGCACTATTATGCACTATTCTGGGGGCTCTGCAAGCAGCCATGAGACGCTTTCCCCCCACCGATTCCGCGATGTGGCTTGTGTAAGCCGATCACCCGCCCGCGTCTGACATATGCCCCGGCGCCCGGCTCAAATTCGACTTCGACGGGGTGTGCCATAAGGTCAAACGCTTTTTGCCCGTGGGCCGTTTGGCCCTTTCAAACGGCCCCACCCGTGCGCTAGGGTGACTCTATCAAGCTTGCGGACTGCCTGCCAGACCAAGGAGGTGGTGTCAGTGTGCCAGTGGTGTGATCAGTACGCGGAGGGGCACGAGCGGTGGTATTTTAACCCCGCCAACTATGCTCGCAGGCTGTACAAGATACGGAGAGAGGAGACAGAGGCTGCTGGCGCGGAGGCCAACCCCCAGGCCGCCGGCGGCATGACCGCCGTGGGCAGGGACTATCTGGAAGCCCGGGAACGGGGTGACTACGAGACCGCAGATAGGCTGAAGGAGCAGGCGGAGCAGCGGTCCTGGGCTGTGCACTTCGGCCAGGTGGTGACCCTGGAAGAGACCCACCGCATCCTGGACCTCCTCTGGCCCATCGGTCTCATGACCTGCGCCTGCCGCCGCTCCATGCGCGGCCTGCCTGACGAGGAGAACTTCACCTGCATCGGCATGGGGCCGGGCATGTACAAGTGGGAGCGCTGGCCCGACACCTACCGCGGCGGCGTCCAGTTCCTGACCCTTGATGAGGCCCACCAGGTCATCGACGTGCTGAATCGCCGCGGGCTGGTCCAGTCCATGTACACCTTCGGCACGCCTTACCTCGCCGGCCTCTGCAACTGTGATTATCCCGACTGCGGGGGCTTCCGCACCGTTCTGGACACGGGGGTGCGGGCGGTCTGGAAGGGCCACTACGTCGCGGAGGTAGATTCCGAGCAGTGCAACGGCTGCGGCCTGTGCGTGCGGCGCTGCCAGTTCGGGGCCCTCAGCTTCAGCCCCAGCACCCTGAAGGCCTACATCGACCCGTCGAAGTGCTTCGGCTGCGGCCTCTGCCGCACGCCCTGCAAGCCCGACGCCATTGCCATGATAGACCGCGCCACGATGCTGGCGCTGGCCAACGCCTGGTAAGGGAGGAGCCCATGCCGCTTCCGGTCATCACGGTTGACGACGCCAAGTGTGAGGATCCCCTGAGCTGTCGGCGGTGCCTGCTCGTCTGCCCCACCCGTGTGCTGGGCCTGGGCACCAATGTGGCGCCCCAGAAGTACCGGGAGACGGACCCCAGCCATTTCATCGTGCGGGGTGTCCGCTACCAGTTCTGTACCCTGTGCATGAAGTGCGTGGAGGCCTGTCCGCACCAGGCCATCCAGGTGACGCTCGACGGAGGTGCTGGCGCATGACCAGGAAGTACCGCTACGGTCAGGCGGACCCGGACAGGCTCATGACCCTGGAGGAGCCCGGCGAGCCGCTGCTGTTCGACGCCGACCGCGGCCTGGTGGCAGAGGTATCCTCTCGCTGCAACGTGAAGGCCCTGGCCGAGGGCCTGGCGGGCAAATCTCAGAGCCAGGTCAAGCAGGCTCTCCGACGCTTCGGGCAGGAGGTCATGGAGATCACCGCCGAACTGGCCGACGGCAAGTATCTGGACCGCACCGGCGAGATGGTCCGGAAGGTGGCGGCCCAGACCGGCATCTTCTTCCCTCATCCGGTGCAGCGCTACGTGGAGCTGTCCATCATCGGGCCCCGCCCCCTGGACCAGTGGAACATCCGCGAGGCCACCGTCACGTCTCTGTGCCTGCAGGTGTTCCGCTGCTCGGTGCTCCAGGAGCTGCAAGCCGCCGGCGTCAACACCGACGGCCTGCCCTGTCAGGGGCTATGCCTGGGCAGCTTCGAGCTGGCCGGAGCGAAGGCCCAGCAGCCGGTGCGCGTCCGCACGGCCAAGACCCTACCCAAGGACGGGGTCTGCGAGTTCTGGCTCAGCCCGGCGGCCAGGAAGGCCCGCGCACGGGCGCCCCGGCGTCGATAGCCCCAAGAACCTGCCGCTCGTGGCGCCATGGCCTTCAAGGTAGACCTTCACACCCATACGCGCTTCGGGTCTAACTGCTCGTACATGGACCCTGCCGACCTGGCGAGCCGGGCCGGCCAGGTAGGGCTGTCCGGCGTCTGCATCACCGAGCACAACGCAGCCTGGGACGATGAGCAGCTCGCGGCCCTGGGCACGGCGAACAGCGTGGTGCTGTTCCCGGGCATCGAGGTGAGCACGGAGCTGGGCGACATACTGGTGTACGGCATAGGCAGCCTGGCGGGGGCGGGCTGGCGCGCCGCCGGGCTGCGAAAGCGGGTGCGCGCCGAGGGTGGCTACATGGTGGCGGCCCACCCGTTTCGACGCTTCTCCTGGCCGGGCGCCTGGCCTGTGGAAGAGGCGCTGGCCAGCCCCGTCTTCCGGTTCGTGGACGCGGTGGAGGTCTTCAACGGCATGAGCTCGCCGCGGGAACTGGAGCTGGCCCTGGAGATCGTGCCCCGCCTGGGCCTGCCCGGCGTGGGAGGAAGCGATAGCCACGCGCCCCACACCGTCGGCCGCTGCTACACGGAGTTCCAGCGCCCCCTCCGGACGACCGGCGACCTGGTGCAGGAGCTGAAGACGGGGCGCTTTCGCGCCGTCCACGCCCTCATGGATCTGACCTACTGAGGCCCTGCGGCACCATGCATGAGCCCTTCCTCCCACGGAGACTATAACTTTGCCGACAGTCCTGGTACGGTTTGAAAACGGCACATTCCTGATTGTTTCGGGAGGTGATTGAAGATGAGACTAGAGGGCAAAGTAGCGGTGGTGACGGGAGCGGGCTCAGTAAGACCGGGGATGGGGAACGGAAAAGCCACAGCTATCCTGTTTGCCAGGGAAGGGGCCAGAGTGGTTGCCGTTGACCGTAATCTGGAGGCTGCTGAGGAGACGGTGGCGATAATCAGGAACGAAGGCGGCGAAGCCATAGCGCTACAGGCAGATGTCACCAAGGAGTCAGATGCTAAGAAGCTAGTAGAGGCAACCATTTCGAAGTATGGCAGGTTGGACATACTATTCAACAATGTGGGTGGTGCTTGGGGAGGTGCCGGCCTTAAGGTTACGAGCGACGAGTGGGATGCCATCATGGATCTCAATCTGAAGAGTGTACTGCTCGTCTGCAAATATGCTGTCCCTGAGATGAAGAAGAGTGGAGGTGGAGCGGTAGTAAACAATTCGTCCATGGCTGCCTATCATTCGCACCCCCTATATGCCTATTCCGCTTCCAAAGCTGGAGTCATCGCATTGACCAGATGTCTTGCCGTTGGGTTGGCGAAGGACAACATCAGGGTGAACTGCGTAGCCCCAGGTCTTATGGATACGCCAATGGTTGCACCCATAATGACTGAAGCACGTATTCGCCTTGTTGAAGAGAGAGTACCACTCAAGCGACATGGCAAGGCAGAAGAAACAGCTCACACTGTGCTGTTCCTAGCGTCGCCGGAAGCGTCGTACATCACTGGACAGACCATCCCGGTTGATGGTGGCCTCTCGGTGCAGTAGGACACTCACGCAAGCAAGCAGAGACTGCGCGGACCATGCATGAGCCCTTCCTCCCCACCTGCGGCTATTGCGCGAGGTTCGTTTACTGCTTCGCTCCCGACGGCCGCCTGGCCGACTGGGGCTACTGCCTAGACGAGTGGAACGGCTCACTGCCCGACCGGGGTCTACTCAGAGAGCTTGAGGCGGCCGCCGCCGCTGGCGATTATGCCGGGCTCTTCTCACTGGCCAGGGGCTTCTTCCAGGTGTCCGACGACGGCTGCTCGCGATACCAGCCCGCGCACAGGCACTAGGAGGATGGGGGAAGACCCTCTCCCCGGCTCGCGCCTCGTTTCCTCTCCCGCAACGTTGTGATCGGCCCTCGCTATCCTTATACTGGCGGCGCATATCCTAGGTATGTCATCGTCCCTGGATGTCCCAGCGCCGAACACGTCGGGACAGGAGACTGTGTTATGGATCTGCTGCTTTCGGAGGAGCAGCGGGCCCTCCGCCAGCGGGTGCGCCGCCTGGCGGAAGAGCGGCTCGCCCCCATCGCCGCCGAGGTGGACGAATCACACTCACTGCGCCCGGACGTCGTGCGCATGCTGGCGGAGGCAGGCCTGTTCCGTCTCGTCATCCCCAGAGAGTACGAGGGCGAGGGCATCAGCGCCGTCTCCATCTGCCTGACCCGCGAGGAGCTGGCACGCGTCTCTGCCCACGCCGATAGCGCCTTCGCCATGCAAGGGCTGGGCAGCTATCCCATCGTGAATGCGGGGAGCGAGGAGCAGAAGCGGCGCTACCTCCCGCCCATCGCCCGCGGCGAGGCCATCGCCACCTTCGCCCTCACCGAGCCCGAGGCGGGCTCGGACGTGGCGGCGCTGTGCAGCACCGCCGTCCTGGAGGGTGACTTCTACCTCCTCAACGGGCAGAAGCGGTTCATCTCCAACGCTGGCGACGCCCACACCTACGTGGCCTTCGCCAAGACCGACCCCTCTGCAGGCGGCCGGGGCATCTCTGCCTTCATCATCTCCGCCGACACCCCTGGCCTCATCGCCACTCAGAACATCTATCTCCTGGCGGAGCACGTCATCGGCGAGGTGCGCTTCCAGGACTGCCGGGTGCCCCGCGCGAACCTCCTGGGCCGGGAGGGCGAGGGCTTCCGGATCGCCATGCGCAACCTGGAGGTGTACCGCCCCTCGGTGGGTGCCGCCGCCGTGGGCATGGCTCAGGCCGCCTTCGAGGAGGCGGTCCGCTACGTGCGACGGCGGGTCCAGTTCGGGAAGCCGCTGGCCGAGCAGGACGTGGTGCAGTACAAGCTGGCTGAAATGGCCACTGAGCTCGACGCTGCCCGCCTGCTGGTGTACCGGGCAGCCCTTCTCCGCGACGGGGGTGCGGAGCGCGTGACCAAGGAGGCCTCCATGGCCAAGCTCTTCGCCACCGAGGCGGCCCAGCGGATCATCGACCAGGCCCTCCAGCTCCACGGCGGGGTGGGCCTCATCAAGGGCACCGTGGTGGAGCGCATGTATCGGGAGGTGCGGGCCCTGCGCATCTATGAAGGCACCTCCGAGATCCAGCACATCGTCATCGCGCGCCAACTCCTGCGCGAGTTCGAGGCCGGGGGCTAGCATCTACACCCCCGGGCGAGCCGGCGGCAGAGGAGAGGCCCGCGAGTATCGGAGCCGACAACATCCCAGCGAACCGGGAGGAACTGGCCACGCATGGGCCTGAGTGAGGCGAAACCGGAGGTGCCGGAAATGAACACGGTCGCACTGCCCGAGGCCGCCCTGGCGAAGAAGACGCCCTCGTTTGACTTCCCCATCATCGACGCCCACCTGCATACCTACCCGACCCCGGAGATCGGGCTCCAGGCCATGCAGGGTCGCAGCCAGAGCGGTTGTACGGGGACGGTGGAGGAGCTCTTGGAGCTCATGCGGACCGGCGGCATCGAGAGGGCGGTCATGGTCAACATGACCCCGGTCGCGGACATGCGCGACGCCGCCCTGGCCCGCGGCCAGAGCGAGCAGGAAGCGCAGACCCTGGTCATCGAGAGACTGAAACGGCGCAACACCTGGACGTGCGAGATAGCCCGAAACCACCCGGAACTGGTGGCCTTTATCAGCCTGGACCCCTCCATGGGCGAGGAGGACGCCGCCGCCGAGGTGCGGCGCTGTATCGACCTGGGCGCCCGCGGCATCAAGCTGCACCCGGCCAGCCAGCGCTTCTATCCCCATGACCCCCGCCTGCGCGCAGCCTACGCCGAGGCCCAAGCCCAGGGCCTCCCCATCATCTCGCATTCGGGTGCCGCCGCCGAGGGCGCTGGCGAGAGCCCTTACGCCCGCCCCCGCGAGTTCGCAGAGGTGCTGGAAGCCTTCCCCGACCTGACCCTGGTCCTGGCCCACCTGGGATTGGGCTGCCTGGAGGAATCGGAGGAGATGGCGGGCCGCTACCCCAATCTCTACTTCGACTCCTCTGCGGCCATCAACGGCACGGTGGAACCGCCTCCCTTCCCCGATGAGGAGGCCGTCCGCCTCATCCGGCGGCTGGGCCCCGACCGGGTCCTCTTCGCCTCGGACTGGCCGTGGTTCCACCCCCATCGAGACGCCCAGCGCATGGCCCGCCTGGACCTGACCGACGCCGAGAAGCGGCTCATCCTCCGCGACAATGCCCTGCGCGTCCTTGGACTGCCCCAGGGGGTCGGCGGCTAGTCGGCTGGAAGAAAGGTGACCTCGATGGACGCTTCTGGGGCCCCCAGGCGCCGGGTCAGCGACCCCGTCACCTTGGCCTCCAGGATGGAGAGGTCCACCTCAGGGCAGGTCCGGGCCCGCAGAATCGCCCAGGAGGGGCCGTGGTCCTGCACCTGAAGCTCTGCGAGGTCCCGAATGTCGTCCAGGGCGTCGGTGACGTCTTTCACGTCTAGGGGGCCCTGTGAACGCTCCACCCGCAGCGCCAGCGTCCGCGATTGAGCAGGCTCCTTCCCGGCAGCGGCCTGGGCCGAGCCCCCGTCCTCGAACTGCAGGAGGCTTCGTTGGAGCTGGGGGATAAGCCGTGAGAACCCCTCCATCGCAGGCATGATGGAAGCGATGGCCTCCAGGCTGCGGTTGGCGGTGGACCGGATCTCCTCCAGGTCGCGCACTACTGCCGCCAGGTGGGTGGTGAGCGGCAGCCCATCCGGTGTCAGCTGTTCCTGAGGTGGCGCTGCTCTCTCCTCTTCCTTCGCGCTGGCTCTGGTCATGTCGTCCCTCCTTGTGTCCCCAGCCTCTTGTGCTGGGGCGCCTTCATGGTGCGTTTCATCATCACCACCGTCCTTCTGGGGGCGGGTCTCCTCGCCGCCGGGACGGCGTTCGGTCCGAGGCGCCTTCTGAGGCCGTGTCTCCTCGGTACGGGCTTTCTCGTTGTGCGGGACTGCCTTGATAACGTGTGCACCGCTCGCACCGGCCTCATGCCGGCCAGCCGGCGCGGCGGCAGGCTGCTCCCGTTCCAGCAGGCGCACGCTCTCTTCGAGATGTGCCTCCGCGGGCTCCTCCAAAACGGCCCGACGCCTCAGGAAGTTATCGCAGACTGCCTGGCCCGCCTCGGACCAGAGGAGTTCCACCAGGCGGGGGTCCAGCCGCTGCCCGCTGCTGGCCCGCAGCACATGCAGGGCCTCGGGAGTCCTCATGCTCCCGCTTTCACCCGAAGTGAGCTTATCGAAGTCTTCGGCAACGGCCAGTACGCGACTCTCAATAGGGGGCTCTTTCCCTCGCCACGGCGGGAGGCGACCTGTATCCGCAGCGGAGCGCAGCGCCTGGACGATGGGAAGGCAGGCCTGCATCCACCGCCAGCGTCTCATCTCCTCCTGCCAGGCGTGGGTGGCCTCCGCTGCCTTATGCGGGGCCGACGCAGACTCCGCTGTCACCTCGCCGAGGGCCACCAGGAAGGCCGACGCCCTGATGGTCGCCCGGCTTGACGGCGGCAGGCTCAGGAGCCTGGCGATCTCCACAGCCAGGCTGGAGACTCGCACGTACTGGAGGTACGCAGCCCGCTCGCGCTCCTGGAATGCCGCGCTCAGGTCCCGAAGCCAGCGCAAGTTGCGCCTGGGCCTGACGTGCCAGGCGCTCAGGAGGACGGCCAGCCTTGTAGCTGGTTCCGCGATGCGCTCAGCCAGACGTCCTGTTCGCTCAGCCATGGTTCATTTGCTCCACGGGCCGTACCCCCGGACATAGGCATCGGAGTGCAGAAAGGCCCGGCCCTCAACCAACCAGGGCCGGACCCTCGTGCAAATCTCACGCGGGTGTGCTGCGCACTTCGGCAGCCCGGCTACCCTAGCCCTGCTGGCGACAGGCCCGTGGCTTTGCGTCCCGGCCTTTCGACCGGTTTGCCTCTTCTCGGTGCTCGCAGATAGAGCCTACCGATCTACTAATCGGCAGGTTTGGCCAGGCGGCGCAGCCGCCTCTACTCGTCTTGCAACCACCTTGTCAAGACGGCTTGCTCCTCTTGCGAGTCCACGGGTTGAGGGCGACGTAGAACGCCCAAGCAGCGCTGCCCAGGATAAGAGCGCACGCCATGAGGACGCGCCAGGATGTAGCCAGGAAGCCGGTGCCCTGCCCGGTGGTGGGAAGGCTCCCCGCTGAAGGAATCGGCGTGGGGCTGGGGTTGCTCGACTCGACGACCTGCACCGCCGACTGAGGGGGCTGCGGGGGTACGGTGGCCGTGAACGCGGGACGCGCCGTCGGACTGGCGCGGGGGGTGGCAGCAGGCATGCTCGTCGCGGCGGGAACAGGGGTAGCCGTCCCGGTAGCGGGCGGAGTGACCGTAGGAGAAGGGGTGGCCGTCTCGGTAGCCGTTGGCGTGGCTGTGGGGCTGGCGGTAGCCGTTGCCGTAGCGGTCGGCGTCGCTGTCGGGGTCGGTGGGACGGCGGTGGGCGTGGCCGTAGCGGGCGTAGGCGAGCCCGCGGGTGTGCCGCCCACCTCCAGGGTGGTGCCCTGTGTATCGGCCGGGACAGGTCCCCCAGCGGTGCCCCACAGGGCGGCCGCCAGCGCCACCGGGCTCGTGCCCTCGCCTATCCCCCGGAAGCGCACCGTGGCCAGAACCCCGGAGCCGCTGACAGGAGGCGCCGGATCCAGAAGGGTGAACCCGTAGTCCACCGTCCCCGCCGTGTTGTCGGCGACGTTGACCAGGATATCGCCGGGCTGTTCCGAAGGACCGGGGAAGGAGCCGGGGATCACCTGCACACCCTCGAGGCCGGGGTCGGCGTCCACAACCTCCAGCACCGCCGGATCGAAGGTGAGGTGCACCGAAGCCCCGTAGAGGTCCACCGCGTCGGCGATGACCACCTCCACTGCCACTTCCTCTCCCAGTGCCAGCGTCTGCGTTCCGGCGTTCAGGGTCACCGAGGTATCGGCGGCACTCGCTGGTGCAGCCGAGAGGAGGATGGCGGCGCCCCACAAGAGAACCGCTGCCAGGAAGGCAGCGGCCCCTGCCCGGCGCTCCTGCCAGCGACGGGTCACGGCTCCCTCCTGAGAAGTATGTCATTGGTGTATCGGTGATGAAGAGACCTACCAACAGTGCCGTGGCCGAGTCAATCATGAGAAAAAAGGGGGAGACACCATTCGGTGTCCCCCCTGCTCATCGCTTCACAGGGCTCCGCGTGCTCTGGGATGACCTGAGTTCGGCCCGTCCGACTTCAGCGGGTGCTACGGAGTCACCTGCTGAGGGCCCGGTCGAGGCGCTCGCGGGCCTCCACCGCCTCCTGCACCGTGCGGTCGATGAACTCCTTGACCGTGGGCACGTCGTGGATGAGGCCCGCGCACTGGCCCATGCTCGCGAAGCTGCCCTCGACATCCCCCTCCTCGAAGGCGGCGTTGGTGCGTCCGCCGATGACCGGCAGTAGCTCCTCGATGGTGGTGTCCCGCGCCTCATGTGTCCTTATGCTTGCCAAGGAGGAAGGCACAGCGGGGTGTGTTCAGGATTGCGAGTGCGCGCCGACAATGACCTGGGCAGAGCGGTGCCCATGAGAGGACCGCTTTGCGCCTCTGGGAGGCCGAGCGGTGAGAGCCAAGCTGCTGCTGTCTGTAGCGCTATTCGTTGGACCAGTACTGCTGGTTGGAGGAGGTGGCCACGCGGCCCCCGCCGCTACCGGCCGGGTCAGCGTCTCCAGTGCCGGCGACGAGGCCAACATGGAAAGCGCATTCACCGCCATGAGCGCAGACGGCCGCTCCGTCGCATCCTCTTCCCTTGCCTCCAACCTGATGCCAGGCGACACCAACGGCTATCGAGACATCTTCGTCCAGGACCTTGGCGACCTTTGCGCGGATGGAGAGTGGGACCGGTTCGACAACTGCCCGGACATGCCGAATCCCGAGCAGACTGACACCGACCTCGACGGCCTGGGCAACGCTTGCGACCCCCCAGAGATGCCCCCGTTGCTTGAGAAGCTCCTAGAGCTTCGTCGCTTCTTAATCGAGAGCCCTGAGCGAGCGTTTCCAGCGCCGCCAGGCTACCGGCTGCCCTGGCTGGCGGGTGCCAGCCACACCGTGGTACAAGCGCCGGGCGAAAGTCCCACTCATCAGTCGCTGCATGCCTGGGACTTTGACCTAAGGTATGAGCTGGTGCTAGCGGCGCGCGGCGGCCGCGTTTCGATGGTCCGCGTCAGTGAGCGAGCGGGAGGGTGCGACTCCGCTTTCAGCGGGCGCGCCAACTACATCCTCATCGACCATGGCGATGGCACCTCCGCACTGTACCTACACATCGACTATGAGGGCGCGCTGGTGCAGGAGGGAGCGCTGGTGGCCCAGGGGGATGCAATAGCCTACTCCGGAAGCAGCGGCCTGAGTTGTGGAGGCGGCGGCTGGGCGGGCCCCCACCTGCACTTCCAGGTCCAGCGCACAGTGCCGGGGGAGTGGTGGAGCGAGACCATACCCATCATCTTCGATGAACTGGAGGGGGATACGCTTGTCACGGGCAAGAGCTACCTGTCCGGCAACCTGCCGTCGGGCCCTGTGAGCCGTGTGCTCGCCAACTGGTTCTTGCGGCGGACTCCCCGCGGCACCGAGGTTTTCGTGTCGCCGTCTCGTTCTTTCCTCTCGCAGGTGTCCGACCTTGCCAGCGCGCCGTCGTCAACACGCACGTCCCCTTCCACCGTGACCAGCACCCCGACACCTGCGCCAACGGCGACGACACCATTGACTACGTGGGAGGCGCGATTCAGGAGGGAAGGTCCGCGCTGTGCAACTGAACGCGAGCTAGCACGGCTGCAGTGGCTGCCGGTGCGGGCGCAAGCACTCCTCGTGGACTGCACCGACGAGCCATAGGGCGACGGCCTAAGCAGAACGAGGGGGCGCTCTTGGTAGATGGAGCGCCCCTTCTCTTACTGCCCTTGGAGACATTGGCCGCCGCGAACATCGGCGGGGTCATCACGGACAGGACCGCCCACAAGCGCGCCAGCCCCGGCGACAACCTGAGGGTGCGGTAGAGGACGCGCCCTGGCAGAGGTGCCACCGAATACAGGACGAAGAGTGAAGCACCTGAGCTAGGGGCCAGCTACTGATAGTTCAACAAGTACGTGGTCCGGCTCCTTCGCCTTCTCCATAGTGTAGTCCCAAGTGTCGAAGTCGAGGCTGTCAACTTCCGAGACGGACACTTCTGCGGCCTCCGGAAGCGGCACTCGCAGCCCATCCTCAAGCAGACTTTCGATGTAAGCTCGTCGGGCCTCTCGCAGATTCGAAAGTGCTTCTTCGCTGTTACATCCGTGACTGATGCAGCCGGATAGTTCTGGGTGCTCCGCTACGATGCATGGCTCCTCATCGCATGTTTCGTCCCTAAGAAGGACGATTCTGTATGGGAGGTCCATGTACCGGTTGACTTCTTCGTGTACGTTTCCCATAGCTACTTCCCTTCGTGCGCCGTTCGGCGCTTAACCTCATCGATGAGCGTTATGGCTATCCTGATGTAGACCTTCGCCAGCGAACGACTTCTTGGCACGGTTGTTCTCAACTCCGGAAATCGAACGTGATTGAAGACTGAATGGCCACCATATCGCACCCTGAACCCGTGTTCAACGTATAGCTTCTCCAAGTGTTCGTACGACCATCCCGCCTTGGAGCGCCGCATGCGGGCCAACAATCGGTCACCCCGACGAGACACACCGCTAGTCCCCTGATTTCAGCGCGAGTGTTACAGGGACACTCCCCTTCTCATCGTCGTCCACAACGATGCGGAACGAGTATTCGCCGGGCCCGGAGAATACAACATTGTTCATTACCAAGATACGATTGATTTCTAATGGTCGTCCGCCGCCCTGTCCAATCGCTATGTTCTGCGGAAGGGAGAAGACTTCTTTCCCATCCTCCGTTATGAGCTTAATCGTCACGCCCCTAGTCCTACCATACTCTCCAGCACGAGCTAAGAATCTTAGCACGAGGTGCATCTGGGGGTGCTGAGCAGGGAACTTCTGCACCCAGATGCGATTGAAGAGGCCAAGCACGTTGAGCTTGCCTTCCTGAGAGACATTGGCGTAATCGGCAAGCAGCGCAAAGGTAAGCTCCATAGTCGCCCCTCTTGTTACTGGTGTGCGACCCCGTCGTTGTTGGTGGGCGAGCCACTATCAGAAGTCTAGCATATGCTCGATGGCGCTGACAGCCATCGCACGAAAGCCGCCTCGGATTCGGTAGGGATAGAGAACGCCCGTGATACTTGCGGGCGACGCGCAGGACCGCCCACCGGAGGGCCAGCCCTGGGGACAACCTGAGGGTGAGACGGCGGGCGTGAGCGACCCTGTGGGGGCCTCCTGTCGCCGAGGTGACTCGCCGAAGCACGGCAACATGCCGTGTGGGGCGCACCCGCCACTCTCGACGAGTGTGCTATTATTGTGCTGCCCCACGCATGATGTGCTAGGGAGTCACCTGCTGAGGGCCCGGTCGAGGCGCCCGCGGGCCTCCACTGCCTCCTCCACCGTGCGGTCGATGAACTCCTTGACCGTGGGCACGTCGCGGATGAGGCCCGCGCACTGGCCCATGCTCGCAAAGCTGCCCTCGACATCCCCCTCCTCGAAGGCGGCGTTGGTGCGCCCGCCGATGACCGGCAGTAGCTCCTCGATGGTGGTGCCCCGCGCCTCCATCTCCAGCACCTTCTCGGCCAGGGCGTTCTTGACGACCCGGCTGGGGTTGCCGATGGAACGCATGATGTAGGCGGTGTCCGCCTCGCTGGCCTTGACCATGTACTCCTTCCAGGCCGGATGGCCCCGACATTCCTGGGTGGCCATGAAGCGCGTGCCCATGAGCACGGCGTCTGCGCCCAGAGCCAGGGCGGCAGCCAGACCGCGCCCGTCGGCGAAGCCGCCGGCAGCCACCAGCGGGATGCTCACGGCGTCCGCGGCCAGCGGCACCATGACCAGCGTGGTGACCTCATCCATGCCGGGGTGGCCGCCGCACTCGAACCCCACCACGCACACGGCGTCGCAGCCGGTGCGCTCGGCGGTGCGGGCGTAGCGCACTCCGGGCACCTTGTGCATGATCTTGACCCCGCCCTCGTGGAGGGCGCCCACGATCGGCTCGGGGCTGCGGCCGGAGGTCTCCACCACCGGGATCTTTTCCTCCACCGCCACCCGTACCCACTCCTCGATGGGCTGAGGCCGGGCGGCGGGGAAGAGGTTGATGTTGAGGCCGATGGGTTTGTCGGTGAGGTCACGGGCCTTGCGGATCTCCGCGCGCAGGTCTTCGACCTCCGGGAAGGTGGCGGCGGTGATGAAGCACAGGCCGCCGGCGTTGGCCACTGCGGCGGCAAGCTCCGCCCTACCAAGCCAGAACATGCCCCCGCATATGATGGGATACTCGATGTTGAACAGCTTGGTGATGCGCGTCTCGAACATGCCTACAGACCTCCGCTGCTCAAATGCCTGCGATATGGGCCATCTTAACTGCGGGGCGAGGCGCCCTGACAAGAGCCGTTCGGCCCTCTAGGGTCCGAGGCCCAATCCCCCTCGATTCTACGGGTCGTTTCGGAGATACTGGGGAGGAGCACCGGCGAAGGTGAGGGAAGCGATACCGTGGTAGTGGTCATGGGGGCCGCGGCCTCCGAGCAGCAGATTCAAGCTGTGCTGGCCTACCTGGCGCGGCACCGCCTGAGCGTGCGGGTGAGCCGGGGGGTGGAGCGGACCATCATCGTCGTCCTGGACGAGGCACCGCCCGGCCTGGCGGAGAAGCTGAGCACGCAGGCCGGGGTCGAGCGGGTGGTGCCCATCGCCCGGCCCTACAAGCTGGCCAGCCGCGAGTATCAGCCCCGCGACACCCTCGTGCGCATCGGTGACGTCGAGGTGGGCGGCGGAAGCGTCTCGCTCATAGCGGGGCTGGCCTGCCAGGCCGAGCCGGAGGCCCTCCAGGCCACCGCGGAGGCGGCTGGAGCCGCCGGCGCCCATCTCCTGCGCCTGCCGGCATTCATGGAGGAGGCTGCACCGTATGACCCCTCCGGCGGGCTGGCTGCGGTCGCCGACCGCCTGGCGCGGGCGCGTCGGGCCGGCCTGCCGCTGGTGGCCGAGGTGCGCAGCGTGGAGGACGTGGACGCCTGCGCCCTCCTGGCGGAGGCCTTCTGGGTGGGCAGACATGATATGCACAACGCGGCCCTGCTGCGCCGTTGCGTTGCCGCCCGCCGACCCCTCATCCTGGAGCGCAGCCCCGCCGCCACCATCGAGGACTGGCTCATGGGGACCGAACACATCCTGACCCAGGGCCACGCCGAGGTGGTCCTGTGCGAGGCAGGCATCCGCAGCTTCGACCGGCTCACCCTGGACCTTAACGGGGTCTCCCTGGTCCGACGGCTCAGCCACCTTCCCGTCGTCGTCGAGCCGGGCCGGGCCGAGGCCGGCTCCGAACTGCTCGAGCCGCTGGCGCTGGCTTCGGCGGCGGCTGGCGCCCATGGCGTGGCGGTGGAGGTGTTGCCCCGCCGGGCCGCCCCTCTCCCGGCCGGCGAACCCGCCCTGAGCATCCCGGGGCTTCGACGGCTGGCACGACGGCTGACCCGCCTCACCAGAGCGCAGGCCAGGTTGTAGAATCACCGCGGGCAGCGGAAAGCCAGGAGGCGAGCAGTGCTGAAGATCAAGAAGCTGGACCACGTGAGCATGGCGGTCTGGAAGGTCGAGGACCACCTCCCCCTGCTGACCGAGCTCTTCGGCATGAAACCGGCGGGACACTTCCGTAGCGAGGCTGATAAGTACCAGGGGGTGGTCCTGGACATCGCCGGGGGCAAGGTGCAGTGGGAAGTGCTGGAGCCCACCTCCGAGGATAGCTTCGTGGCCCGCTTCCTGCACGAGCGCGGCCCCGGCCTCCATCACGTCACCTTCCAGGTGGAGGATGTAACCCAGGCCGCCGAGGCCCTGCGGCAGCGAGGCATCGAGCCCTTCGGCGGGATCAGGACGGGCCCTACCTGGAAGGAGACCTTCCTGCACCCCAAGGATACAGGGGGCGTGCTGATACAGCTCTTCGACGGCGACTGGTCGTGATGGGTCGTGCGCCCTCCCGAAGGGCGGCGATCAGGGGGAGGTGTTGAGCCATGGACTTCCCTACGCTGATCCAGCAGAGGCACTCTATTCGGGCGTTCCAACCGCGCGAGGTGGAGGAGGAGAAGCTGGAGGGGATCCTGCAGGCCGCCCGGAGGGCGCCGTCGGCCGGCAACCTGCAGGCCTATAAGGTCGCCGTGGCGCGCAGCCCAAGGCTGCGCAGGATGCTGGCCCGGGCCGCCCTGGACCAGGACTTCCTGGCCCAGGCGCCCATCGTGCTGGTCTTCCTGGCGGACCCCCTGGCGTCGGCAGTGAAGTACGGCAGCCGGGGCGAGACGCTATACGCCGTCCAGGACGCCACAATCGCCTGCGCCTACGCCCAGCTCGCCGCCTGCGCTCAGGGGCTGGGGTCGTGCTGGGTTGGGGCCTTCCATGAGGACGAGGTGCGAGCCGCCCTCGGCCTGGGGCAGGATCTCCGGCCCATTGGCCTCCTCCCGGTGGGCTACGCCGCCGAGCGCCCCGAGATCACCCCCCGGCGGCCCCTCTCGGAGATGGTGCTGGAGATCGACGCTGGCCGCTGACGCTCGGCCCGGCCCCGGCCCGCTCCCGCGGGCGGGGCGCCGCCTGCCCAGCCATTGATAGCTGGGTAGTGGGTCAGTTTGAAATTGACGATGCTTGAGCGCTCTGCTACGGTGGAATCATGGCTAAGCGCTCCAAGAAGCCGCGAGACCTGAACGCCATGGCCGCGGCGATTGTCGCTCAGGCCACGGACGAATCAGAGCCGCCGCCAGCCAGCCGCCAGGCTCTGGCGGGGCGACTAGGCGGCCTCAAAGGTGGCAAAGCGCGAGCGGCAAAGCTCACCAAAGAACGCCGAATTGAGATTGCGAAGAGAGCGGCACGAGCGCGCTGGGGACACGAGCGCTAAATCCTGATCATCCCCTTATCACATAGGTACGCCCCGTTGCCGGTCATCGCATACGCCAGTTCTGCAGCTCGTGCTAAAGCCGCGTAGAGGCGTGGCACGTCCATCTCTTCGCCCTCGAAAGCAACGGCCAGCTCATTACTCACTTCGTTGATTGCCTGCGGCAAACCGTCTGGGAAGCCGCCAAAAGGAAAATCGGCATCGCCAGTTTGCGCGCCGCGACTATTGACCGCCTGACAGGCTCCTTGTGCCACCATCCACAAGAGCGCCAGATCAGGGTGCCAGTGTATATTGAGCTGTCTTGAAGCTTCTCCAAAGAAGGCGCTGAAATAGTAAATCTTTCCACGGATATCGCGAGCCTCAGCAACTTTAGACGCGGTGACCCTGAATTCACTCTTCAAGCGCTCATGAACCGGCTTAGGCAGCGTGGACATAGCGACTCTCCTCTCTTTGCCCCGCAGGCGCGTGGGGGCGGATCCTCATCTCTTCGTCGCTGACAGTCGTTCCTTGAAGAAGAGAGGCAGGCCACACCAGATCACCTTCATCCGCCAAAGCTGCCACTACGAAGACGGGTGGGCCTGAATGGGCAACTCTACGCGCCTCGTTCTCCTCAGTGAAGCCCGGGGGCGCGATGCGCTGAGGCGTTAGGGTAGTATTCCAGTTCACCAATTCGCTGAACGGTACAAATCTCACCATCAGCCCAACGTCAAAGGTAACCGCAAGGGTTTTTAGACTCATGAGGGTATACCTTCCGTAGTTGGGGTTCTCCCACTGGCATATCGTTTCCTGTTTGCTGCCAGCACGCTGGGCCAGTTGCTCCTGTGTCCAGCCGTTCTTTTCTCGGAGCATCTTGATCTGGAAGGCCAGCCCTGTATCAATATCGAGGTTGAACTCCCGCCTGTATTCTTCGTCCTCAAGGCTCTTCCACACTTCCTGATACTTACTCATAGTTGTGCTCCACTCGGTGCTTTCTTGGATCGGCCGTCACTTGCGCCTTCTTCGATAGCGCCCGATTGCACTCCATAGTCGGGACTTTCTTGCCAGGCTTGATGAAGCAATGCAGCAGCGTGGGCTTTCGGCCCGGCATATGAGTGCCCATCATTCGATACTCCTGACCCAATTTCACGCGGATTTCAAACAGACCAGCACAGTCCTCGGCCAGAATAGCAACGTAGGGGCGACTCCACTGGCCCAGCGGGGTGGCTTCGAGATACATGATCTGTTTGTTAAACTTCACCTTCACCTTCTTGGGCATGACTTGCAACCAGGCATGGATAACATTGTCCCCCTGGTCGCCTACATAGTCATAGAACGTGAACTCTGAACCCATCTTATCACAAATTTCCTATAGAACCCAAGCACTATGATATAATATTTTTGTTATACAGGCCTTGGCAAACGCATGACCGGTCAAGCATAATGGACAGTATGAACAGGCTCAGCCCTACCAAGCGTACCCAGATTATATCAGCTCTGGTCGAGGGTAACTCCATCCGTGCCACGTGTCGCATGACCGGCGCAGCGAAGGGAGGAGCCACGCCGGTGCCTACAAGCCCCGGCTAAACGGCAGTCGCTCAGCCGTACAGCAGGGTGCGAAGGTCCTCCAGCACGTTGCTCCCGTCCAGGCGGAGGTGCCGTGGATTGAAGCGGTCGTGGTGGACGGAGATGATCATCTCCTGAGGCTCGAGCTCGGGCGATAGGGGCACTCCGGCCACCCCGTACCGGTCGGTCCTGGCTCGCGCCAGCACGGAGGCCTGGGGCCCGTTGAGCGTCACCTCGGCTCCTTCCATGGGAGGCTGCTCGCCGCTCTCATCGAGGTCGTTCTCCAGCACCGTGATGGTGGCGGTGCGGCCGTCGGCGGCGGCTTCCACCGCCACCGCCATGTCCAGCAGGTACACCAGCGATTCGGACACGTGGGCCTTCATGCCCTGGCGCGGCAGCAGCCCCACCGGATTCGCTGCCAGGGAGACGTCGATAGCAGCCATGCCATGGTCCGACGTGACCACGAAGAGGGTGGTATCGAGAAGGCCCCGCTCTTCCAGCACCGCCAGCACCCGGCCGAGACGCACGTCGGTTTCATCCAGGGCCGCCCTGAAGCCTTCGTGGTGGGGGCCGTAGTCGTGGCCGGCGGCGTCGGTGAGATAGAGGGCGTGATAGACGAAGATGGGAGGCGGATGGGTTTCCTCCGTGAAGAGCAGCAGGACCTGGGGAATGCCCCGGCTGTCCACGAGGGCCATGCGATAGACGGCCTGCTGGCCATCGGCCTGCCAGCGAGGGTTGATGTCCGCCTCGCACTCCGAGTTGAGGGCGCGCAGCCGTTCGCGGTCGCCGATGACCCTGCGTTCGAGGGCAGCGTGGTCGGCGCCCCGGCCGGAGGGGTCGTGGATGGAAGCGGTGAAGGCCCCCTCCGTGCCCTGCCAGGGGCCGTAAACGCGATGGAACGCCTCGAACAGCGTCTCCACGCCGTCTCCCAGGTACTTCGCGGACTCGAACTGCTGGCCCTGCGGGGTCACCACCTCCCGGTGCTCCCTCAGGTAGTAGGTAGGGTTGACCAGATCGTGGTGGCCGCACCAGGCCCCCGTACCGATGGTGTTGTGGCTGGGCCAGGTGATGGAGGGGAAGGTCACCATGCAGCCGTGGCGGAAGAGGGCCCCGCCCCCGATGATCCGCCGGAGGTGAGGAAGGTCGCCCGGGGTCTCCTGGAGGCGGTACAGCAGCTCCGTATTGCTGACGCCGTCCAGAAGGAGGATGTAGACCCGCTGGGGTCGCTCTCGCAGCTCGCCGTGCTCGTTCAGGTCCAGCACCTCCGTGAGGACGCGGCCGTCCTGACGCTTGAGGTGCACGTCCGGGTCCACCCCCCGCTCGCTCGAGGTGCGGCCGCTGATGTCGCGCCCGTCGATGAGGGGGAATCCCATGAGGCGGGCGATGGTGGGAGCGATATCGGTCTGACGGCAGGCCGAATCGATGACTCCCTCCTTCACGCCCGGCCCGCGCAAGATCAGGAGAGCGCGAGACTGAATGACATCGAGGGCGCCGTGCTGGCCGGGCTGCCGGCCGAACGCGTAGGGCTTGGGGTTCACCATGATGTCCGGGGCGTTGGGGCTGTCGAAGAGCTGGGCGATGCGCTCGTAGGCGAAGGGGTACGTGAGGTGCTCCGGCTCCACGAAGGCCCGTGCCGGGTCCGTGCCTGAGAAGCCGGAGCGCGCCCCTGCCTCCAGCTCCTCGGCCAGCGTGGAGAGAGCCGTAGGGTCCTGACGTTCGATGGGATTCTGTCCGATCTGCTCGATGACCCGGTACTCGTAGCCACCCTGAGGCGAGTAGAACCGCTGGAAGCGGACCATGCCCCGCTTCGCCCACACCTCGTAGGCATCGCCCCGGTAGGTGATGACGAGATCCGTCTGGGAACCCACCACCGGGTCGGTGAGCAGCAGGTAGATGGCCCGATTGCCTGACTCCTCCTGGTTCCTATCCAGCCCCTGGCCCCCCGGCCGCTCGGGGCCCGCGTGGCCCTTCATCGTCTCGCTTGTTTCAGCCATATCACTCCAATTCCTCTTGCTGATCTTGCGTCTGGGTGTATAATATGATCCCGCTGAAAGATTCCCCGCAAAGTCCCCGTCCTAGAAAGGTCGCGGCACTCTAGCCGTCGTTATGGAGGTCACTGCTGGCGAGATCTTCTATCTAGGTGTAGTCCTGGCCGTGGCCTGGTGGGCATACAACTACCTGAAGGGATTCATCTAGCCCCTGGCAGTCACGGGGTGATGCCCGCCTCGATCAGTCGCTGGGCGGCTTCCTGGCCCGCGCCGCCGTCGCCGAAGGCCTCCGACACCAGCCGCGCGGTCTCCTGGGGGTCCAGCAACAGCGTCGAGGCGTTGCAACTCGTGCAGGCTACTGCGGCGTCCCCCAGGGAGCGGAGAACGATATCATCCCCGCCGATGTGCTTCAGCAGCGCCAGGAGGCCCACCGATTGCCAGGTGCTGAGGTCGCTCTCTACGGTGCCCCGATAGGCGTGCCATAGCATAGGCAGCCGCCAGAAGCTCCGGGGCGAGGAGGCTTTGGCGATGAGGGCCTCCGCCACCTGCTGTTGCCGCTGAATGCGCTCCAGGTCGCTGGAGCCCTCCCGGATACGACCATAGGCCACCGCCTCATAGCCGTTCATGTGGAGCTTTCCCTCCGCGAAGAACTGCGGCACCACGTGCACGTCGTCGTCGGAGTAGTCCTCCTGGCCGAAGGCCTGCTCCACCACCACGCTCACGCCACCCACCGCATCGATCATCCGGTCGGCGCCGCGTACGTCAAGAACCACGTGGTAGTCGACGCGCAGCCCCAGATTGTGCCTGATGGCTTCCCTCAAGGAGGTGGGCGCGCTGCCCCCTTTGTCGCGGTCATAGCCGAACACGAAGGCCGTATTGATGCGATCGACGGTGAATCCGCCCTGAGGGAGCGGTATCTCCACCAGGGCATCGCGCGGGATGCTAAGGATGCCCGCTCGGCCTCTGTCAGGGTCGATGTGCAGGAGCAGGATGGTGTCGGTGCGGGTGGGGCCCTCTTCGCCTGGCCGCCGGTCCAGGCCCACGATGAGCACGGTGAAGGGATCATCGGGGAGCGCGAACAGCCGCGCCGTCGACAGCCCCGGAAGGGGGAAGGTCAGGCCCTGGGAGCGCAGGGGCAAAGGGACAGGCTGGATAGCCGTGGCCACCGCCAGCATCCCATAGGCCACCAGGGCGAGAGCCAGGCCGGCCAGCCACCACCGCCAGCGAGGGCCCGGCGGCCTGGCCTCTTCGGGGACAGCCTCGGGCGGGACGGGCGCCTCCGGTACCTCAGGCGCCCCCGGCTCCTCGCTGGGTGGCTGGAGCTCCTCAGCGTCCGAATTCATGAGGCGAGAGTACTGCGAGACGACCCTTCCCGCAATGCCAGGATGCCCATTGTCAAGGGTTCGCTCCCGGCTGGAGGTTGCGCTCGGATTCCAGCCAATTGTCGGGCAGGCAGATATGAATATCAAGCAGCGCACCTCGGAGTTGCTGCGGACCCTCTAGACGTGCCGGTTGACGGCGACAGCCGGATCGCCTAGGCTGCCCAACCGGTAGGGACGAACCCTCGGAGGTGGCGGCATGTTCCCCCAGACCGAGACAACGAGGGAGGACCAGCAGGCCAAGCTGATCCTCTGGGCAACGGGATGCGCAGCGATGCGCATGGCTTACTACGGCATCCGGCTGGGCCTCCTGAAGGCCCTCCACCAGGCGCCCACCGGCCTCACCTCCGACGAGGTAGCCGAGCAGCTCGGCCTGGACCCTCGCTACGTGGCCGCCTGGGCTAAGGCGGCCTTCGCCGCCGGCGTTCTCGCCTATGACCCCGCCAGCCGCCGCTTCTCTCCCGCGCCCTACATGGCGGAACTCCTGCTGGACGAAAACAGCCCTCACTACATGGGGGGCATCCCGGTCAGCCTGGCTGTGGAATCCCGCCTCGTGGACCGGGTAGCGCAATGTATGCGAGAGGGCGGGGGGATACCCTTCGCCGAGTACGGTCAGGAGATGGCGGAGGCCCTGGCCGCCCTCAGCAAGCCGGCCTACGAGCGCTGGTTACCCCAGGTCTGGCTCCCCGGCGTGGAGGGCCTTCAGGAGCGGCTGGCCGGCGGGGGCAAGGTGCTGGAGCTGGGCTGCGGCACCGGCATCGGGTTAGTGGTGCTGGCAAGGGGCTTTCCCCGCTGCACCGTCACCGGCCTTGACCCCGATGAGACCACCGTTGAGCTGGCGCGGCAGCGCATCGCCGAGGCCGGCCTGGAGGACCGCGTCTTCGCCGAGCAGATGCGCAGCGAGGACCTTACCGCCGAGGGGGAGTTCGACCTCGTGTACGCTCAGAACTCCCTGCACGAGACGGAGGACCCCCCACTGGTGGTGGCCAACGCCTACCGCGCTCTCACCGAGGGAGGCGTCCTGCTCGTTATCGAGGTCAGGGGGGCTGCTCGGGTGGAGGATGCAGTGGGCCCCGTGCAGGCCCTGCTCACCCACATGGACCTCTACTACGAGATCCCGCAGGCCCTGGCCAAGGGTGGGCCCGGCGTGGGCTTCTTCAGCCTCGAGCAGGTCACGGCCATGGCCCGTGAGGCCAGATTCAAGGAGGTGCGGGAGATCCCCTCCGATCACCCCTCCTTCGCGGCCTTCTACGCTTGCAGGGAGTAGCGGCGAGCAGTATCGGCCCAGCCGAGCTCCGATGGGCCTTCTTTGCGTCCCGCTAGCAGGGTGCGGAGTTTCTCATCATCCTGCTAGGCCTCGTGCTTCAGCACCCGTACTAGCAGGAGGGGCGTGGTAGAGTGGCGGAGCACGTGGTCGGCCACGCTGCCGTACACCAGCCGGCCCAGCCCTCCGCGGCCGTGCGTGGACATGGCGATGATGTCCGCTCCGCGATCCCGAGCGTAACCCACGATAGCCTCTCCGGGCGTTCCGTCGATGACCTCCAGGCTCGCCCGGACGCCTCGCACGCGGCCCTTCACCGTCTTCAGGTAGGCCATGGCCTCCTCACGATCCCGCTGGCATTTCTCCTCGGCCGCCCGCACACTCATAACGGCGGCCGCTCCGGAGGGCTCCATGGCCGTGGGCACGGTCTCCGCCACCACTTTGGAGAAGGGCTGGATGACCTGGAGGAGCACCACCTCGCTCTTGAAGCGCCGGGCCAGCCCTGCGGCGTGCGGTAGCACGCCTTCCGCCAGCTCGGACCCGTCCAAAGGTACCAGGATGCGCTTGTACACGGCTGCACCTCCAGTTCGCCAGCGTTCGGCCCGCCCGTACTATACACTACCGAGCCGCGGCACTCATAGAAACGAGCGCCGGCGGGCAGCCATGGTGCCGAGGCTGAGAGCGTGGGGAGTAGACTAAGCCGTACTTTACGGCGCCGTTTTATAACGTGCGCCTTCTCAGCGGTGGGACGCCGAGGGCTGCCGGCCGTCTGCTTTCCTGGCGCGGCAGCCCTCGCAACCTCTGGGCCCGTTCACTACGCTTCGGTGTTGTTCTTCAGGGCCCGCCGAAACCGCCCGGGCCGCGCCAGCCCCTGCCGATACCGCAGGGCCCCGGCTGGGCATTCACGATGCGGTCGATGTTCTCCTCGATCCGCTCGGAGATAGCGTTGGCTTGTTCATCAGTGATCTTGCCCTCAGCCACCAGTGCAGCCAGTTCTTGCTCCACCTGAGCCAGCGACTCTGTCGTGAACTCCTCGACTGACATGCCTTGCTCTTTGGCGACTTCGGCCAGCGTCTTGCCGTCCTTCAGCTCACCCACGAGGTCCTCGGGCTCCATGGCTAGCACCGTCGCTGTCGCCTCCAGGACGAGCCGTCCATTGTGGTGACGAACGTGCGCGCCGATGGCAAAGCGGTCGCGCGGGCCGAGCAGGCCCTTCTCCTCGATGCGCTCTTTCAGACGCTCGCCTTGCTCGGCAGTAAGCCTGCCCTCGGCCACCTGCTCATCGGTGATATCCTGCTGGGCCTCGGTCATAGCTGAGCGCAGATCGTCTTCCCCGATGCCCAGCTTCTCGGCAACCCGGCCCAGGAAGGTCTGGACCGGGCCGTCCTCGCCTTGGGCCACGGCCAGACCGATGCTGCCGCCGATGAGCGCCGCGCCAACAAGCACGATGGCCAGCGCCGCTACCACGATCCTTCTCATGCTACCCTCCTTTGTCAATCTGAAGGAAACCCCGGGGCTCCTCCATCGCTACAAACGACCACTCCTACAGAGGTTATCCCGCCGACCTTAAGGCCACATTGAAAGAGCATTAGAGTCTCTCAATGTTGGGCCGGAGAGTCTTTAACGTTTCCTTAATGTCTTTGGTCTACAATGCATGCAACAGGCGCAACAGGATTAGGTGAACATGTACGTATTGGTGGTAGAGGACGAACGGCGGCTGGTCCAGGTCATGCGGCGGGTCCTGGAGGAGGAAGGCCACACCGTCGATGTCGCCTACGATGGCGAGGACGGTTTGGCCATGGCCATGGAGGGCTCCCACGACGTCATCGTCCTCGACATCCTGCTGCCGGGGCTCGACGGCATCGCCGTCTGTCAAGCCCTGCGCAAGAACCGGGTGGACACGCCTGTCCTTCTGCTCACCGCCCTCGACGACGTGCAGGACCGCGTGCGGGGGCTGGACGCCGGCGCCGACGACTACCTCGCCAAGCCCTTCGCCTTTCAGGAGCTCCTGGCCCGCCTGCGCGCCCTCGGCCGCCGCCGTGTCCAGGCCCGGGAGCCCGAACGGTTCCAGACCGCTGACCTGGTGCTGGACCTAAACCGGCGACGGGCGGAACGGGCCGGCCGGGTCATCGAGCTAAGCCCCAAGGAGTTCGCCCTGCTGGAGTTCCTCATGCGCAACGAGGGGCGCGTGATCACCCGCACCCAGATCCTGGACCAT
>JBAUEL010000212.1:0-1716 GCA_049678585.1 Dehalococcoidia bacterium
TTTCTCACCTGCGAGCCCCACCACCTGCCGGTGGTGGCGCGGCATTTTCGTCTCACCCAGCCTCAGTCCATGATGCGCCTTCAAGCCACCGCGGAGACCTTCCAACCGCTCAGGGGCGAGGCGCGCCGCCTATCCGGACCGGACGTGCGGCAGGTCAACCGCCTCTATCGCAGCGAGGGAACCCCCACCTTCTACACCCCCGCCCACATCGAGCAGGGGGTCTACTTCGGCATTCACCTGGGGGAGCGGCTCGTGTCGGTGGCGGGGACGCACGCGGTTTCTCCGACGCACGGCATCGCCGTGGTGGGCAACGTGTACACCCACCCGAGCCATCGCAACGGAGGGTTGGGCACCGCCGCCACCAGCGCGGTAACCGAAGCACTACTAGGCACCTGCCGCCAGGTGGTCCTCAGTGTGGAGCCTGCCAACCGGGCGGCGGTACACATCTATGAGAAGCTGGGCTATCGGCAGGAGGGCCACCTGGTGGAGGCCAGCGCAGCGCGCCGCGACCCCATCGGGCTGGCCAGCCTTCTGCGTCGCCTGGTGGCTGGCCTGCGGGGCCACCGCTTCGGAGGCCAACTCCTGGAGACGACCCTAGACGAAAGGAAGAATCCATGACCAGCCAATCGTCCGCATCTGGCGACGTC
Organism: Dehalococcoidia bacterium; assembly: GCA_049678585.1. Lineage (GTDB taxonomy): Bacteria > Chloroflexota > Dehalococcoidia > DSTF01 > CAZFGZ01 > CAZFGZ01. Next base: position 648 of record JBAUEL010000212.1, read on the forward strand.
CGCGACCTCGGGCTGGCCGACGACGGCATCCGCCGCATCGAGTGGGCGGCCCGCGAGATGCCCGTCATCGGCCTGATCCGGGAGCGCTTCGCCAGGGACAAGCCTCTGCGCGGCGTGCGTGTCTCCGGCTGCCTCCACATCACCACCGAGACCGCCAACCTCGCCCTGGCCCTCCGCGACGGTGGGGCCGAGCTGGCCCTCTGCGCCAGCAACCCCCTCAGCACGCAGGATGAGGTGGCGGCAGCCCTGGTCGCCCATCACGGCATCCCCACCTTCTCCATCCGGGGTGAGGACAACGAGACGTACTACCGGCACATCCACCAGGCCCTGGAGCATCGACCGCAGATCACCCTGGACGACGGCGCCGACCTTGTGGCGACCATCCACCAGGAGCGCCGCGACCTCATCGACGGCGTGCTCGGGGGCACCGAGGAGACTACCACGGGGGTCATCCGCCTGCGCGCCATGGCCCGCGACGGCGCCCTGGCCTACCCCATCATCGCCGTCAACGAGGCGGACACCAAGCACCTCTTCGACAACCGCTACGGGACCGGCCAGAGCACGATCGACGGCATCACCCGCGCCACCAACATCCTGTGGGCGGGCAAGGCGGTGGTAGTGGTCGGCTACGGCTGGTGCGGCCGGGGCGTGGCCATGCGCGCGCGGGGCATGGGGGCCCACGTCATCGTCACCGAGGTGCAGCCGGTGCCCGCCCTGGAGGCAGTCATGGATGGCTTCCGGGTGATGACCATGGCCGAGGCCGCCCCCCTGGGCGACATCTTCATTACCCTCACCGGCGACATCAACGCCATCGATCTCCACCACATGGATCGGATGAAGGACGGGGCCATCCTGGCAAACTCCGGGCACTTCAACGTAGAGCTCAACATCGAGGCTCTGGAGGCCCTGGCCGAGGGCCGTCGCCAGATCCGCCCCTCCGTGGAGGAGTTCCGCCTGCCCGACAGCCGCCGCATCTACGTGCTGGCCGAGGGTCGCCTCATCAACCTGGCTGCCGCCGAGGGCCACCCCGCCAGCGTGATGGACATGAGCTTCGCCAACCAGGCCCTCT
>JBAUEL010000213.1:0-16860 GCA_049678585.1 Dehalococcoidia bacterium
CCCCAGGCCCCCCGCCCGCTGCGCGGGGGCGGAATGCTCGGACGGGGAAGGCTGAGGGCAGAAACCTCCCCCTGTACCCCCGACCGGCGGAGTTTTTCAGCGGCCTCAACTATTACCTTGACGTAGAGGTTAATTCACGCTACCATTTGCACATCATGACCAGCAAGCGAACCCCCGCAGTTGCAGGACCCGAAGAGGCCTACCTTCAGATCGGGGAGGTAGCGGAGCGCACCGGAGTCACCCAGCGCACCCTACGCTTCTACGAGGAGAAGGGGCTGCTGAAGCCGCCCACGCGCATGGAGGGGGGCTTCCGCCTCTACTCGGAGGCCGACGTGCAGCGGGTGGAGCGCATCAAACGGCTCCAGACGCTGCTCGGCTTCAGCCTGGCCGAGATCAAGGAGATGGTGGAGGCCGAAGAGGTCAAGATGCAACTCCGGGCCAAGTATCGGCCGGAGGCGGCCCTCACCGAGAAGAAGGCCCAGGTGGAGCGAGCCATCGAGGTGACGGAGCGCCAGCAAGCGCTCCTCTGCCAGAAGGTGGATGCCCTTCTGGAGATGAAGAGCCACCTGGAGGAGCGTCTCGCCACCTACCACGGCTGGCTTCAGCAGATAGAACAGGACCTGAAGACGGAGACCGGCGAACCGGCCTGCTGAGGCCTGAGGCTGTACCTGCGCGCTGGCTCCAGCGTCTGAAGTGAGCGGGGGACGGCGGTACGATGGCCGCCGCTGCCCCCTGTTTTGTTCGAGTTGCGTTCATGAATCGCCCCCAGCCTACCCCGGCGGCGATGAGGGTTGAGGCCCCGCCCCTTATGGGGTGGCGGCAGACCTTCGCCTCCCTTCAGACCCCCGGCTTCTCCTGGTACTTCGGCGGCAGCATTTTCATGTTCTTCGGCGTGCAGATGATGATCGTGCTGCGGGGAGCGCTGGTGGTCGATTTGACTGACAGCGAGGCGGCCCTGGGGCTGATTATGGCCACCGTGGCTTTCCCCTGGCTGGTGCTCTCTCCCATTGGAGGCGTCATCGCCGACCGAGTGGACAAGCGGAGCCTGCTCCTGTGGACCCAGGGCCTCATCACCCTGGTCAACCTGGTGAACACGGTGCTTATCGCCACCGGGGTAATTCAATACTGGCACCTGCTGCTCCTCTCCACCCTTTCGGGAAGCATCTTTGCCTTCAACATGCCGGGGCGTCAGGCCATGGTGGTGGAGCTGGTGGGCAAGGAGAGGTTGATGAATGCGATCTCCCTGATGACCGGCGGCATGAACGTGAGCCGGATCGTGGCGCCGGCTCTGGGGGGCATCCTGGTGGCGCCCATCGGCTTCGGAGGCGGCTTCGCCGTGCTCACCTGCTTCTACGCCCTCTCCGTCTTCTCCATGTGGCGCGTCCCCAGCACGGGCGCGATGGCGCGCACCACCGAGTTCACCTTCACCCGCGACCTGGCGGAGGGGTTCCAGTACATCAGGCGGAGTGCGGTCATCCTGGCACTGCTGCTCTTCGCTACCGTGCCAATTCTCTTCGCCATGCCTTATCAGGCCCTCATGCCCGCTTTCGCCGAAAAGGTGTGGGATGTGGGGCCTACCGGCCTGGGCGTTCTCTTCATGGCAGTAGGAGCGGGGGGCGTGCTCGGAGCATTGCTCACGGCAAACATGGAGGCTTTCCCCAGGAAGGGCTTGCTCATGTTCCTGGGAGCGCTGGGCTTCGGCGCTTTCCTGGTCTTCTTCGCGCTCTCCCCGTCCTTCCAGCTAGCACTGCCCTTCCTGGCGGGGGTAGGCTTCAGCTCGATGATCTACATGACCGTGAACAACACCGTCATCCAGACGGTCGTTCCCGACGAGGTGCGCGGTCGAGTCATGAGCGTGATGATGATGTCGTGGGGGCTCATGCCCCTGGGTGCGTTGCCGGCGGGAATTATAGCGGAGGCCTACGGCAGCCCGGCGGCGGTGGCAGGCGGGGCGACCCTGCTGCTTCTGTTCGCTACCGCGCTCTACATGGGGACGCCCGCCTTCCGGCGGCTCGATGCGACTGTGGAAGAGGCCCTGGCGGAGCGGCGCCGGCGGCCCGTGCCCGCGAAGGCCACGCCGGGATAGGCGCTTATCCGCTCCCTGCCACGAAACCCCTACCTTGTGGTGAGGCGCTCCACCAGCCCCTCCAGCTCCTCCTGCGAGTAGAAGTGGATGACGATGCGCCCTCCGCGCCGACCCCTGGTCAGGCTCACCCGCGTCCCCAGAGAGGCCCGCAGCCGCTCTTCTACCTCCAGAAGCTCCGGGCTGCGCATTCTGGCCCTGGGCTGAGCGCGGCGAGCGCGTCGCGGCCAGGAGCGGACCAGCTCCTCGGTCTGGCGGACGGAGAGCCCTCGTTCCATTACCATATGCCAGGCGCGGCGGCGCTGCGATTCGTCGTCGAGGCCCAGCAGGGCGCGGGCGTGGCCCTCGCTGATCTCGCTGCTGGCCAGGCTGGCGCGGATCTCCGGGCTCAGGCCGAGGAGGCGCAGGGAGTTGGCGACAGCGGTGCGGCTGCGCCCCACTCGGGCGGCGATCTGCTCCTGGGTGAGGCCGAAGTCCTCGTGCAGGCGCCGGTAGGCTCCGGCCTCCTCCAGCGGGTTGAGGTCGGCCCGCTGGAGATTCTCGACCAGGGCCAGCTCCAGGAGCTGGTCGCTGGCAATCTCCTTCACCACCACCGGCACCTTCTCCAGGCCGGCCATCTTGGCCGCCTGGAGGCGGCGCTCGCCGGCGATGAGCTGGTAGGTGAGGGCCCCGCCCGGGTCCTGCGTGCGACTGACCAGCAGGGGTTGGAGCATGCCGTGCTCCCGGATGCTCTCGGCCAGCTCGCGCAGCGACTCTTCTCCCAGGCTCGCCCGCGGCTGATGAGGGTTAGGGACGATGAGGTCCACGTCCACCGCCTCCACGCTGGGGGCGGCGCGGGGGATGAGGGACTCCAGGCCTCGGCCCAGGCCGGTCTTGCGCTTGCTCATAGCGGTCACCTCACAGTGGCATGCCCGCGCCGGCCCGCCGAGCGGCGGTAGCCCGTAGGACCTCGTCGGCCAGGTCCTGGTAGGCGCGGCTGGCGCGGCTCCCGGAGTCATAAGCGGTGATGGGCAGCCCGTGGCTGGGCGCCTCGCTCACCCGCACGCTGCGCGGAATGATCATCTCGAAGGTGTTAGGGAAGTGGCGGCGCACCTCCGCTGCTACCTGCTGCGACAGGTTGGTGCGGCGGTCGTACATGGTCAGCAGCAGGCCCTGGAGGCGCAGGCGCGGGTTCAGGTTGCGGCGGACCAACTCGAGGGTCTGCATGAGTTGCCCCAGGCCCTCCAGGGCCAGGTATTCGCACTGGACGGGCACGATCACGCTGTCGGCCGCGACCAGGGCGTTGATCGTCAGGAGGCCCAGGGAGGGCGGGGAGTCCACGACGATAAAGTCGTACCGCTCCGAGGCTCCCTCCAGGGCCCGCCTCAACCGGTACTCCCGAGCCATCAGAGGCACCAGCTCTACCTCCGCACCGGCCAGGTCCGCCCTGGATGGTGCCAGCCACAGGTTGGGTTGGTCGGTCTCCAGGATCACCTCCTGGAGGGGTGTCTCCCCGAGCAGGGCTTCGTAGATGCTGGGCCGGCCGGCTGCTGACAGGCCCAGGCCGGCGGTGGCGTTCGCCTGGGGGTCTGCATCTACGATGAGCACCCGGAGGCCTCGGGCCGCCAGGCACGCCGCCAGGTTGACGGCGGTGGTGGTCTTGCCCACGCCGCCCTTCTGATTGGCCAGGGCCAGGGTAGTCATCGCAGGCGGACCTCCGGATAGCGGGCCAGCCGCCCTTCGATCTGCTCGCGGGTGGGTATGCCCTCTGCGCCGGTTGCGGCGACCGAAAGGCTGGCGGCGGCCCCGCCGAAACGGGCCGCCTCGCCGATGTCTCCGGTCTCCCACAGGCGGACGAGGAAGCCGGCCGCGAAGATGTCGCCCGCACCGGTGGGGTCCACCTCCTCTTCAGGGAAGGGGGGCAGCCTTCGCCAGCGGCCGGCCGCGAAGACGCGGGCGCCCCGCCAGCCCTTGGTGAAGGCCACGATGGGCACCTCGCTGGCCCAGCGGTGCAGGTCCTCCCGCCCTCGGCCCAGGTCTTCCTCGGAGACGAACAATACTTGGGCACCTCGCCAGAAGGGGGTTCCGCGCCAGCGCTGGCGTCGTACCTGGCCCTGCGCGTCCAGGCGTCGCAGCCAGCCCTGGGCGGAGGCTCCCACGAGAGAACCGGGGAACAGTTCGATCAGGTCCGAGCTTACCTCTCCGCACACCGGTCCCAGCAGCACGATCCTGGCGGCCCGCCAGGCAAGGGGTACGTCTGCCGGAGTGATGGCGGCTGCCCTCATCGAAACCCACTGGCGCCGACGGCCGTTCACATAGCGGTTGTCAAAGCAGGTGGTCGCCTCAGAAGGATTACAGATGACCTCCGCCTGTGGCAGGAGGGCGCGGCAATCCACGTCGGGGCCTGCGCGGGTAACCACGCCTACACTGAGCCCCATCCGCTGCGCCAGCAGGGAGGCGAAGGTCACCGTGCCCCCGGGCCGCCAGCCGTCGGACCTCAGGTCCTTCACCAGGTGCCCAATGACCAGGAAGTCGGGCACAGGCATGGAGTCGGCGCCTTCCCTAACGACGCAGGGCGATGGTCACCTTGCGGCTCTCGCCCTCACCCATGCTGGAGGTGACGACCGACTGGTCCTTGGCCAGGGCCAGGTGCACGATACGGCGCTCGTTAGGGGGCATGGGCTCCAGGGTGGCCGTCTGGCCGGTGCTGCGGACGCGCTCCGCCATGCGCAGGGCCAACGCCTTGAGGGCCTGCTCCCGGCGCCGCCGGTAGCCCTCGATGTCCACCGCAAAGGCGGCCTTGGTCTTGATGCGACGGCTGACGATGAGGTTCACGAGATACTGAAGGCTGCTCATGGTATCGCCCCGTCGGCCGATGAGGATGCCCAGGTCATCGCCCCGGACATCCAGGACGGCCTTCGCCAGCCCCAAGCCGTCGCCAGGGGTCTCCGGCGGGCGCACGGTGACCTCGGCATCTATGTTCATAAGCCTCAGCAGGTTCTCCAGTACTTCTGTCGCCAGCTCCGTGTCCCCCGTCACCCCCGGCGGCAGCAGGGGATGGACGCGTACGCGGGCATCCTCGCCTCCGAAGCCCAGGATGCCGCTGCGGCCCTCGCTCAGCACCTCCACCTCGACCTGGGAACGCTCCAGGCCCAAGTCCTGGAGAGCCGTTTCTACGGCTTCCTCTACGGTCTTACCGCTTGCTTCGACGTCTGCCACGGCGTCTCTTCCTTCTCTTACTCTTACCGCTGCTCCCGCCGACCGCAGCGCCCACCAGCTCCTCGCCCTCTTCCGCCTGCTCGGCTTCGCCGCTGGGTGCCTGCTCCCGTTGCGGCGCCGGGCGGGCCGGCTGTGCCCCGGGGAGGGTGAACAGAGTCCGCAAGTCCAATTTCCGGCCCATGTAGAAGTACTGCATGAAGATGCCCACTACGCTGGTAGCCGCCCAGTACAGAGCCAGCCCGCTGGGCACGGTCATGCTGAACCAGCCGAACATGAGCGGCATCATCCACAGCATCATTCTGTTCATGGACTGCTGCCGCTCGTCGGTAGCCTGGGGGGTGATCATGCGCTGCTGCACCCACATGGATGCGCCCACCAGGATAGGCAGGATGAGGCTGGTATCGGGCTGCCCTAGGTCCAGCCAGAGGAAGGTGTTCTCCAGGGGCGCGGCGTTGCGGATATAGGACCAAGGGTATAGCCGCTGGGAGAGGTCGATGAGGCTCTCCGGGGTGCCCCCCAGGGTGAAGCGGATGCTCTGGTAGAGGCCGATCCAGATGGGGAACTGGATGAGCATGGGGAAGAGGCAGCCCATGGGGTTCACCCCCGCCTCCCGATAGAGCTTCATGGTCTCCTCGGAGCGGCGCTTGGGGTCCTTGTACTTCTTCTGGATCTCCTGGGTCTTCGGCTGGAGGGTGGACATGGCCCGGGAGGCCTTGAGCTGAGTGCGGGTCAGGGGCCAGGTGGCCGCGCGTATGATGATGGTGAAGGCGATGATGGCGAGGGCGAAGTTCCCGAAGAGCACCCTGGTGAGCACAACGAGCGCGTTGGTCATTGGCTCCACTAGGACGGCGTTGAACAGGTAGATGATGATGTCCATCGCTACTCTGTCTCACGCAGGTCGACGGTCTCCAGCCGTCGGCCCGTTTCTGGGTCTATCCTCAGCAGCTTGCCGTCGGTGGTGCTCACGAACACCTCGTCACCCAGCAGCAACGGGTCGGCGAGCACATCTGACTCCAGCCAGATCGGGCCGTAGAGCGCTGCCCCATCCGAGGGGTCCAGCCCGTAGAGATTGCCCTCGCGGTCCACAACCATCAGCACCCCTCCCGCGAGCAGCGGTGAGGCTCGCACGGGCGCCTCCGTCTCGAAGGGGCTCCAGCGCGGCTCGCCGGTGGCTGCATCGAGAGCGTATATCTTGTGATCGAGATTACCGGCGTAGACCGTATCACCCGCCACCAGAGGTCTGGTCAGGAACCAGTTGCCCGCCTCGAAGGACCATACCTCCTCTCCCGTGGCCGCGTCCAGGGCATACATGTGGCTGTCCAGGGAGCCTACGAAGACCTGCTGACCCACCACTACCGGCGGGGAGCCCACTCCCGCTGCGGTGGTGAAGGTCCACCGGATCTGGCCAGTAGCGGCATCCAGGGAGTAGACTCTGTGGTCCAGGGAGGTCACGTACACCGCTTCTCCTGCCACCGCCGGCGCCGACCAGATCTCGTCGTCCGCCTGGAAGGGCCAGTGCAGCTTGCCCGTGGCCGCGTCCACGGCGTACAGCTTGCCGTCGGAGGAGCCCACGTAGACCGTCTCTCCAGACAGGGTGGCGCCGCCGATAAGGGGGCCGTCGGTCTCCAATCGCCAGGCCACTGCCTGGCTCTCCAACTCCACGGCATAGAGGGTGCCGTCATAGGCGGGGACGTAAGCGCGGTCGTCATCCACGGCGGGGGTACCGTAGAGGGCGATGGGGTCGACCTTCTCGCCGTCGCCGTCCTCAGGTGGAAACAGCCTGTGGCCCTTCCCGGAATCCAGGTCCACGAGTAAGAGCTTGTCTTCGTTCGCCGCCAGGATCCCTCCCGGCACGGCCACCGGGCTGGCCCAGCCCTCGGGCGAGGCGATGCCGACGCACGAGGTCAGCAGGAACCCGGCTGCCACCAGCAGGGTCAAGCCCCAGAGCCGGAAGCCTCGCGCGAGGCGCTGTCCTCTCAATGAAGCGCCCGCCTTCCATCTCCGAACTGTTTCACGTGAAACGTCGGGGCCTTCAGGGCACCGGGTCATAGCCACCCACATGAAACGGATTGCATCGCAGGAGCCGCCTGGCCGTTAGCCAGCCGCCCCGCAGCAGGCCGTGCCTCTCGATGGCGTCGTACCCGTAGCGGGAGCAGGTGGGCTGGAATCGGCATGCCGGCGACATCCCCGGCGAGACACACCGCTGGTAGAATCGGATAGCCGCCAGGATCACCCGTTTCATCCCCCTTTTTTCTCCGCCTCTCCGCACTCCTGGCGCAGCACGCCCGCTCGCGAAAAGAGTCCGGCCACCGCATCCTGCAACGTATCATAGTGGGTGGCGGCGGCCGGACGCCGGGCGCTGATCACAATGTCCCAGCCGGGCGCCACTGGAAGGGGGCGCACCGCCTCCCGCAGGCGCCTCTTGACACGATTTCGCATCACAGCCTTGCCGATGCCCCTGGCTACGCTGAACCCGAAGCGCGTCTCCGCCGCACCGTTCGGCAACACCCGCAAGGCTACCAGTTTATGAGTGTAGAGACGACCCCTCTGGTAGACGGCGGCGAATTCCCGACGCTTCTTCAGCCGCTGCTGTTTGTGCATCCCTGCCCGCCGGCAGGTGGGCACCCTAGACGACCACCAGGCGCTTACGCCCCTTGCGTCGGCGCGCCCGCAGCACGTTACGCCCACCCGGCGTGCTCATGCGGGCCAGGAAGCCGTGTTTGCGCCTTCGCGGGATGCGTTTGGGCTGGTAGGTGCGCTTGGGCACGCCGCATCTCCTTCGGGATCGAGGCTAGGCCTCAGTATAGGTCAGCCCCTGGGGGGTGTCAATTGCGCTGGACTTGCTCGGCGGGCAGGGCCGGACGCTCCAGGCCCTCGTAGAGCTGGCGGTAGCGAGCCAGGTGCTCCATCACCAATTTGACGAAGAGCCTGCTCTCGTGGAAATCGATCTCCTCCAGGAAAAGGTCCACGTCGCCGCCCGAGAGGTCGCGCCAGCGCAGGGCGTTGCCGGGGCCGCCGTTATAGGAGGCGAGGGTGTGGTAAAGGTTGCCGTCGAAGGTGTCGAGCTGGTCCGACAGGTAGGTGGCGCCGAAGCGCAGGCTGACCGCGGGCCGAAGGAGGTCCCGAGTCTGGAAGTCCTCTTCGTCCAAGCTCTCGGCGATGGCCTGGGCGGTGGAGGGGATGACCTGGGTGAGGCCGAGGGCTCCCGCCGCGGAGCCGGCGAGCGGGTCGAAGAAGCTCTCCTGGCGGATGAGCGCCAGAAGGAGCAGCGGCGGCATGTCCTGGGCCTGGGCCGTCTCCAGCAGGACCTCGACGTAGTCCGCGGGATAGGCCAGGTGGAGCACCTCGGGTGGAGCCCGTGCGGCAGTCTCCGGCGGAAGCTGGCTAAGAAGCCGGGCTGCGGCCCGCGCGGAGAGGTCGGTGAGGGCGAGGGCATGGAAGGCGCGGGCCAGGTGATAGAGGGCAGCGGCATCGCCCGCGGCGTTGTCGAGGAGCGTGGTGAACTCGGCAGAGGCCTCTCTTCGCATCCCGAGGGCCAGGAGCTCCTGGCCCAGCGCCCAGCGCGGGTCCAGGAGGATGCGGTCCACGGCCACGGCGGGGTCCATGCGTAGGGCGTCAGCGAGCCAGGCATCGGCGGCGCTCCAATCGGGGGCGTCATCGGGGAGCAGCGCGACATCTGTCTTTAGTGGGTCTCCCTGTGGGCTATCAGAGGCGAGGAGCGCCGCGCGGAGGCCGTAGTAGCTGTCGGGGGCTGCGGCGGCAGCCCGCTCCAGGGTAGCGGGGCCGTCCGGCGAGTGCGCCGCGAGGGCTGCTTTGGCTGCCCAGAACAGGAGGCGGGCCGCTTCGTCGCCGTGGGCGTTTCGGGCGAGGAGGGTCCACTGCCCGGTGGCGTCCTCGTAGCGGCGCTGCTTGTAGGCCACCAGGGCGTGGCGAAACGAGGCCTCTGCGGCCCACTCGGAGTCGGGATAGACGGTGAGGAGGTCGTCATAGACAAGCTCGGCCTCAGAGAGGCGGCCGTCGGCCTCGAGCAGGCGCGCCCTCCACCACAGGGCATCGTCGGCCAGAGGGCCCCGGGGGTTCAGCTTGTGGGCGCGTGTGTAGGCCTCGAGGGCGTCCTCGGTGTCGCCGCGACGCTCGGCGAGGACCGCCCAGTAGTAGGTGGCGCTGCCGGCCAGAGGAGGCTGCGGGGTCTGTGCCAGGTAGCGTTCGAAGGCTGCTTGGGCCTCCTCGTTGCGGAAGGCTCGCAGGTGCACCAGGCCCTGGTAGTAGGGGTCAACGGCGACGCCCGCCGGTAGCAGCTCGTCCAGGGCTGCGGAAGCGGCCGACGTAGCGGGGTATTGGACCAGGACGGTGAGGGCGTCATGCGACCAGAGCGGGTCCCCTTGGGCTCGCCGAATGGCCGCAGAACGCCAGAGGGCCAGGGCCTGGTCGGCGGCTACGGGGCTCTCTTCGAAGAGCTGCTCGTATCGCTGGCGGGCCTCCGGAAGCGCTCCCGCGCCTTCGTGGGACTGGGCCAGGTTCAGGATGAAGGAGCGGCGGACCTCGTCGGGGAGACCTGCCGGCAGCGCGTTGTCTGCCTCGGCTTCCGCCTCCTGGGAGCGGCCCAGTTCGGCGAGCAAGAGGGCCCGCTCCATGCGCGCGTAGGTACTGGCACCGCCTCCGGCGGAGATGTAGGCCTGGTACATGCTGAGGGCTTGTTCGGTGTCACCGAGCGCAGCCAGCGCCTGGGCGAGCAAAAAGCGAGCAGCGGCGAGGTCTGACCCCGGAGGTGCCTCGTCCAGAAAGGCATCCAGCTCAGTGCGTGCGTCCTGGTAGCGATGGTCATTCAAGAAGAGCCGGGCACGGGCGAGGCGAGCATCCTGTCGGATGGTGGCGGGGCCGTGGTCGAGGATGGCCTGGTAAACCGCGAGGGCCTCGTCGTACTGGCCGTTGCGGGCGAAGGTGTGGGCGAGTTGGGGATCGGCTGGGGGAGGCGTCGGCGAAAGGGTCGCCGAGGGCTCCCCGGCTTCCTGACAGGCCGAAGTGAGAAGGGGGATGCTGGCGGCGAGGACGACGGCGGAGTAGAAGCCGAGCCTGGAAGAAAGCTTGATAAGCATGAGAGGGAGCATGCGTTCTTTCCCTTTGACACCGGTTGGGGTCGATGTTACACTGCCCCGGTAATCTGGTCAAAAGGTGCTTGGGACCATCCTGATGAACGTATTGCGCTGCACGGTCATCGACCGACAGGGAGGGGTTAGCTTCATTGCCCATGGTGAAGTGCTGGCCGCTTTGGCGAAGGGCTGCGTGATCAATCCCGGGTCCCTGGGGGAGCTGTTGGAGTTCAGCGAGCCCTTCTATCATACGCTTCGCGAGCACGTGCTGAACGGCCTGGCTATCTTCGATGAACGCAACGTGAAGGGCCGCTACGAGGCTATCCACAAGGCGCTGGAGATGTGCCGGCCCCATGAGCAGCCTGTCTTTCGCATCGTGGACGACCTGACGCGCGAGGCCAGCCTGCGGCCGGTGAAGGCTGGGGCTGTTCTCTTCAACCTGCCGGCTCGGCGCATCGTCCAGCTTCAGAACAGCTACCGGGAGATTACCCGAACGGGCCGGGGTCGCGTGTTCGACGGTGAGCGGCTCACCAACGATATGTTTTCCTATCGCCTGCCCAAGGAGTGGGCCCTGGTGCCTTAGGGGGGCCGATCATGCCGGCCGGCCGGCAGGCCTCTTTCTTAAGTGGAGCATGGAGCGAGACCCTAGAGCTTCGGAGACCTGGCAGGGACGGCCCGTCTGGGCGGAGATCGACCTGGACGGTCTGGAGCACAATGTCCGTGAGCTGAAGCGCCGGGCAGGTGGTGCGGCCCTCCTGGCGGTGGTGAAAGCGAACGCCTACGGCCACGGCGCTGTTGCGGTAGCCCGAGCGGTTCTCGCCGCTGGCGCCGAGCGCCTGGGGGTCATCTGCGTAGACGAGGGGGAGGAGCTGCGGCGCGGAGGCATCGGCGCGCCCATCCTGGTGATGGGCCATACCCCGCTCGCCCAGGCCGAGACCGCCGTAGAGCTGGGCCTGGCGCTCACTGTCAACTCGCGCCAACTCGCCCTGGCCCTGTCCCGATTCGCCAGCGCGCGGGGTGTTGAGCAGGCCGTGCACCTGAAGGTGGAGACGGGAATGAATCGTTATGGGCTCTCTCCGGAGGAGGCGGTGGCCCTGGCGGAGTGGCTGCGAACACTTCCCGGCATCCAGGTGGAGGGACTGTTCACTCACTTCGCCTGCGGCGACGAGTGTGACAAGGGCTTCACTATGCAGCAGTTCGCTCTATTCATGGACGTGGCGAAGCGGCTGCCCTGGGTCCCTCTGCGTCACGTGGCCAACACTGCTACCCTCCTGGACATGCCGGAACTCTCCCTGGAGTTGGTGAGGCCGGGCATCGGCCTGTACGGCTGCTACCCCTCCGCCGAGGTGGGCCGCACCGCCGAGCTACGGCCCATCCTCTCCCTTAAGAGCCGGGTCGCCCGCCTGAAGGCCCTGCAGCCGGGCGAGAGCGTCAGCTACGGTCGCACCTGGACCGCCTCCCGGCCCAGCATGGTGGCGCTGGTGATGTGCGGCTACGGTGACGGCCTGCGTCGGGCTCTGTCCAATCGCGGCGGTGTGCTCATCCGGGGGCGGCGGGCACCCATCGTGGGCCGGGTGGCGATGGACATGTGCGTAGCCGACGTCAGCGAGGTCCGGCGCGTGGCCCTGGACGACGAGGTGGTCATCATCGGGCGGCAGGGCCAGGAGGAGATCATCGTGGAGGAGCTGGCGGCCCTCTGCGATACCATCAGCTACGAGATTCTCACCGGCATCACCGCACGGGTGCCGCGGCTCTACCTGCGAGGAGGTCGGGTGGTCTCGGTTCAGACGCTGGTGCGAGCCGCACAGGAGGAGCGCGCACGGGCCATAGAGAAGATCACACCATCCTGCTGAGACCCAATCGACATAATGGCATTCATCTATCCGCGAAGTGAGCCCGGCAGCAGCAGCCACCTAGACCTGGTGGAGACTTTGAAGGCTCTGTCGCGACAGGTAGCTGAGGAGGTCGATGGCCTCTCGGAGGGAGTATTGCAGTTTCGCGCTGGCGAGGGTGAGTGGTCGATCAAGGAAGTGTGCGGCCATCTGCTGGACAACGCCCAGGTCTGGCATCGGCGATTCCAGATGGCGGCGACGCAGGAGAACCCCTTCCTCCCGTCCTATGATCAGGAGGCCCTGGTCCGCGAGCACAACTACCAGGAGCAGGACATCGGCGCCATTCTCGCCGCAATCTCAGAGGTTCGTACGCGCATGATTGAGCTGCTGTCCGACATCGTGCAGTGGAAGTGGGCGCGTCCGGCCTACCACCCTGAGTACGGTCGCATGAGCATCCGCCAGATGGTGGGGCTCATGATCGGGCACGAACGGGAGCACATGGAGCAGCTCCGCGCGCTCAGGGAGCAAGCAGCGGCCGCGGTTAAGTGAGAAGGGCCTCTAGCCTTCCTCGGGCCTTCCCAGGGCCAGGCCGATGAGGCGATAGGTGAGCTTGGCGGCCATCTGGGCGCAGGCGCGGGGCCCGTAGGCGGGCGCCAGCTCGGCTACGTCGAAGCCCACGATGTGTCGCTCCCGGGTTACCGCCGCCAGCAGGGCAGTGACCTCGTCCCAGAGCAAGCCTCCGGGCTCTGGCGTCCCCACTGCGGCCATCTGCGACGGGTCGAAGGCGTCCAGGTCGATGCTGATGTACACGTTCTCCGTGAGCTGGGCCGCCACCTTCTGAGCGCCGCTCGCGAGCCCGCGTAGCGCTTCCGGCGAGTAGAAGGCCATTCCCTGCTCGCGAATGTAGGCGGCCTCTTCCAGGCTGGCGCTGCGGAGCCCCACTACTACCAGCGGGGCGTGCTCGGAGAGGCGGCGCAGGGTGCAGGCATGGTTGTAGGCGGTGCCCAGGTATTCCTGGCGCATGTCGGCGTGAGCGTCTATCGCCAGCACGGAGAGACCGGAGATGCGCTGCGCGTGGGCCCGCAGGGCGCCCACGGCCACGGTGTGCTCCCCTCCGAGGGTGACCACGAACTTGCCCCCGTCCAGCAGCTCCCCCACCACCTCCTGGATGCGCTCCACCATGGCCTGGGCGCTACCGGTGTGAGCGGCCAGCTCGGGTAGGGTATGGATACCGGCCCGATAGGGCTCCCAGCCCAGGGCCAGGTCGTGGAGCTCCATGTCCTCGGAGGCGTCGATGATGGCGCGGGGGCCGTCGCTGGCGCCCGCGCGGCCGGTGGTAGTGGAGTCGTAGGGGACGGGCAGCACCACCACCCGTGACCGACTGTAGTCTGTGTACTGAGGAGGGGGTGCTGCAAAGGAGAAGGGCGGATAGAAGCGCTCGTCGGCCACGGCGGGGCTCAGCGGGCGGCGGGCCGGAGGCCGTCCTTGGACAGGGTGTGCCAGGCGCCCTGCATTCCCTCGAAGCTGATGGCGGGGCGCTTGCGTCTGCGGATGGCCTTGGCGCTGCCCTCGGCCAGGGCGCTCACCATGAGGGGCAGGGCCACCGTGGCCTCGACGTTGACGGTGACGGTCTTGGCGTCGGGGGCGATCTTGCGCCAGGACTGGGCCTCCTCGAACGTGCACCCGGAGAGGCCTCCCCACTGGGGCTGGTCCATGGTGATCTGGACGCCGTACTTGTGGCCGGGGAGTTCCCGCGAGTAGATGTAGCTGGCCACCTCGGCCTGCTGGATGAAGTTCTTGGGGGTGCCGCCGCCGATGTACACTACCCCCGTCCCCTTGGCGGTGAGGGCGATGTGGGCCGTCTCAAGCACGTCGCCGATGATGTCGAAGAGGATGGCCTGACCCGTGCGTACCCGCGTCGCGGCGATGGCCATGCCGTGGACGCTGTCGCCCAGGGCAGGGCTGTAGATGGGGACGCCGTGCTTGGCGGCCGCCGTCAGGATGCCTTCTTCCTGGGCTGCCGGGATGAGGGCCTGGCCCAGGAGCTCGAAGTACTCGCGGGTGGTGTAGGGTCGGCCCGGCTCCAGGGTGAGGGCAAACTCGGTGACGAAATCCTCGGCCTGGGAGAAGTCGGTCTCCGGGGCGAGCACGTCATAGAAGCGGTTGATGCCTCTGCGTCCCAGCTCCACATCGTCCAATTCGGGGCTGCCCTGCCAGTGGGGCTTGCCCAGGGTCTCGTAGACGTCGTGAAAGAGGTTGGCGCCGGTGCTGACGATGCAATCGACGAGCCGGTTTTCGATCAGGTAGACGATGACGGACCGCATGCCCGCGGGCACCATGGCCCCGGCCAGCCCGAAGAGGATGGTGACCTCGTCCTCCAGCATGTGCGACCAGATGCGAACTGCCTGGGCCAGGTTGCGGGCCTGGAAGGAGGTGCCGGCCATTCGCTCCACGATCTCGGCGGCGGTGGCCCGCTCGCTGACGGGGAAGGGTTTGACGCGGGTGTGGAAGAACTCGCTCACGGTGTGGCCTCCCCCACGGAGGCGGTGAGCCGCTGCCGCTCGGCCGCGGTCAGCGGCAGGGCGGCAGCCACGGCATGGGGATACTCCAGCCCGCGCTCGAGGACGTGGGTGCGGATATCGGCCAGGGCGAACTCCTGGCGAACGTCCTCGAGTGCCTGGGCGGTGTCGAAGCCCTTGCACGAGAAGATGTCCATCCATAGGTAGCGATGTTTGGGGAAGGTATGAATGGAGATATGGCTTTCGGCGATGAGGACGAAGCCGGAGATACCCCAGTCTTGGGGTTTATTCCCCACGTAACGCTGAACGTGAGGCGGGGCTATCTTGGTCATCCCGATGCGGGCCGGGTAACGCTCCAACAGGTCCCGCACGAGCTCTTCGCTGGCGAGCCGCTCCGGGTCCCCTCCGAACCCGTCGATAGTAACGTGCATCGATCCCCCCTTCCTATCAAGCCCGGGGCATTACGCCCCGGCGGAACATGGCCGCACCTCCTGCATCGAGCGCGCTAAAAAGCCCCCGGCAGCCTCAGCTCTGAGAGCCGCCAGCAGGCCAGTTTGAATGCTAGGGCGATGAGAAACCCCGCCGGCTGCGACCCGCCATGGTGACGGGAAGCACAGCGGCGATGTTAGCACAGCCCCTGCCGCGGCGCAATAGCCTGCGTGCAAACGGGTGTGTGATGAGACAGGCTATGTTTGGGGCGTCTCGCCAGATCGGGGGGACGGACGGCGGGAGCTTCGTCGTCCACCCCGGCGACCCCGACGGCGGCGCTTGGGACGTTCTGCCGGGGGCGTCTTTGGGGCCCCTTCAGCCGCGGCCGGCGCCTCGGTAGCGGTCGCCTCGCCCTGAATCCTCGCTTCCTCCTCCCTCCGGAGGGGCGTCTCTACTGCCTCCACCAGCTCGGCAGGTCGAACCACCGTCCCGTACTGGAGCTGGAGCTCCAAGGCGGGGACCTCGTACGTGGTCATGCTCTCCGTCAGCAGCAGGGTGACGGTCTGCTTGGGCACATTGATGCCGGCGATCTTGGCCTCGCCGGCGGGGGTGGACAGGCGGGTGCCTACCTTGGGTAGGGTGCCCCGGAGCTCGCGGTAAGCCGCGTACTCGTAGGTGAGGCAGCATAGCAAGCGGCCGCAGACACCGGAGATCTTGCCGGGGTTCAGGGGAAGGTCCTGCTCCTTGGCCATCTTGATGGAGACGGTGGGGAAGGAGGTGAGCCAGGAGCTACAGCAGAGCCGCTCGCCGCAGCGGCCGATGCCGTCGACCATCTTGGCTCTGTCCCGCTCGCCTACTTGTAGAAGCTGCACCTTGGCCTGAAAGGTGGACGAGAGGTCCTTTACCAGGGAGCGGAAGTCCACTCGTTCGCCGGCGGTGAAGTAGAAGGTGAGCTCGGAGCCGTCCAGGTCGTAGTCGCCGGAGACCAGGCGCATATCCAGGCCATGCTCCTTCACCTTCTGATGGGCCGTCTCCATGTTCTTGGTGGCCTTCTCCTTGCGTTCGGATGCGCGACGCAGGTCCTCGGGCTCAGCCAGGCGGATGACCGGCTTGAGGGTCTCCTTGATCTCGCTTGCCACCACCTGATCCGGGGCCACCACCACCCGGGCGATGTCCTCGCCGTAGGAGGTCTCCACCAGCACGTAGTTGCCTACGTCCAGATCGAATCCGCTGGCGTCAAAGTAGTAGATCTTGCCTGCCTCCTTGAATCGCACGCCCACAGGCACTCGCTGCTCTGCCATCTAGCCGATCCCGGGACCCTCGATCTTCGCTGACGGTCTACCGCTCACGGAGGGAGAGTCCCGCCTCCTTTCATCCCGATCTGACCGAAGTGGCCGCCTCCGGCGCGGGCAGGTCGAGCATGAGCACTTCCAGCGCCAGCACGGGGCTGGCGTTCTCCTCCAGCTCGCCGGCCGCCCTGGCCGCAGCCTCCAGCGCCCGGAGGGCGACCCCTACTTCACATTTTGCGGCCTGGCGATGCAACCTGTCCAGTTGATCCACGTGAGTGACCTGCTCCGGCCGTCCCATCGACACCAGGAGCACGTCCCGCCACCACTCCTGCCAGGCTTCCAGGGTTCGCAGGACGCCCTCCCGATCTCGAAGCCAGCGGCCGCCCATCTCCCCCGCGACGGCGAGGCGCTCGGCGTAGC
>JBAUEL010000214.1:0-3685 GCA_049678585.1 Dehalococcoidia bacterium
CCCACGGTCTCCTTTGAGGAGTTGGTGCGCATGATGGTGGAGGCGGACTTGAGGGGGGAGGGCGGCTAGGTCGGCGGCGGGCCAGACCGTCTAGCAGATGGGTCTAGTCGAGATGACCCGCTTGCAGGGGAGGTCCTGGCCGCGTAGAATACGCTTCGTCTCTGGCGAGCAGAGGTGCGAGGAGGTGGCCTGATGGCCCACGAGGATGTCTTGGCCTCGGTTCCCTTGTTTTCACAGCTTAAGCGGACGGACCTAGCCCGCCTGGCGAAGGCGGTCGTTTCCCGCAAGCACGCGGCGGGGGAGATGGTGGTGACGGAGGGCGACCAGGCGGCGGGCTTCTTCGTCATCACCAAGGGCCGCGTGGAGGTCGTCAAGGGCCTGAAGGGCGAAAAGCCCCAGCAACTTGCCGTCCTGGGCCCCGGGGAGTTCTTCGGCGAGATGGCGCTCCTGGACGGCTATCTCCGCTCCACCAGCGTGCGGGCGCTGGAGGATGCCGAGTTCCTGGTGCTAACACGCTGGGACTTCATGGCGGAGCTGCAAGAGAGCCCCCACATCGCCCTGTCCATGCTGACGGTGCTGAGCCGCCGCCTCCGCGAGACGGAGGCCCGCCTGGGCGACTGACGGCCGAGGTGCACTCGCAAGCAGTCTGGCGGGCCGGGACGGTCTTCGCTACTGGTGCTCGGGCCCGACACTGGGTGAGCACCGGATCTTGGCACCTAGCTCGTGGAACCGACTGCCGCCGCCTCTTCGCTCGATGCAGTCGAGATGCTGTATGCCCTTTTCCGGAAGAAGACACAGATGCAGATCCCCTCACACGCGTCTTGGTCAACGGTCGCTGTCACGCCCAATGCGGCAACTTGGTTCCGCACCATGGCCGCGGCGGTGCGGAGGGCACCCCTTTCTTCCTCCGTCGCCGGGTAAACATGGATTTGGACCCGTAACTTCTTCAACTCCTCGGCTGAGATGCCCGCCTGCTCGAGGAGTTCGCCGGCTGCGGACACGGGGTCTTCGCCTGGGTCGAATGTCAAAGCATCTGGATCATGCGACTTAGGTTCGAAGATGACCAAGCCCTCCAGGCCTAGCTTGTCACGTATCTTGCCTGGATCGATTACGAGCAATAATGCTGCCTGGGCCCGGATATCGTTCAGCGGTGGAGCCGAGGTATCAGCGAACGCGAGAACAAGGTCGTGCTGAAGGGTCCTAGTTAGAATTGGCCTCACCTGGCCGACGAAGCTGTCCGGCACCTCGAGCGTCCATGTGCCCGGTTCAAGCACCCCGACGGGGGCAAGCAGCGTGCGCTCTTCGTAGGCCTCAAGCTCTCCAACGAGGGCAAGCGGCATGCGGTCTTCCTTGGCGTCGCTGCCTTCGGCGAAATCAGCCTTCTCGTCCGGCTCCTCACGCGTGAGGAAGAATTCCGCTGGTTTGGCGTCCAAGGCTTTCCACTCGTAGGTTGTCCTGTCGACTTCGCGGAGCTCCAGTTCGACCCGGTCGTCTACGCATTCAACCTGGACTTCGGGCTGCATGTCTTCATCTATCTCTACATCGCGGCTGTAGAATAGCCCATCAGTCGTGAATTGAATGTGCACTCCAAAATCACCCTCTTGATCGTCCTGCGTTCCGATCACCACGAAGTAGGTCTTGTTAGCTTTTAGGTTCGCGACTGTACCTACTGCGTCCCCGTCGCTGCTGGCTTCACAGGCGCGTCCGCCGGGACCCGAGCCCGGCGCTACTTTGGGCTGGACGACACCCTCTTCAGACCCCTCCCAGACCGCCACGATGGGCTCAAGGTCAGCCTCCAGGCTGGTAGCCCTGGCCAGGAGGGTGCCAGCGACAACTGGACTGACCTTGTACCATATCGTGTTGTAGAACGACACCTCTTCGTGGTCCTCCTGGCAATGGATGCCCTCATCATCGGATGCGCCCGTTGTGCACACTGTCACGTCAAGCGGCTCGCCGGGATCGACTGCCTGTGCCGAAAAGGACGTATCATTCGATGGCGGAGTGCCTGTCACCATTCGATACTCTATCGACTTCAGGCGCGAGGTGGGGATCGCGAAGACCTTGCAGACGTTCGGATCCCTTACGAAGGTGCCCCCGTCGATCTCTTCCACCTTTAGCTCTCCGATAGCTTTGCACCGGGTCGAGTCGAGCACGTAGGTATTCTGCCTCTGGGCCAGGATGACTCTCACGGGTTCCGATTTGAATTCGGGCTCGTCACTGGCGATCGCGCTCGGCAGCGGGGCCTCCATAGACTCGAGAATGGCAACCGGCAGGCGGCCTTCCTTTAGATCACTCTCCGCCTGGATTCTCGCGAGACGCCCTGTGACGAGCGGGATGTATACGAAGAGCAGCAACACCATCATGCCTCCAGCGAGAAGCTTACGCCAGTTCGCTATCGCGGCACGAACGACCCTGATTCCACCAAGCCATTCCACAGGGCGTTTCAAGTTCGCTATCGCGGCGCGTACGATCCTGATTCCGCCGAGCCATTCGAGAAGGCGTTTCAGCAGCCCTGCTTCCTGTCCCTCACTGGGCGCCTCTTGCTCCTCCTGTCCCTCACTGGGCGTCTCTCGCTCGTCCTCAGGTCCGAACCAGACATCGGCGACCAGCACGATCATGAAGATAAGGACGATACCACTCACGACACCGAGTATTCCCGGCCAAGCGAGCCACGACCATCGGTCGACGCAGGGCCCTAGGCTTAAGAACATGAAGAGCACCGCCCCGACGACCGCGGCGACTTCGAGCAGAAATGACCGAAGCCCCGCCGCTTTGAATACGGCTTTCGCGTGCCAGGCAACCAGCACGCCGATCCCCCCCAGGCCCAGGCTGATCAGAACCTCCAGGCTTCGAAACGCGAAATCGTCGATGCTAAACTCCAGATCAGCAGTGGTAAGTCCGAAGTACTCGAAATAGGCGAGGGTCCACAGGCGTCCAATAATGACTACCAGAATTGAACCCACCCCGAACGTCGAAACGACGGTGAGAACCAGCTTGACCTGCTCTGTCGGCACGCCAGTAGGTGCCGCGCCACCAGAGGTATTCTTATCTGCCAAGATCCCGCCTCACTAATCGAGTCTGGAATGGCGTTGCCTGCTGGCGCCTCGGGCACTGCACACCCGCAATTGGAAGCCAGACGGATCGCATGAGCACGCCTGCGCTGGGTTGTAGCGGCCACAGCATGAGGAGTGCACCTCCCGCCTTGATGCGTGCCTACCCTAGGCCTACCGAGGAGATTTGTCAAGACGTGATATTGGACGAGAGCGGCTCAATGCCTCTGCGAACGGGAACGCGCATGAACGGCGGAGAAGGAGGAGGCGGAGGAGTGCCGCAGGGCAGTTACTCGCATGAGCCAGCACGTGCCCCGGCCGCTAGCGCTGGCGCCCCGCTCCCTCACTCGCTCCAGAAGTGGATGGCCCGCCCCTCCACGGCCAGGGCGGCCTCTCTTACCACCTCCGAGAGGGTCGGATGGGCGTGCACCGCCCAGCCCAGCTCGCGCGAGGTGGCCTCCAGGGTGCCGCCCAGGGAGGCCTCGGCCAGGAGCTCAGTCGCCTCCGGCCCGATGATGTGGTAGCCCAGGATCTCCCCGTACTCGGCATCGACTACCAGCTTCACCATCCCCGCGGTGGCGCCGATGGCCAGCGCCCTACCGTTGGCGCGGAAGGGGAAGCGGCCCACCTTGACC
>JBAUEL010000215.1:0-7222 GCA_049678585.1 Dehalococcoidia bacterium
GAGCGGAATCTGAGAACCGCTCGTCCTGAGCCCGTCGAAGGGCGAGTGGCGACTCTTTCGGCAGCCTGCTAACCGCCCACGTACATGATGCGGTAGAGCCGGTCGGTGGCCCAGTCCACCACCAGCAGGCTGCCGTCCGCATCCACCCGCACGTCCAGGGGGCTCAGGAAGCCCAGGGCGAACTCCAGCACCTCATAAGAGGACCCGCTGCGCCTTACCCGTACCACCTTCTTACCGAGGGTGGGATCGCCCACCAACGGGCTGAACTGGCCGAACTGGGCCACGAAGAAGTTGCCCCAGTACTCCTCTGGAAAGAGACCGCTCTCGTAGTAATCGATACCGTCGGAAGAGGTGTTGAAGCCCATGGCGACGGTGGGCGGCCTCGCCCCCTCCCGGGGCTGCAGGGCGTCGCAGTCGGGCAAGTAGGGCCAGCCGTAGTCGGCACCCTCGATGATCAGGTTCAGCTCATCGACGGTGGTGCAGGGGATGTCGGAGCCGTTGTCGGTGGCCCAGAGCTGCCCGTCGGGTGTGAACACGAGGTCGTAGGAGTTGCGGATGCCCCGGGCGTACACCAGCAGCTCGCTCCCGTCAGGGTTGGCCTGGAGGATCGTAGCCGAGCGGGGGTCCGCCTCGATGCAGTCGTCGCAGGTGGAGCCGTTGGTGATGTACAGCTTGCCGTCGGGGCCGAAGGCGATGCCGTTGTTCTGATGGCGATAGTGGGGCAGGCCCCAGACGATATCCTCTACCCAGTCGCCGCGGCCGTCCCCATCGAGGTCGTGAACCACGCTGACGCGGCCCCGGCTGGAGACGTACAGCTCGCCCCGGGGCGAGAAGGCCAGGCCGCTCACCACCTGGAAGCCGCTTATGTACTCCACGAGGTTCTCGTACACGCCGTCACCGTCGAGGTCCTCCAGGCGCAGCACAGGCCCGTCGGTCTGAGCTACGAACAGGCGCCCCTGCTCATCGATAGCGATGGAGGAGGGACGATCGATGCCCTCGGCCACCACGAAGGCCACGAAACCCTCGGGCAATTGAATATGGTCCGCGGGCGGTGCCGCCGGGATGGTGACAGGCGTGGAGATGGCCGTCGACCTAGTCGAGGGGGCAGGGTTGAACGCGGGGATGACATCGCTCACCCAAGAGGTCGGCGTGGGGACTACCGGGTTGTGGTGGCCACCGCTGCATGCGGCCAGGAGGACCGCAGCCACGAGAAGCAGCGCTGACGCCGTCGAGGGCATCAGCAGCGGCCTCATGCCCTCCCGGCCTCCTCCCGCCGCCAGCGCAGGACGGGCCTGCGGGCCGCGGTGGCCTCGTCCAGGCGGCGCAGGGGCGCTCGCTGGGGCGCCGAGCGCACCAGCTCCGGGTCCTCCTCGGCCTCCCTGGCGATGGCCAGCATGGCCTCGCAGAAGGCGTCCAGGGTCTCCTTCGACTCCGACTCGGTGGGCTCGATCATCAGCGCCTCGTCTACGATGAGAGGGAAGTAGATAGTCGGCGGGTGGAAGCCGTAGTCGATGAGCCGCTTGGCGATGTCCAGCGTGCGAACCCCCTTGGCCTTCTGGCGCGAGCCCGAGAAGACCACCTCGTGCATGCAGCGGCGGTCGTAGGGGAGGCGATAGGCGTCGCGCAGGCGGGCCAGCAGGTAGTTAGCGTTAAGGACGGCCTGCTCGCTAACCTGACGCAGCCCCTCAGCGCCCATGCTGCGAAGGTAGGCATATGCCCGCACCATCACCCCGAAGTTGCCATGGAAGGCCCCCAGACGGCCGATGCTCTGCTCAGGCCGGGCCAGGACGTAGCGGCCGCTTCGCTTATCGCGCCCGACGTGAGGGTCGGGCAGGAAGGGGACCAGGTGAGCCCTGACGGCGATGGGGCCGCAGCCCGGGCCGCCCCCTCCGTGCGGCGTGCTGAAGGTCTTGTGCAGATTCAGGTGCACCACGTCGAAGCCCAGGTCGCCCAGCTTCACCTGCCCCAGCAGGGCGTTGAGGTTGGCGCCGTCGCCATAGAGGAGGGCGCCCGCCTCATGCACCATGCGGGCGATGCGCACGATGTTGGGCTCGAAGAGGCCCAGGGTGCTGGGCAGGGTGAGCATGAGGGCGGCCACGTCGCCCTCATGGAGGCCCTGCGCCAGGGCTGCCAGGTCGGTGTTGCCCTGGCCGTCGGAGGCGACGCTCACCACCTGGCACCCGGTCATGGCGGCGGTGGCCGGGTTGGTGCCGTGGGCCGAATCGGGCACCAGTACCCGCTGACGGGGCTCGCCCCTGGCCTGCTGATAGGCCCTGGCCATGAGGATGCCGGCCAGCTCGCCCTGGGCGCCGGCGGCAGGAGCCAGGCTGACCGCGTCCAGGCCGGTGACCTCGGCCAGCAGCCTCTGAAGCTCATACATAAGGGCCAGGGCGCCCTGGACGGTTTCGGGCGGCTGCAAGGGGTGCGGGCCGGCGAAGCCCGGCAGCCCGGCCACGTCCTCGTGGAGCTTGGGATTGTACTTCATGGTGCAGCTTCCCAGAGGGTAGAAGCCGGTGTCCACCCCGAAGTTGAGCTGGGAGAGACGTGTGAAGTAGCGCACCACGTCGAGCTGGGAGAGCTCCGGCAGGGTCAACTCCTCCCGCAGGCACCCCGGCGGCGGCAGCTCCGAGGGTGGCACATCGCAGGGGGGCAGGGAGCAGCCCACCCGTCCCGGCCGGCTCAGGTCGAAGGAGAGGGTCGCACCAAGCTCACGCCGGCGCTCGCTCACCTGCCTCCTCCGATCTGTCCCAGCGCCTCGACGAGGACATCGATCTCCTCGCGTATGTTCATCTCGGTAACGCAGAACAGCATGCCGTTCTCGATGCGGTCGCTCACGTCCAGCCCGCCGATGATGCCCCTCTCTAGCAGACCACCGTTGACCTCCGCCGGCGGCAGCGGGCAGCGGACCACGAACTCTTTGAAGAAGACGCCCTCCAGGGGCATGGAGTAGCCCGATAGCTGAACGATCTGGTTCGCCGCGTAGTGGGCCTTGTGGTAGCAAAGCTCGGCCACCTGCCGGAGCCCCTGCTTGCCCAGGATACACAGGTAGACGGTCACCGCCAGGGCTACGAGTTGCTCGCTGGTGCAGATGTTAGAGGTGGACCGCTCGCGGCGGATGTGCTGCTCACGCGTTTGCAGGGTCATGACATAGCCGGTGCGACCCTCGGCGTCCTGGGCGCGGCCCACCAGGCGGCCGGGCATCTGACGCAGGTACTCCTGCCGGCAGGCGAACATCCCCACATAGGGCCCGCCGTAGCTGAGAGGCACGCCCAGCGGCTGTCCCTCGGCCACGGCGATGTCCGCCCCGTAGTCGGCCGGCGGGCGGAGCAGCCCCAGGCTGATGGGATCTACCACAGCGATGAGGAGAGCCCCGGCGTCGTGCGCGGCCCAGGAGAGCACATCAGCGTCCTCCAGGTAGCCGAAGAAGTTGGGCTGCTGGAAGGCAAGGCAGGCCTGGTCGCCCAGCCCGGCCACGGCGTCGGGCTCCATCAGGTCCACGGCCAGGCCCCGGCCCCCTGCGTAGGTCCGCACGACATCGACATAGCGGGGATGAAGCGTGGACAGAAGACCGATCCTCCCCCGGCCGGTGATGGAGGCGGCCATGAGACAGGCCTCCGCCAGGGCGCTGGCGCCGTCGTACATGCCGGCGTTGGCCACCTCCATGCCGGTAAGCTCGCAGACCAGCGACTGGAACTCGAAGACGGTCTGGAGGGTGCCCTGGCTGACCTCGGCCTGGTAGGGAGTATAGGCGGTAAGGAACTCCCCCCGGCTCACCACCTGGCCGACCACGCTGGGGATGAAGTGCCGGTAGGCCCCGGCCCCCAGGAAACAGGGCATCTGCGCGGCCGGCCGGTTGCGCCCGGCCAGATCGCCCAGCTCCCGCAGGAGCTCGGGCTCCGAAAGCGGCGGCGGTAGGTCGAGGGTAGGGTTGCGATGCTCCGGTGGGATGTCCCCGAACAGCTCGTCTACGGAGGAGACCCCGATGGCCTCCAGCATGGCCCGGCGGTCCTCCTCGGTGGCGGGGATGTAGGGGTGGGGCATGGGCGATGGGGCTTCCCTAGGGCCCCCCGGCCTCCTCGGCCTGCTCGGCGGCCACCAGCTCGTCGTACTCCTGAGCCGAGAGCAGGCCCTCGACCTCCCTCTCGTCGCTCAGGTGCACCTTCAGGAGCCAGCCCCGACCGTAGGGGTCCTGATTCACCAGCTCAGGCGAGTCCACGGCCTCCTGGTTGATCTCCGCTACCTCGCCGCTGACCGGGACGAACAGGTCGGATACCGCCTTCACCGACTCGATCTCCCCGAGCTTCTCGAACTGCTTGATGGTAGCGCCCTCCTCGGGCAGGTCCAGGTAGACGATGTCGCCGAGCTGGTCCTGGGCGTACTCGGTAATGCCGATCGTGCCCACCCCGTCCTCGACGCGGACCCACTCGTGCTCCTTGCTGTAGCGGAGGTCGGACGGGCTGGACATGAGCAGCCTCGTTCGGTCAGGGAGCGCTCTTCCGACGGCGGTAGAAGGGCCTGGGCACCACCCGGGCCGGCAAAGGCCTGCCCCGCACGTCCACCTGAACCTCAGTCCCTTCCGCAGTCAGAGCCAGGGGAAGGTAAGCCATCGCGATGCTTGTCCCCAGGGTAGGGGAGAAGCCGCCGCTGCTCACTCTACCCACCTTGCGGCCCGCGTGCAAGATATCGTAGCCGGTGCGGATGACGCCCCGCTCGCCCGCCTGGAGACAGACCAGGCGGCGCTCCACGCCCCGCTCCCTGGCCGACACCAGAGCCGGCCGGCCGACGAAGTCGGCGTCATCGTCCAGGCTCACCACCCAGCCGAGGCCGGCCTCCCAGGGATTGCTGGTGGCATCGATGTCCTGACCGTAGAGGGGGAGGGCCACCTCCAGACGCAGGGTATCGCGGGCGCCCAGGCCGCAGGGCTCCACGCCCAGAGCGAGCAGCCGCTCCCATAGCGAGCGGCCCGTCTCCACCGAGGCCACCAGCTCGAAGCCGTCCTCGCCTGTGTAGCCGGTGCGGGAGACGAAGGCCTTGTAGCCCCCCAGCTCGAACTCCAGGCAGCGGTGGCGGGGCACGCTTTCGGAAATATGGGGGCCCACGACCCGGGCGAAGAAGGCAGGCGCGTCGGGCCCCTGGAGCGCCAGCATGACTGTGGTGGCCTGGCGGTCCAGCAGCTCTGTGTCTATTCCGGGCCGCACCAGCCCGGCGATGTGGTCGCGATCCTGCTCGGCGTTGGCGGCGTTCCCCACCACCAGGAAGCGCACCTCGTCCAGGCGGTACACGAAGATGTCATCCAGGATGCCGCCTTCATCGTTGCAGAGGAGGGCGTAGTGCCCCCGGCCCTCGGCCAGGTCCCACACGTTGTAGGTGGCGGCCCGGCGGAGCAGAGCAGCGGCGTCACGGCCCACCACGAAGAGCCGACCCATGTGGGAGACGTCGAACAGGCCGGCGTGCTGGCGCACCGCCCGCGTCTCCTCGACGATGCCCTTGTACTGAAGGGGCATCCGCCAGCCGACGAACGGAACCATGCGCGCGCCGGCCTTTCGGTGCTCGGCCTCCAGGGGTAGGCTGCGCAGGGTCTCGGGCTCAGCGTTCATGACTGTGACAGTGGCTTCCAGCGAGCCTCATGCTACCGGCTCCCACTTTCGCTTGCCGTCCTCAGTCTTGCTGATGCGGCCCACGCCGGGGTAGGGGCAGTGGACGGCGATCACCAGCGCCCGCTCGCGGATGGCCCGCTCGATGATGCGCTTCTTCGAGTCGATAGACATGAGGGGCAGCACATCGAAGGCCGAGACCCAGGCCGTCCGCTCGAGCTGTACCTCGTGCTGCACCATGTCGCCGATGTAGATGGCCATCTCCCCACCGGAGACGATGACCACGCTGGCGTGGTCGGCGGTGTGGCCGGGCGTGGGGATGACGGTCACTTCTTTCGTCACCGACAGTTCCCCATCGATGAGCTCCAGCACGCCCGCCTCCTCTACGGGAAAGATGTTCTCCGCCAGGTAGGTGCTGCGGGTGCGCTCGTTAGGATGGGTGGCGACCTCCCACTCGCCCCGCTGGATCATGTAGCGGGCCCGGGGGAAGCTAGGGACGAGGCGGCCATCGGCCAGGCGGCGGGTGTTCCAGCCGCAGTGGTCGGCGTGCAGATGCGTGTTGATGACGGTATCGATGTCCTCCGGCCGCTGCCCGGAGGTCGCCAGCTCCGCCAGGAGGTTGACCTCGGCCACGGGCGAGGACACGCTGCGGGCGCCGTCCTTGTCGCCCACCCCGGTCTCGATGAGAATGGTCCTCCCCTGGGAGCGCAGGAGCAGGCAGTTGAGGCCCAGAGGGATGCGATGCTGCTCATCCATGTTGTCCACGTAGCGCTCCCACATGACCCGGGGCACCACTCCGAAGGCGGCTCCCGCATCCACGTAGAAGACGCCGTCGCTGAGGATGCGCAGGTCGATGCTGCCGACGCGGAACTGATTACGCACTCCGGCCATACGCGGTACGCCTTCCCTGGCGAAAGAAGAGGCTAGAGCCAAGATAGCCTGGGGCACGCTCAGGCGTCAATCTACTGCGTTAGCGCAAGAACTGCCGCACCCGCGTCCACACCGCCTCCGCCACCTCCTCCTGGGGCTGCCCGCCGTCCACCACCAGCCAGCGCTCCGGCTCGGCCCCCGCCAGGGCGATGTAGCCCCGCCGCACCCGCCGGTGGAATGAGAGGTCCTCCTGCCCGAACCGGTCCGAAGAACCCTGGCCGCCCTGGCGGGCGCGCCCGGCCTCGGGCGCCAGGTCCAGCAGCACCGTCAGGTCAGGCCGCAGGCCCTGGGTGGCGACCTGGTTGATGGCGCGGATCTCTTCCACCTTTAGCCCTCGCCCGTAGCCCTGGTAGGCGAGCGACGAGTCGCCGAAGCGGTCGCAGACCACGATCTCCCCTCGCTCCAGGGCAGGCTTGATCACCTCGGCCGTGATCTGGGCGCGGGCGGCCGCGAACAGGAGGAACTCGGAGCGGGCGTCCAGGGGCGCGCCGGGATCGAGGAGCACCTGCCGCAGACGCTCACCCAGCGCGGTGCCGCCGGGCTCACGGGTCAGGGTGGTTGGGCGTCCCAGCTCCCGCAAACGGCGTGCCAGCTCCCCGGCCTGGGTGCTCTTCCCACACCCCTCGCCGCCCTCCAGGCTGATGAGAAGCCCGCTCACGGGTTGAAGGGGACGCCGCCGTCCCCCCGGAAGATGCGCA
>JBAUEL010000216.1:0-5948 GCA_049678585.1 Dehalococcoidia bacterium
GGTCAGGATCGTCTGAGCAAGAGAATCGTAGCCAGGGTCGCTCGGGTCGGGGGAGGGCATGTGGGGGTAGAGTATCAGCGTATTGGTCATGTAGCCCTGCACCTCCGACTCTCCCAGCAAGTTGAACGAGAGGAAGTTGATGTCTATGGGTATGGTGATGATCGGGCTGACCTCGATATCGGCGAGCCCGAAGCCGCGCCCCTGAAGGTACGGCCCAAGCCCCGAAGCGTTCAGCATGGCGATGACTCCCTCCGGCATGCAGTCGATACCGTCATACATGTCGTTGGGCGTACCGCCCGGCTGTGAGCAATCCTCCCCTTGGCCGTAGTTGTCGCTCTGAGTCTCGTCGTTGCTCACCACGAACGGGCCCCGCGAAGAGTTCCACACGTCGAAGCTGTCGGTCATCACGGCGCGTGGCTCAGCCACGTCGCAAACCGCCGGCTGGCCGCGGACCGTGTCATCACTGTCCCCTGCCACGTCGTCTATGTTTTTCGCATAGACGACGTTGGTAGGTATGATGTTTGACTGGATCTTGAAATCGATCGTGCCGACGGTGGCTCCATGGTTGATGAGCTCCCCGGGGGTGGCCCTGAGCCCGTTGGCAGGGATGACGTGGCCCGGGTCAGCGCTGGTGTCCCCGTCGAGGTCCTCGCTGGTGCTGGTTGTGTAGCCGTCCACCTCCCAGATGATGTTGGCCAGATCGACGGACGGCTCGTCCGAGACCGCAGTCTGAGCGGTCTGGAACCACATGCTGGAATCGACGTCCGGGCACTCGCCCGTGTCGATGCTGTCATCGTTGCTGTTGGTGCAGGCACCAATGCCGGTAGGTGGGTCGTCCATGGCCACGTCCCAGCTCACGGACGATTCATCGGCTTGAGCGGCAGGCGTTTGGCTGCCCAGAGCGAACAGCAGTAGCGCCACGACAGCCGCTCCCGCACTCAGAAGAAAGACTTTTCGTCTCATCTAGTAGTCTCCTTTAGTCTCCTTCCTCCAGACTGTCGATACGAATCCCTGCTGGGGTTACCCGCCTGCCGACACCTCCTCTCCTTAAACACACAGCTACCCCGGCCTTCCGCGTCTTGCGAAGCCCAGGGCTCACGTACAATCCCCCTTCGGAATACCGCGTCCCGGCCAAACCGTTGCTATTGCCGCGGACAAGCCAACTACGCGGCTGTGCACTCGACGCGACCTCCCTGCCGGGAGCCCTTTGCAACACTCCAATTATATCGATGGCGGGGAAACTATAGGGGATATACCACCAGCGTTTACTACTTAGCACCGTCCTGTCATTTTGTCAAGTACTCGCGGCGTTCGCGAGACATAACAGCTCCAGGCCCAGGGCAGGCGCTGCAAAGCATACGCCATGGGCGCCTGGTGGCCCATCGAACCGAAGGGTTACACAGCGCGGGAATTCACCCGGATGCTACGCTCCAACAATCCTATCGGCGTGGAGGCACGTAGGTGTGGCGTGACCTTGTGGGACGACGGCCTTCTGTCAGCTTGTCATTGAGAGGTGGCAGCCGAGCCTGCGGCGGGAGGCCTCAGGCGGAACCACCAGAAGGAGGCCGCGGCGGCACTGACAACCAGGACCACGCCCCCGATGACCGGTCCCCACAGGACCCAGCGGAGGCCACCGTCGCCCGCAGGGACCACAGCGATGGACGCGTCTTGATAATCCGCAAAGATGGGCTCTCCGGGCGGGTCAGCCAGGATCAACTTCTGGAACTGGAGGTCGCTGGAACCAGCGGAAAGGGGCTCGAAGGTGATGGTCGCCAGCACTCCGGACCCCTCGGGCCCCTCTGGAGTCTCTCCCAGGGTTACGCAGACAAACCTCACCAGGCCTTCTGCTGCCACAGGCGGCAGGCACTGAACGGTGCGCCCGCTGCTCCCCAGAAAGGGACCTTCGGCTACCTCGACAAATCGCAGGATCGATGAGTCGAAAACCATCTCCAACTGGAACGCCCCCAGGTTGACCACGTCGTCCACGACCACGCTCACGGTGAACGGAGGCCCCTCGAGCCTGACCTCCTCCGCAGGCGTCTCCAGGCGCACGATGGTCTCCTGAGCCGCGGCCGTCGACCCGGTGAGCGCGATGCCCACAGCAACCGCCAGCGGGCCGAGCCACAACCACCTGAGCAGCAGGTACAGTTTCTCTGGCATAGAGGTGCTCCTGATGCGGGGTTCGCCTCCCCGGGTGCCTGACAGTAGAGTACTATTCTTCTGGCCGGTTGGGATTAGCCGCAGCCGGTCCCACATAAAGGTCGTCATAGAAGACGTCGGCCTTTACCTCGCCCGAGCCGGCCGCCTTGTCGTCGTAGCGCACCTCGAGCAGGATGCGTATCTTGGAGAAGCCCTCGGGCACAGCCCCCCAGAGCTCCTGAAAATCGTCGCGGATATTGCGCTCGAAGTAGACCCACTGGCCCGTCACCGGTTCATCCGTGCCGACGAACACGAAGCGCGCGTTACCGATAGAGAAGGGCGGCTCCTCAATCCCGGCCAGCAGATAGCGGATCTGGTGGTTGGGCGACGTGACCGGCGTGTTGCTGGCCTCAAAGACGATGACCACGAACTGCACGTACTGCTTCTCGGCGCCTCTGGCCCAGTCCTCCACACGATAGTAGCCGGACACCAGCTCCGGAAAGTGCTCGGGCGTTATCTCCTGGACAACGCCGAACACCCTGGCGCCGGCCGCCTCGGGCCCCGCGCGCATCTGCAGAAGAGCGCTCTGGTTCTCGCTATCTGCTGCGGACCCGCTGACCTCGAAGGGTGGACCCCACGCCTGGGTGGTCATGGAGAACCAGGGTTGTTCGCCTTCCTCGAAGTCAGGGTTGAGGAAGAGGTTCTCGGAGACGGCTGCGCCGCCCGACGGCGGGCTGGGCGCAGGCTGGGTGGCGCCTCCGCCGCAGCCTGCCGATAGCAGCAACGCCCCGGCGAACAACAGCACATGCCACAAACGAAAGCGCATTGGTTGCCCCTTTTTCACTGAGCCCACCCTACCACGAATGTCAACCTGTGGCCTTGCCTCAGGAGAGCAGCCCACAGAGACACGAAGCAAGAATAGCAGAAATTCATTTCCAGGGTACTTGACAAAATCTCACCGCCGTGGTAAACCAGGAGCACTGGTGGTACGTCCCTTATAGTTTCCCCGCCCCACTATACAGGATTGCCCGAATACGGTCTCGGTAGGGAGGCCGCGCCGACGGGATATGTAGGTAATCGGCTTGTCCGTGGCAAGAGCGACGGTCCGGCCGGAAATGAGCATCAGTCCTGATGACGCGGTATTCCGAAGGGAAATTGGACGTGAGACCCTGGGTTTCGCAACACGCGGAAACCCGGGGTAGCTGTGTCTTTAACGAGAGGAGGTGTCGAGAGGCGGGTAACCTCAGCAGGGATTCGTATCGACAGTCTCGAGGAGGAAAGAGACTAAAGGAGACTACTAGATGAGACGAAAAGTCTTTCTTCTGAGTGCGGGAGCGGCTGTCGTGGCGCTATTGGTGCTCGCTCTGGGCAGCCAGACGCCCGCTGCTTATGCCGATGACTCGTCCATGAGCATAGACATCGTCATGTATGAGGAGCCGGAAGTCCTCGACCACTGCACGAACGACATGGACAATGACATCGAGACGGGCGAGTGCCCGGACGTCGAGAGCAACCTCTGGATTGATGTCGACGGGGACGGAGTCTCCGACGAGGAGTACTTCGACCTGGCCAACACCATCTGGGAGGTGGACGGTTACAAGACCAGCGACACCGAGGACCTGGATGGGGACACCACCCCTGACCCGGGCTACGTCATCCCCGTAAACGGGCTCAGGGCCACCCCCGGCGAGCTCCTGAACCTCGGAGCCACCGTTGGTAACATCACCTTCTCGATCTGCGGGAACGTGGTACCCCTCAGCGTGGTCTTTGCCAACAACGTAGACGACGTTGCGGCGGGGGGAGGACTGGGAGGCTTCGACGGCACAGTCCGCGGCCAGCAGGCCGTCTGCGGCGAGGAGAACGCCAACGTCGCCCCGCCGTTCTTCTCCGCGTTCGACATCTGGGACGCCGTTGTGTACCCCACCCAGAGCGCCTTCCTGGTGCCCGCCGGGGACGTTGACGGCGACGGCAACCCCGACCCCCAGAACGACCACTTCAGCTTCGGCGAGGACTGCGAGCTGGGACCCGGCAACGGCACCCCCAACGGCATGCCAGACGCTATCGACTGCACCCCGGACGCGCTGATCGATACTATCAACGCTGCGGGCTACGGCCCCTTCTTGCAGGGGCGCTCCTACGGCATCGCCGAGCTCGTGATCACCGACACCATCAGCACGTACATAGACATCAACTTCCTGGTCTTCAACCTGCTGACCGTGCCGGAGGTCCAGGGCTACCTCAGCCTGACCGTGGTCCAGTACCCCGACGCGCCCACCGCCGACCCCACCGCTCCTGGCTACAAGCCCACCGGCCAGACGGTTGACACCTGCCCGCCCTACTTCTCCTCGCCGGTCCACCTCTACGGGGTCACTATGGACTCCGACTTCGACGGGGACACCGTTCGCGAGGCGGCCTTGGGCGGCCAGATCAACCGGCAGATCGTGGGAGACCCGGTCACCGGCCCCTACGACTACTACTTTCAGAAGTCGACCGCTGAGGACTGGGACGGCGACACCATCGCCAACACCTATGACCGCTGCAAGACCGACCCCCAGGACAACGACTGTGGCGGCCCTGCCGGCGTCCCTGACGGCGTGATTAGCAAGTTCGACGAGGCCTGCGACGACCTCGACGGCGACACCCTGACCGGGACCTGCGACTCGAACGAGGACGCAACCTGTCCCGCTGACCAGACGCAGGGGTGCGCGGGGAACGTTCAGGAGGGCGGCGCCTGGAACACGACACCGCCCTGGGATCCCGGGCAGGACGCGGACGGCGACGGGTACATCAACTACGGCGATAACTGCCCCACGGTCGCCGACAGGGACCTGGATGGCGACACCGTCATCGACTACCAGCGGGACACTGACGGCGACGGCGTCGGCGACGTCTGTGACCCGGCGCCCTACATCGCCGGCGACGGCACCGGCTACCCAGGCTCGCCCGGCGCCTACCTGGACCACGACAACCACTGCGTGGACCAGTTCTCCGTTGGCGACGGCAAGCCCGAGCCGCGCGGGGAGGCGGGCGCTCCGCCGCCGGGTTCTGCTGGCTCAGAGGCCAAGTACTGCTACGTGGCGGAGACCTTCCTTACCACGCAGCCGTACGGCAACCCGGCGCTGCACCACCTGGGGCTAACCTACGACGACTCCAACGACGACGGTGACCCCGACTGGGCGGACACCCTGCCGTACAACGCCCCTGACGGGGCGTACGCCATCGGTGAGCCCATCGACACCGGTGACAACACGGATAACCCCGCCGAGGACCCGGAGCCCGACTGGGACAGCGACGCCTGTGAGGCCGTGAGCGGCACTGACCCGCTCGACCCCACCTCCAAGTCACTGGGCTTCCTGCCCATCATGGACTGCGATGGCGACTGGTTCAGCGACGAGGAAGAGGAGGCGGCGGGCACCGATCCGTTCAACGCTGCCAGCAACCCGGGCGGCCGGGGCTGCGTGTTCGCGAACGACGCTGACTGCGACGGGTGCACGGACGCCTCGGAGGCGGGGCTGACCCCGCCGGCCAGCTCCAGCGACCCTTGGGACTGGTACGACGTGCCTGTGACCGCCCTGGGTACCATAGGTAGCGGCGGCGCCGACATCAGCAGCGGCGACCCCGCCGGCACGGACGACAGAGACGGCGCCGTCAACATCATCAACGACGTGCTGTCAGTCCTCGAGTACTCGGGTACGTCCTATGGGGGCCCGCCGAACGCCATCCCCAGGGACTACGATGATGACGTGAACGGAGACACCGTGCCGGATGGCCGGGCGTACGACCGCTCGGTGGGCGCCACGCGAACGGGT
>JBAUEL010000217.1:0-35316 GCA_049678585.1 Dehalococcoidia bacterium
GGTCAGGCACGACCACTTCCAGCGTTGGAGCGGGAACGGCCACGGGGCCTGCTTCCGGCTCCGGGCCCTCAGAGGCCGATAGGGGGGCTGGCACTTCCGCTGCCCGCCGGGGACGCCATATCTCCCAGAGGATGATGCCCCCCAGAAGAACCGTGGGCACCACGAGGAATAGCAGCCTTCCGGGCAACGTTCGCACGAAGTGGATGAGATACCCGGCGAAGGGTACTCGGTGAACCACGCGGTCGCCACTTCCCAGGAGGAGCACAGGCTTGGGATCGGCGGCCTCGTTGCGGTCTCCCTTGATCACGAACTGCCGCTGGCCATCCTCCTCCTCGATGGCGGTCACGCGGTGCAGGACCGGCGTCGTCTGGCTATTCGGGCGGGTGGCGATGATGTCACCGACCTCGATGTCCTCGGCCGCAACGGGTTTGGTCAGAGCTACGTCGCCCGGGCGAAGCGCCGGGGCCATGCTGCCGCCGTAGATGACGAAGGTATGGTAGCCAAACAGTCGAGGTGCCGAGGCGGCGAGGACCAGGGCGAGCGCGCCGGCGGCCATGACCAGCCCTGCGTAGAGGGGCAGACGCTTCAGCAGTCGCCTCCATGACAGGCCGCGGAGGCGGAGCCACGGTGAGGGCGGAAGGGAGGAGCTCTGGGGCCACAGGAACTGCCAGCCCTGCCTGAAGAGCCTTTCGGTACGATTACGCCGGGTTGTGGAGGCCATCCCTGCCTCTCCTCACAACACGCGCCGCCTCACGCCGCGCGGCGGAGACGACGGTGAATTCGCTTCCGGTCGGTTGATGACGCACGCTGAGCGCTCCGCTGTAGCCTCCCTGCCGCCAACGCTGACGCGCACTACGGGTTGTTAACGGTCTGCTCCGCGTCAAAGGTAAAGGTGGCCGTGGTGGTGGCGTCCTGGAAAGCGTCGCCCGTGGTCAGCGGTAGCTCCACATTGAAACACAGCACCTCGTTGGCGGAAGCAGCCAGCACCCGGTCGCCTGCGTCGGGCCCCTGGGTCGGGTCACCGATGACGTTGATGGCGGGGTCACCGCCCAGGTCGGCCGGGTCGTAGAGGATGGTCCCATCGGTGTCAAATCCGGCGGTGGTGCAGGTGGTGACGTCCTCCTTGATGGTCAGGTCGAGCTGGGCCCGCAGGTCCTTGGTATCGGTGTTCGTAGCGAGGCTGGTGACGGAATAGCGTAGCTCCAGAGTAGTGCTGTCGTTGGTCACCGTCAGGGGCGCAGTGACCTCGTCGCCGGGGGCCATGTCGCTAAACGTGACCAAGGCGGTGGTGGGGTTGGTGCTGATCTCGATGGTGCCCGTAGTAAAAGTGTTGCCGTCGACGGCCGCCTGGTCCGTGAAGACCGCAAGCCCGCCCAAACCAGACGTCGCACTCAGCAAGCCGACGGCGATGAGCGTGAACAGGATCTTCTTCACCATGGTGAGTTCCTCCCCGCCAGCGCGACCACCGCGCCGGCGCCGGGGCCGACTTCAGCCCGCACTATCCCAACCGGCATACCCCGAAGGGCTGAATCGACTCCCTCGTGAGTATCGACAATGTGTGAAAGACTCTTTAGGGGGTCGGCCAAGTGAGATAGAGGGGCAGTAGGCGTGAGCATTCCCACGCCTGCACGGTGTCAGTGAGATAGGGTAGGATGGAAGGAGCCATGCAGTGTGCGGCGCACCCCTCGGTAGAAACTGAGCTAGCCTGCGGCCGCTGCGGGAAGCCGATCTGCCCGCGCTGCCTGGTGCAGACGCCGGTGGGCGCTCGCTGCCGGGAATGCGCCAGGGTTCGCCGCCTTCCCACCTACCACATCTCAGCCACGTTTCTCCTGCGGGGCCTGGGTGCGGCCCTGGTGGCGGGCGCGGTGCTGGGGTTGCTGTGGCGGTTGCTGTTTCCCTTCGGCTTCGGCTTCTTCTTCGGCTTCTTCGTGGCCTTCGGCCTGGGCTACGCGGTAGGGGAATCGGTCAGCCTGGCCACCAACCGTAAGCGCGGCCCACCTCTCCAGGTGATCGCTGCCGCCGGTGTGGTTGTGGCGTACTTTGTCCGGAATCTGCTATCCGGCGAGGGCGTCATCCCGACCGATGACCTCTTCGGCTACGTAGTGGTGGGGGTGGGTGTGGCAGTGGCTATAGGCCGTCTGCGCTGAGGCGCCGGCGCCCGGCGGGGCACCGCCCGCGCGGTCCGCAGTCGATCCTCGCGCTGGGGGCCTTAGTGAAGGATGAGGGTGAAGACGATGAGGAGGACGATGATGCCGGCCGCGGCAAAGGCGATACGTCGCACCTCTTTGGCCACGTAGGCATAGTCGCGGGTGGGGGCGCGAACGCGAGCGGGCTCAGGCGCTGGCGCAGCCGGACGGGGGAAGGACACCGCGCTGGATGGAGCGGCGGTCCTCGCCGGAGCAGCAGGCGGCTGCGCGGAACGAGCCTGACCCTTCCGCGGCCGACGTCGGGATCGTTTGGGCATGGCTTACTCCTTTCCTCGCTGAGGCTGAGCGCTCAGTCATCTCGATTATAGATCGAGGCCCTGGTCCCCACAATAAGGCAGCTCCGGCAGGGAGATATTCTTGACAGGTCAGAGGGTGGTAGCTAAGATAAGCATGCCCGGAAAGTCGTCGATACAGGCAGGCGCAATCCGGGTTGGGCACTTAGAGCGGCCCCGTGGTGTAGCGGTCTAACATGCCACCCTGTCACGGTGGAGATCGAGGGTTCGAATCCCTTCGGGGTCGCCACTAACAACTAGTTCACCCTCTTCATCAATTACCTTCATGGCTCCGCTGCAGAGCCGTAGAAGGGGAGTGAAGGGGGCTTTTGCTTTCAGCCCCAGCACCAGCTTCTTCTCCACGTCCACATAGACGCCTTCCAGCATCATTCCCAGGATGTCCCTCTTCTCCTCCCGGGTGGCGCAGCTCCACGCCTCCAGCAGTCCCTCAACATGGTCCCCCAGGATGAGCACCTCCTGCTCCTCCGGGTCCCCTAGCGTGTCCAGAGCGGTGCGGATGGCCTCTTCTTCGCGCTTGTATTCGTCTTTGGGATAGCCGTCCAAGTACAGGTCCTGCAATCTGCGCAGCCTCTCCTGCAACCGTGCCCGTTCACTGGCCGCCCGCTCCCGTTCTTCAGACGCCTGGAGGTACTCTGCAACTAGGCTTCGCCAGGAGGAAGGAAGCCTCAAGGACGTGATAATCTCCTCCACTTGCCCCTCGACAACCTCGGCACGAACCACACCCTTAGGATTCGGACATGGGATGCCCCGGATGGCCGATTCCTCTCGGTAGTAGTCGCGGCCAGACAGGTGTTGAGCCCAGAGGCGCGTTCCACATGTCGCGCAGCGGACCAGGCCGCCCAGCAGGTAGGTCCGATGCCTTGGGGTGAACGACCATGGCCCGCGATGATGCTTCTTCCGCATCTCCTGGCAGCGGTCAAACACCTCCCGTGTCACGATAGGTTCATGTAGACCAGGCAGGACCTCGCTCTTGTACTTCGTCAGCCCCAAGTAGAACAGGTTACGCAGCATGTCCTTGACGGTGTCCTTGCTCCACAAGTACTGCCGCTCCCTCCGGTCCCGGCGCTTGACCCGGGGTCGAAAGCCTGTCTGGTTGAGCCATGTGGCCACCTGCTGGTAGGTGTAACGCCCGCTCGCGTACATTTGGAACGCCTGCTGGATGACCTCGGCTTCCTCAGACACGACGTGGGCCATGCCGTCCTCGCCCTTGGCGTAGCCGAAGGGGAGGTCGCCGTTCCATAGTCCCTGCTCTACCCGCTGCCGTAGGCCTTTTGCCACTTCTTGGCCGAGGTTTACGCTGTACCACTCGTTGACGGCCTCCAAAACCCCTTCCACAATGACGGCGACGGGCGAGCCAGGGTCCAGGGGCTCGCTCACCGACACCACGCTAACTCCCACCTTCTTCAGCAGTGCCTTATAGGTGACGGCGTCCTCCCGTTTGCGGCTAAAACGGTCGAGTTTGTGTACAACGATGACGTCGAATTTGCGAGCCTTGGCGTCGGATACCATGGCCTGAAAGTGGGGACGCGAGTCAGACCGGGCCGAATAGCCGGCCTCAACGTACTCACCGACCACTTGCCAGCCCTTGGCGTTGGCATAGGCCCGCATCGCCCCCAACTGGGCCTCGAGGCTATGGCCTTCGACCTGGTCCTCGGTACTCACCCGTGCATAGAGGACCGCCCTCATCGCTGTGTACCTCTGATTGCTGTCCATGCTGTCGCTACCCCTCGTGGTCATCGTCGCCGTCACGGGCCGCCGTCAGCCGGCTGAGCACCGCGTCTCCTGTACCCGCCACAGCCGGTACTCCTGCTTGGTGGACGAGAAACGCCCTGAGCGTGCGCCAGTCTTCTTCGCCTAGCCTGTCAGCGGCCAGGAGCCCAGCCATGAGCACCACATTCACCACCGTAGCGTAGGACACGTCGATGAGCAGGTCGCGGATCAGGCTCCCTTGTAGCTTGCGCAGCTCGGCGTCGAGAGAGTCCGGGACGCGGATGTACTGCTTGTGCATATGTCAGCCCCCTCGCCTCTTAGCATCTACACACTTACGATATGTGGTTCTCGCCGCCTTGTCAAGGACGACACGAGTCACTGTTCGGGACCTCACCTTCCCCGTTGCGCCAGCGATCGAAGGCTTCGACACTCTTGTGCCGGTCGGCCACGGTCGCAGGCCAGTTCTGCTTAATGCACGAACGAACATTGCGGATCGAATCTGAAAACAGCTTTGATCGATCTGATCGATCAAGGATCAGAAAACCCAAGTGAGGCAGATGCAGGTCTCGCAGATGAGGGCCCCAGCGCAAGTCTGAACGCGACACCCGAGCCAAAGCTTGTCAGGAATGATCGAAATCTCAGCAAACCGACGCTGCTGGAGATAGTCGGCCACGGCATGACCAGCCCCGTGGTAGGCGGTGAGCTCCAGGCAAGATGGTTTTCGCATGCTAGCCCTCCATCTCCACCGTTGCTTCGACTGGAACCGTGGGCCGACTCATGGCTGTCGAGCCGTCCGCTAGAGCGCCGTAGCTTCGCTCTCTGGCGCTTCCTAGCCTGGGCCAGCCTGGGCCCCCCCCGGTCTTGACCGCATCGCTGCTCAGCGCGGATGGCCGCCTTCTCTCCTAAACCAGATCGGAGACGGCTCGCCACCCAGAACTCTACCCGTCAAGTCAGCGGCCCTGCGGTTCTCGTGCCAGGGGATGAGCATGGTCGCCCCACAGCCGGAGCACCGGAGAACGAACCCGAACGAACCACGGCCACAGTCACATCTCACGGTCCCCAACGTCAGCAACATGGTCAGCAGTTGCTCCAGCCGCTTAACACGGCGTGTCAGAGATAGCTCCGACCGTTCGCGTTCTTCCCGAGCTGGAGGGAGACTCTCCTCCTTCCGGCCATTGAATGGCTCCGGTGTCTCTGTCTCATGTGCTCGATTGGCGTTCGAGGCGTTCGACGACAGATACTTGTGCACCGTCGACTTCGATCGTCCCAGCGTGCGGGCGATCTCGCCCACGCTGAGACCTCTGGACCGCAGTGCCCGGAGTTCTCGAACCTCCTCGGGCAACAGGCTATTGCCGGTCCTCCTGGTGGTAATCAGGTCTTCAGCCTTCCAACCGCTACGACGGGATCGGCTCCATCAGTCACGGAGCCCGGTCTGGCACTTGTTCGACGTCTGTCTCAGTCCTGGCGTCCGTCATGATCTTGCTCCTTTGCCATTGATGCGGCGCCGGCGTGCTTCTTTGGCCGGCACCATGTGGGAAGCGAGCGGCGCATCGTCATCACATTCGGCGAAACATCTCTTGCGGGTCCGGCGCTCAAGATCCGGGATCGTGCGACGGAGGATTTGAGCGAGCAAGCGGCAGAATTCCTGAGTCTCCGGCCTGATCTCGCGAGAGGCAGCCCCTTCGAACGATCGGTTGTGGTCAGCGCTCACGGCAGCAGATGGACCTCGCGAGTCGGAGTCGAGCTTTCGCAATCGATCGTAGCATGTGTTATTGATTGACAAAGGCTGGCCACCCAGACTACATTTGATCACAAAGCTAGGCATAGAGTGAGAACGGAGCCCGCGAAATGATGGACAGGCGTGTCAAGGGGCGGGGGCCCCGGATCACGGAAAAAGAGTTACAGCGGATGCTCGAGCTGTACCACGAAGGCAAGTCGTTCAAGCAGATCGGGGAAGCTGTTGAGCGCCACTGGCAGACGGTGACCAAGTATGTCCGCCAGGCGCTCGCCGCCGGTAGCGCCGAGGAGCTCCGCCGGGAGGCCCTAAAGACGGCGCTAACCAGCCACTACCGACAGCTGATTGACTTTCTCGGAGACCTGCAAGAGCAGTTCCCGATTCCGTCTTCCCAGGCAGTGTCAGGGGGCGTTATCCAGGACCACTTTCAACCTGATCGGCTATCGGTGAGGGATCGCCTGCTCTACAGGGCTCTTCGGGACGTGCATGCCAAAGACTCACCTCTGTGGGGACAGATTGACGAATGGCTGCAGACAGCCGAAGACTACCGGGAGGCCTGCCACCAACTCGCTCAGTGCATACAGAAGGCAATCGACGATGCGGCACGTGACCTTGCTCGCGTGTCCTTCGAGCAGGGTTTTGCCGAGAACCTGTTCAAACACGGCCTCATGGTGGCCTTTGGGCGCGCAGGATATGAACCGTCTTATCTGAATGTTCATGAGGGTAACAACCGGTGGGAACTATGGCGTGGGCAGGCACAGCGTTTGGCTTTCGCCTCTTCAAGAGAGAGTGCTGAGCAAGCACAGGGCCTCTTCTTTGGACTAGCCCGGGAAATGGCAACCTGGGATGAAATCGAAGACGTAGGGGAGCTCTATCGCAACCTTTCAACTCTGACTGGAAAGATAGAGGAGAACGCGGAAATCCTGAAGCTGCGCGGCACTTTCCCAGGGCGATGTGACGTATGCCCTATCTAGAGGGATGTACGGCTGGGTTGAGGAGACAGGTCCCCAGAGAGGCTACTCCTCAAGCCGCACTGCACGCATGAAGATCTCTATCATCTCGGCCAATCGGGAGCGGGCACCCGACCCCATCCTCCCCGTCGGGCCCGCCATCGTCACGGGCACGCTACAGGCGCACGGGCACGAGGTGCGCCTGCTGGACCTCTGCCACGAGAACAACCCGGACCAGGCTATCCTTTCCCACCTGACCTCATGGGAGCCTGACCTGGTCGGAATAGGGCTGCGAAATCTTGAGAACAACCAACTCATAGGCCACAAGTCCTTCTTGGAGGAGGCCGAGCGGTTCGTCCGGGGCGTGAAGAAGGCCACCTCCTGCCCCATCCTCTTGGGTGGCTCGGCCTACTCCCTGTTCCCGGGGGAGGTCCTAGAGCTTCTGGAAGTGCCCTATGGGTTGGCGGGCGAGGCGGAGGACTCGCTGCCTGCGCTGGTGGAGTGTATCGAGAAGGGACTCCCGCCTGACCGCATCCCCGGTGCCTGCTACCTGCGAGAGGACAAGGCGGTGGTCAAGGGTGTGGCCAAGGTGCGCCACTTCTCCAGCCTGCCCGGCCCGGCCTACGACCTAGTCGACTGCCCAAAATACCTGGCCGAGCGCGCGGGCATCCCCGTGGAGAGCAAGCGGGGCTGCGACCTGACCTGCTCCTTCTGCCCGGAGGGCGCCGATCCCGAGGGGGCCCGTTTGAAGCCCCCGGAGCTCACCGCAGCGGAGATTGAGCGGCTCGTCAGGGAGCTGGGGACCAATCGGCTGTTTTTCACGGACGGCCTGTTTCATTATCCGGCCGACCACGCCATGGCGGTGTGCAGGCAGATGGTCAGGCGAAGGCTGGACGTGCGCTGGTATGCGGGGGTCAACCCCCTGGACCTGTCGAGGGAGTTGCTGGAGGCGATGAAGGAGGCGGGCTGTGCCGGGGTGGGCCTGGGTCTGGATGCGGCCACCGAGGGGATGCTCAAGAGCTATCGCAAAGGGTTCACCCAGGGGGACATCGTCAGGGCCCTGAACGACCTGCGCGCGGTAGGCATGCCCTTCATGATGTTTATCCTGTTCGGGGGACCAGGAGAGACCGAGGATTCAGTGTGGCGCGCTCTCGATTTCCTGGACTCGGTG
Source organism: Dehalococcoidia bacterium (assembly GCA_049678585.1). Lineage (GTDB taxonomy): Bacteria > Chloroflexota > Dehalococcoidia > DSTF01 > CAZFGZ01 > CAZFGZ01. The sequence goes on from JBAUEL010000217.1 coordinate 8,067, forward strand.
GCGCACGATGACCCCCTTAGCATCAGCCTGGGGATCCGAGTGTACAAGGGGACCACGCTGGAGGAGACGGCCAGGGAGGAGGGCCTCATCGCCCCCGGCCAGAACATGCTCACTCCCACCTACTACCTCTCCGGAGGCCTCGAGGAAAGCCTCTTGGACAGGCTCGACGAGTACTGCGAGGGCCGCGCCAACTGGTTCACCTCGCGCACCCTGATGCGCCGCATGCAGCAAGGGGCCGGACGATAGCCGCTGGGCGCTTGGGATGTCGGCTGCAAGGTGGCGACTCTGTCTGCATCCGTATCTGGAGCGTTGACACGCTGAGGTGTCTAGGCCAGCCTTGAGGCGCCATGTCCTCGTGGAGATCCAGCGCTGCGAGTACAACTGGGAGCCAGCGGACGCGACCCGCCAATCCCCCGCCGAAGCGGGCTGCGATAGCGGTGTGCGTGCTGTGTGCAGTTGGGTTGGCCTTTAGCGCACTAAGCTGCGGGCATAGCCAGCACGTCAGCGAGCCCAGGGCTGCCGCGCTGACTCCGCTGCCTTTGTCTTCCCCCACCCCGGTACCAACGCTAACGCCCGCAGCAACGTCAACCCCAACGGCTCCGCAAGTGCCGATATCCACGCCCACGCCACCCCTGCCCTCTTCCCCAGATTGGCTGCGTTTTGCGGTGAAGGGCGACTGGGGTGCTGGTTCGTCGGCGCAGGCAGCGATCACCACGCGCATGTGCGACTGGCGCGCCGCGACCGGCTTCACCGACGTCCTGACCACGGGAGGCAATTTCTATGACCCTGATGGCATCGCGACGAACGTCAACTACTACGGCCCTGAAAGGTGTCTCTACGGTCATCACCGTCACAAGTGGCGGGCGGCCTGGGGAAACCATGACTACTCCGGATCTTCTACCCATGACGTGTTGGGATCGCCGTCGCAGCCTAAGTACTTCTCGTGGGGGGTGGGGGACGTGGCCTTCTTTGTCTACGATGGGACCGACGTCACCCAGGCACAGCGCGATTGGCTGCGTAGCGCGGTCTGCTCCTCAGATGTAGCCATCGAGGTCATCTACGGCCACCAGCCGCCGTACTCCACTGGGCCGCACGGCTCTGACCTTGCCGTGCGACATATGGTCGACCCCGTCGCCAGGGACTGTGGACCCCGCCTGGTTCTGTCGGGCCACGACCACCTGTACGAGCGGAGCTTTCCCATCGAGGATGTCCCCTACATCGTGACCGGCGGAGCGGGCGCTAGCACGTACACCTGCGGGGGTCCACAGCCGTGGGTAGCCACCTGCGTTTCCCGGCACCACTTCCTGTACATGGAGGTGTCTGACGCAGAGATCCGGGTCCGCGCGGTGGGGACAGACGGGCGGATCTTTGATGTCGTCAATATCGGTCCCCAGCGCGATCCCCCGGCGTCCTAGCCTCAGGCGGGCGAAGCGACCGGTGTCTATCAGGCTGCGGTCGGTCCGGGAGGCGGTGCCGATGAGGGTATTCGGCATGGCTGGCGGTGTGCTGCCAAATGTGCTGAGAGTTTGACCGCCCACGGTCCACCGGTATCTTGGGAGATGGGAGCCCGCCGATCACCTTTCCTGCGCAGGTAACCTCCATTGCACGGCTATGCACTATCCCACGTGCTTGTGCTGACAAGGGAGTCTGACCAAGGGGACTGCAGACGAGCAGCAGGATCGCCTGCCTTCCAAGCAGGTTGTCGCGGGTTCGAGTCCCGTCCCCGGCTCCAGATGTTATTCGTGCGACATGCCGGCGGCCACGCAGGCCCGCCGGCATGTTTCGTCGAGGCTCCTCATGCGCTCGCGGTTGTTACTCGTCTTCCGCTCTGGCGACAGCCACGCGTTCGGTTGAGCATTTGCTTCCCAAGCAGAGGGTCGCGGGTTCGAGTCCCGTTTCCCGCTCCAGAGCCACAGCAGGTGTTGAGAACTCGGCCGAGGGGCTGAGCTTATGCTCTCAGTTCTTCTGTCCCTCCTTCTAACGCCGTAGATACCAGACGAGCCCAGCGCGACCCTCCAGCCTCCCATGGTGGAGGCACGCAGTGCCCCTGAGCTCCGGTGGACTTGCTATACTGCCACCGACACAGCATCCGACGGGGTGAGAACCACCTCTAGGCCCAGTGGAAGACCGCACACTATATTGCGTTAGTGTGCGTGGAAGTCAAGGAGCCTTGGGTGTCAGGTGGTATCATCTGATGGGTGGCTGTGCCGCCAACATGAAGGAGCGATTGCTGTTCCTGGAAGGAGTCATCAATGGTTAGGAGATGGGTTGTTTTCCCTGTTCTGTTTGCCTCCCTTGCCGCTCTTGTCGCCAGCTGCGGCGGAGAAGAAGCCCCTCACCTGGCTTTCACCCACGGCGTCGCCAGCGGTGATGTCACCGACACCGGTGTCATCCTCTGGACAAGGGTTGACGGAGAGGGAGAGGTCACTGCTGAGGTGGCGCTGGACGAGCAATTCGAGCAGGAGGCGGCCAGCGAGAAGGTAAGGGCTGAGGCAGAAGGCGATTTCGTAGTCAAGGCGTCCATCGATGGCCTAGAGCCCGATGAGCGCTACTTCTATCGCTTCCTCTCACCCGACGGCAGCGCCAGTCCCATCGGCACCTTTCTGACCGCTCCTGCGGAAGACGTTGGGCGCGACGTCGTCTTCGCCTATTCAGGTGATTCGGCTGCCCACCTCAAGCCCTTTACCCTCCTGTCTACGGTGCGCCAGGATGGCCCCGACTTCTTCATTTACCTGGGCGACATGGTCATTGCTGACCCTGAGATAGAGGGCGTCCCACCTGCTACGACCCTGGATGCCTACCGCGACCTCTACAAGGTCAATCGGGAGGATGAACACCTGCGCGACCTGCTGGCCGCTACCTCTGTTTACGCCATCTGGGACGACCACGAGGTGGTCAACGACTTCGCTGGCCAAACGGTGGACCCTAACATGATGGCCGCCGGCCGCCAGGCGCTCTTCGAGTACATGCCTATCCGGCAGAGCCAGGACGATCCCAACCGGCTGTACCGAATCTTTCGCTGGGGGAAGGACGTGGAGCTGTTCATCCTGGACGAGCGCCAGTACCGCAGCGCTGAGGCCATCTGCCTGGACGAAGATGGCGAGACGGTGCAGTTGCCGACCCTCACGGGGGACGAGGCCTGTCAGGAAGCCCTCCGTGACCCTACGCGCACCTTCCTGGGCAGGGAGCAGATGGAGTGGCTAAAGCAGGCCCTTCAGGCATCGCAGGCCAAGTTCAAGTTCATCGTCAGCGAGGTGCCCGTGAGCGAGTTCCTGTTCCTCCCCTACGATCGCTGGGAGGGCTACCCCGCCGAGCGAGAGGAGCTGCTGGATTTCATCGGCGACAATGGCATCCAGAATGTCATCTTCCTGGTGACCGACCTCCACGCCGCCGTGGTCAACACCTTGGAGAATGGCTCCAGGGAGATAATCGTAGGGCCAATAGCCAGGGAGACCCTTGGCGAGGAGTTGGAGAACTTGGGCGTGTCAGTCGAGGTCCTGGAAGGCCTTCTCCCCGATATCGAGTACTACGAGCTCAACACCTACAACTACGGTCTGGTGAGGGTGCTGACGGGCGAGACGCCGGCTCGGGTGGTGATCGAGATCAAGGACCTGGAAGGGAACGTCCTCAACACCGTGGAGATACCGGAGGAGTGAGTTCGTATCCTGTAGCGTCACCGCGCGCTGAAGGCCCAGCACGGCGCTGAGGCGCTCGCGTGCCTCTGCGCAGGCGCGAGCCAGACACCATGACCTGATCGTGTACCTGTAAGAACCCAATGATGGGGAGCACAACATCCATTGGGCAGCCTCCAGCTGGGGGAGCCAAATGGGTCCCTAGCCTGGCATCAGACTCTCAGCCCAGCCAGCGATTGGAAGCAAAGGTTGCAGTCGCCGTGCGAGGACGCCCCGCCTGAGGGAACAGCACTAGGCGAACGTCTCTCCGTTTCTCGACCCAGGTACACTGCAAGAGCTGGCGCGAAGCCTTATACTAGCTGCGTATGAGGGGTATCGGGCGATGGGGAAACCTGAGGAAGCTGCCCGCCAGCAGATCGATACCGCGCTGGACCAGGCCGGGTGGACCATCCAGGACGCCGATGCTGTTAATCTCGCGGCCGCACGCGGCGTCGCCGTGCGTGAGTTCCCGCTGAGCAGCGGCTACGGGTTCGCTGACTACCTTCTCTACGCGGACGGTCAGGCGGTAGGAGTCGTTGAGGCGAAGCCGGAGGGCACTACCCTCACGGGCGTGGAGGTGCAATCAGAGAAGTACGGCGCTGGCCTCCCCGACAGCATTCCAGCACCGATACGACCGCTGCCGTTCCCGTACCAGAGCACCGGCGTCGAAACCAGGTTCACCAACCAGCTCGATCCCGAGCCCCGAAGCAGGCGAGTCTTCCACTTCCACCGCCCCGAGACCCTGGCAGCCTGGATTGAGCCTGCTATTCGCGTGACCCACGTCCCCTCTACACCAGAACTGAAGGTCGCCGAAGCGCGGACGGGGTACGCCTCGCGATCAACGCTCCGGCGGCGGCTGCAGAGTATGCCGCCGATCCACGAGGCGGGCCTGTGGCCCGCGCAGCTCACGGCCGTTCGCAACCTCGAGGAATCCCTGCGTGAGGACCGACCGCGGGCACTCATCCAGATGGCGACTGGCAGCGGCAAGACGTTCGCCGCGATCACCTCGGCATACCGGCTGATCAAGTTCGCCGGGGCGCAACGGGTCCTGTTCCTAGTCGACCGGGCCAACCTTGGGCGACAGGCGCGGAAGGAGTTCCAGCAGTACACCACCCCCGACGACGGGCGCAAGTTCACCGAGCTATACAACGTCCAGCACCTCACCTCGAACAAGCTCGACCCGGTGGCCCGGGTGTGCATCACCACGATCCAGCGGCTCTACTCTATGCTGAAGGGTGAGCCGGACCTTGACCCGGCGCTGGAAGAGGGGTCTCAGTACGACGCCGGCGGCGGCCTGGTGCACGAGCCGGTGCCGGTCGTGTACAACCCGGCGATCCCGATCGAGACGTTCGACTTCATCTTCACTGACGAGTGCCATCGCTCAATCTACAACCTGTGGCGCCAGGTGCTTGAGTACTTCGACGCCTACCTGATTGGGCTTACCGCCACTCCCTCGAAGCAGACCTTCGGATTCTTCAATCAGAACCTCGTGATGGAATACAATCACGAGCAGGCCGTGGCCGACGGCGTCAACGTCGACTTCGATGTCTACCGCATCCGGACCCAGATCACCGAGGCGGGTTCTACCGTGGAAGCTGGCCTCTTCGTCGACCGCCGCGACCGGGAGACCCGCAGAGTCCGCTGGGAGAGGCTGGACGAAGACCTCACCTATGATGCTACGGAACTCGACCGTAGCGTGGTGGCGGTGGACCAGATCCGTACGGCGGTCCAGACCTTCAAGGACAAGCTACTCACCGAGATCTTCCCCGGCCGCACTGAAGTGCCAAAGACCCTGATCTATGCGAAGGACGACAGCCACGCCGATGACATCGTCCAGATCGTGCGAGTGGAGTTCGGGAAGGGCAACGAATTCGCCCAGAAGATCACGTACAGGACAGGCACGGCGAAGATCGTCACCACGAGCCGTGGGCCGGACGATGAGGAGGTTGAGGAGGTCACGTACAAGTCCTCCGGGCTCACAACCGAGGTCCTGCTGTCTTCGTTTCGAAACAGCTACAACCCGCGCATCGTGGTCACCGTCGACATGATCGCCACGGGCACGGATATCAAGCCACTGGAAGTGGTGATGTTCATGCGGGCCGTGAAGAGCCGGACCTTCTTCGAGCAGATGAAGGGGCGCGGCGTGCGGGTGATCGACACCACCCTGCTCCGGGCTGTTACCCCCGACGCGACGAGCAAGACGCACTTCGTGATCGTGGACTGCGTCGGCCTGTGCGAGGGGGAGCTGACGGATTCGCGGCCGCTGGAGCGCCAGCCGACAGTCCCGTTCGACAAGCTCCTCCAGGCGGTCGCGTTCGGCAGCACTGACTCGGACATCCTCGGCACGTTGGCCGGGCGGCTCGCGCGGTTGGACCGCCAATTGGGGGCGCCCGAGCGGCAAGCGCTGGCACGGACCGCGGGCGGTATGTCGCTACAGACGATCACCGCCGGACTGGTGGAGGCGCTCAATCCCGACCGCCACGTCGAGGCCGCGCGAGTGGCGGCGGGGCTTCCCGAGAGCGCTGAGCCGTCAGAGGAACAGCTAGAAGAGGCAGCGCGGAGGCTGCTGGAAGAGGCGGCGGCCCCACTGGCCACAAACCCGGCCCTGCGCGATCAGCTCGTGCAGATGAAGAAGCGATTCGAGCAGACCATCGACACCGTGAGCAAGGACGTAGTGCTCGAGGCCGCATACTCGGAGGCTGCCCGGGAGAGGGCGCAGGAACTCGTGAGGTCGTTCGAGCGCTTCATTCACGATCACAGGGACGAGATCACCGCGCTGCAGGTCCTATACAGCCGGCCTTACGCCCAGCGGCTACGCTTCGCCGATATCAAGGCCCTGGCTGAGGTGATCAAGGCGCCGCCCCGCTCCTGGACGCCTGAGGGGTTGTGGCGGGCGTACGAGACACTGGATCAGTCGAAGGTTCGCGGGTCGGGCGGTCGAATACTCACCGACGTCGTCGCGCTGGTGCCTTCGCCTGCGGCAGGAGATTGGCTACTCAGATGCTCGATGTCCCAGGGCGTCGGTCGGCTAGCGGAACTTCGGGCGCCGTCTACCCCGGGAACGAGGGAAGAGCTCGGTGCGATCCGATCTGGTGAAAGTACGTACCTTGGTCTTGGTGTCCTCTAGGAGGACTCTGTATCGCTTCACGTCGTCCCGCGATCCGAGGTGGTCGCTGTGGGTCGTAATGAGGAGCTGGGACAGCGGGTAGCTCTGGTCCCGCACGAGGTCAACAAGCTTGTTCAGAACGAGATCCTGGTTCTTGTACGAGAGATTCAGTTCGAGCTCCTCAATTGCGATCACTTTCGCAGGGCTTTGCAGAATTCGCGCAAGCAGCATGAGCACTTGTTGGACGCCGGTACCAAGACGTGCGATGGGGAGTCGTTGACTGCTACTGTCGAGAATCATTATCTCGAGCTCTCGACTGTCCTCTGCAAACCAGACGTGGCCGAAGCCGAATGGCGCGTCTTGAAAGGCCTGCGTGATTCTGCGGTAGACGGGGAATTCATCCCGAGACAGACTCAGCCTGTGTAGCCATCTCTTGAAAGTGCTCGAGCTAAGCTGGCCGGGGCCTTCCGACGGCTCTTGGGTCAAGTATCGGTCGCTTTCCACGACCACAACCAGATCGGTCAAAGACAAGAGCAGCGCCTCCGCAGCTTCTTGTCTCTCGTCCGGCGACAGGGAGTCGGCTAGGCTGGGGAAGTAGCTTGGGCTGCCGCTCTCTTCCCACTTGTATAGGATCGCCCCATTCAGCTTTGCCTCCTCCAGTTGCATACGCCCGTCGTCCCCAGATCGGTCGATCAGGCCAGTGATGATGATCCAGTTGCTATGGCCTGGGCCGGATCGCACGGACTCTAACGCTCGATCAAGGTCAGGAACTGATTCGAGCTCCTTGTCACTCGCTTCGAGCCGGATGTTGAATCGAATGGGACCGGACGAGCCCCATCGGAAGTTGTCCCTGAAGTCTGTCAGTTCACCGTAGTAGAACGGCGTGGGTCTTGGCGCCGGTGGTGCGCTGACTTCCCTAGGCAATTCCTCTTCCCTGATAACCTTCCCCTGAAAAATGAACTTGAGAGCCGCCAGGATGTTGGATTTGCCTGTGTTGTTCTCGCCGTGGAACACCGCCGCGTCGGAAAGCGCACCAGCGGTGATGTCTTCCAGACTCCTGAAGTTCCATATCTCAAAGCGACGTATCTTCACTTGACGTCCTCCCCGAATTCCTCCAGCAACGCCTGCTGCACGAGCTCGAAAAGCTCTTCCTTGGTCTGCGCTCTCGCTTCGGCGAAAACGAGTATCAGTTGAACCTTCCTGAGGACGTCGCCCAAGCGGGAGGACCTGAAAGGAGGGTATGACGTATTGATTTCGACTGTGCCGTCCTTGGTCAAACGACAGGCGGGATACTTGCCCACGGTGTAGTCCCACTCCGAATAACGGACGGCCTGCGATCTCCCAGCAATGCTTATGCTCTCGGAGAAGGAAGGATGCTTCGGCCGAATCGTCACCATGCGGCGGGCCAGGTCAACTGTGGCAGGCTCGCTGCCAATCTCAGCATCGTCAGACACACGCACTACAAAGCCCCGATCGCTCAACTCAGCCGCCTGCTCCTTGACTTGCTGCAGCTTGGGCGTAGCGGGAATATCCTTGCTCTTGGCAAGCTTGTGAATCTGTCTCCGTCCCACATCGATTGCTTCGATGTCATAGGCCATCCGACGCAGTCTCTCGCGAAAGAACTCTCGGACCTCGTCGTAATTCTCAGTCGTCGTGAAGCTGTCTCTATCGAGCGCGATCGATTCATCTAAGCCGGCTGCGATCTCGATCGTGCCGCTGAGCCAGTGCAGTCGGCTGAACGTGCGCCCTGCGACTTGCAGATCGAAGTATGTTCGCTGTCCGACCCCGACGCCATGGAGCCGGATCTTCAGACCACGCGCTTCGTACGGGTGGACAGCTTTCCATGATGTGCCAATCGCGTACCTGAAGTCCGCCGATCCCACGGTGGCTCTCTTCGACTCAAGTACCTCTTCGCAATAGTCGTTTCGGAACAGTTGCTTCCCATTGAGGAATACAGCCAAGGGGTTGGCGGGTTGGCCCAGAGCCGATCCCAAAACAGACTTCTTCGTGAAGGGCACTGGGAGCGTCTCTCCAAGTTCCCAGCGGAGCCTGTCTATGCCATCCCAGCTCCGAACCGTATTGCTATCAGCTGGCTTGGCTCGAGACGGGGGATCCAGGTACCTGCGAACGAGGTAGGTTAGACCCCTCAGGGTTATTTGGGTGTAGTGACGTCGAAGCAGGTCCGGTTCGCTGAATTCGTAGCCGTTCACATCTATCGCAGTGACGTCCTCAGGGGTTTGTGACTCAGTCGTAAATTGTTCAGCTGGTATGGTGGCTCTGAAGACCACCGGCGAGTTCGTGACAGTCGACTCAACCTGAACAACCTGGCAGAACGGGAAGACGGAGAGGAATCCAATACCGAACTGCCCTATCCTGATACGTCCGAGCGCCGACCTGCGGGCTCTCCGACGCTGCCGTCCAGCGACGCGCAAGTAGAAGTCGAATTCGTCGGGCGTCATGCCTGAGCCATTGTCAACGATTGTCATGCGGTCCTGGTCAAGATCGATCTTGATGTCGACCCTCGTAGCATCTGCGTCGTACGCATTGCTGACCGCCTCTCGAAGAGCCTTGGGGTAGCTCTCGTACGTCGACGCGCTGAGCAAGACCACTATGCGCTTGTCGACTTGGAGGTTCTTTGGCCAAGGCATAGAGCGCTACTCACCCACTATGAGGAGTTCAATATTCTCTCTTGGCTGCCCATTCCGCTTGCTCAGAGCATAGGTGTAGGGGCTCTCATGAACAGTGACGGTGGGCTTGAATTCTCGCACAAGGTTCTCGAGCTCTTGTCTTGTCGGCACCCCCGGAGACTTGTAAGACATGACAAGAATGGAGTCCTTCCATCTTGACAGGATCAACCGAAACCAGGCCAGGAGCACGCCGCCAAGCTCCGACGGCGGGGCGCGGTAAGGACTCGGCTCATTGTAGTCTCGCCTCAGAGCATGCCTCATGTCGTTCCAGTCAATGAGTTTCGGCCAGTCACGGTATCGCGCCATCCCCTCGAGGAAATGATACAAGAAGCGGTAGTCGCTTCTGGCTCGCTCTCGGCCCTCTGCGAAGTATGGGGGGTCGAGGTAGACTAAATCGAAGGTGTCCGGAAGATCGAGCTTCTCAGCTGGCTCGTTGTGGGCGGTATTCCTCATGTCGTTGGAGAACACGGCGGAGTTGGCCTCATCACAAAGCCGCCTGAACAGCACGTCGCAAGGAGTATCCCAGGTGGTCTTGTTGCCGAAAGAGCGTTGGACCGCGTTCGTTCGAAGGTGCAGGTTCTTGCGGTGGAATAGGTTGAATGGACGCTTCATCAGAGCGGCTTGCGACAGCGCGTGAAATGCCAGCGCTCGCTTGTATCTGAGCGTGCTCCCAGCGTAAAGGGTGGCGAGGCTATCTATCCTGGCGATCCTCTTGTCGATCCAAGCGTTCTCCGAGTCGGTGAAGAAGAAGCCCGGAAAGGCCTCGCGTATGACCCTGTAGTTGCGGTCATCTTCAGGCTCCTCGAGCAAGAAATCGATATCCGCTGGCGCCAGGACGACAGACGAATTCTCCACCAGGGCAACGGCGGTCAAGTAGTTGCAGTGGAGGTAGTCGTTGCACGCGACCCGACAGCCGTTCGCCTTGAAGTGGTACGAAACGCTTGCTGTGCCGCTCATCAGGTCAAGGACAGAAGTAGCAACTTTGTCGCCTAGACATTCGTCCAGCCACGGGATGAGCTTTCTCTTGCTGCCCTGATACCGCGTCGATGGCGGAAACCTGTCGATCATCACCGGAATGATACCCCTTTTTCCTGCCTGCTTCCATGCGGCCACTGGACCTCACGTGCCCCAGCAAAGACCACCTGGCCACACACCTGTGGGGTGGGAAAACTCCATCCGTATCTGGACTGTTGACACCCTGAGCTGCTGGTCATGCGGGCGTCCGTGGTCTGGAGGTCACGTGAAGGGCAAGCGCGCTAACCAAGAATGGGCAGGGCATAGCCTGTTTGGCATCACGATCCACACTTAGTGTGGTCGCTGTGTGGCTCGAGCTCCCGTGAGCCGGAGAGGGCTTCCGCCCTCGCTCCCCGCTCACCGACGCAAGGGAGCCCATGCCAGGGAGACAAGACCTCACCCACTTGCTGTGAACGCGTCAGTATCCGCGTGTGTTATAAGGAAGAGGGGAATCGCCACACAAAAGAGCAGTGCTGCACCACGCGATGACGTTCCGCATGCTGGAGAGTTCTCTGCGGAAGATGGTACGACGAGCGAGGGCTATCGTACGCCATGCCGTCAGACTGGCCGCCGCCGTTTGGGTGACGGCGTTGATGGTCTCAGTGCTTACGATCACGGCGGTGGAGCTTAGCGCCCCCGGGGTACCTCGAATACCTGCGAACGAAGCCACGGCAGCATCTGAGATTCGAGGTGTCCACAGAGCGGCCTCGTCATCGTCCACGGCAATACCGCCCTCGACGCCCGCGCCTCCGTCTCCTGCCGTTCTGGCACTCAGACCCATACCCGCCGTGACGTCACAGGTGTGCAGCACCAGGTGGCCGGGCAAGGTGGACCTCACCTTCACCTGGCCTCGGCTTGGATCGCACGACTTCGAGGTCTGGGTTGAACTGAGTCTCCTCGACAATGACTTCCAGCCAGGAACCTTCGCTAGCGCGGGCCCCTTTAAGCCTAGCGTGACCTCGTATACATGGCAGGGTATCCGCCCGGGCGATGCCCACTACTATCGCCTCAATGTGCTCGATGCGGAAGGCTGGCACCCCGGGCCAACAGGAGACTTCGTCTCAGGGCTGTGTCTGTCGCCTGCAGCTTCACTGCAGGCAGTCACCCAGACCTGTACTGGCACCCCGGGCGAGATGAAGACATCCTTCGCCTGGTCCCCAGGCCTTCATCCGAGCGGGCCCCAGTGGCTCGACCTCAGCCTTTTCAACAATCGCTTTGCAGAGGGTACTTTCGCGAGGGTCGGGCCGCTGCCGGCGGCAACGTCCACCCACGAATGGGCGAGCCTACGACAGGGTAGTCAGCATTACTGGAGGGTCAATACCCTGGCGGCCGACGGCTGGCATCCCAGCGCCACCGGGACGTTCAAGACGACAACCTGCGCGACATCGGAGCCATCAGTCACGGCACAAACTGAGGCAAACGACTTGCTTGCCTTTCAAGAACGGCTTCGGAACGAAATTGAGGCCTCCGGCATCAACGCAGCGGTGGCCGTTACGGACCTTCAGAGCGGCGAGACCATCGACGTTCACGGGAGCGACGTCCGGCTACCTGGATGCACCATCAACTTCTTCGTTCTACTTTCGGTGGTGATGGACCTGCAAGCGGGCCGCTACAGCGAGGCCGAGGTTGGGAATCTGATCGCCCGCACCGTCTGGAGTAGCAACCCGGTGACGGCCCGACGGCTCCTTCTGAAGACGGGGCTGGGGGACTTGTCAGCAGGAGTCTTGAAGATCAACCATCTCCTGAGATCGCTCGGAGCGGCCTCCTCGCTCTACGACCATCCTCCCGGGTACCAGAACGACTCGCCCGAGCCGGGGCGAAGCAATGCCCTCACGGCCAACGACACGAATCGGGCCCTCACACACTTCTACCTCGGCGGTGTCGTGAGCACGGAGTGGCGGGACTATCTGCTGGAGAAGCTCACAGGAGTCAAGCCTGGACTTCAGTACCTCATTCCGGCGGGAGCGAGCGGGGCCACGGTGGCCCACAAGAACGGCTTCTCCTGGAGTTCAGGTGGCTGGATCGACAACGACGCAGGCATCGTCTGGTTCGACAAGGACGGCGTCCGCTACGCCTATGCCCTTTCGTTCTTCGCAGAGGATATCCCGACCAAGTACGCGGACATCCCACTGGGCCAGACCATCTCGAGGCTCACCTGGGAGTACTTCCAGGAGCACTACCCCTAGCACCTAACGATGGGAAGTCGAACCTGTGCGGTGCCGAAATCCTGTCCGTATCTGGAGCGTCGACACAGTGAGCTGTCCGGGCCAGCCCTGAGGCACCATGTCTTCATGGGGGGTCCGGCGCTGCGAGGTCAGGTGGACAACTGCTTGACCGGCGAGAAGACGGATGTAATATTGGGACCCCACAGGTATCATCAGTACCCGCAGCGTCTACAGTCCCTTCGCAGGTATACAGGACAAGGTGAGAAGATGGGCACCCATATCGACTATCCGGCGAGACTGAGGAAGATTCAGGAAGGGATGGGCGAGCAGGATATTGACCTCCTGATCGCCACCAGGCTGAGTACCGTAGGCTATGTCTTCGGCGCGTTCGTCCCCTGGCGGGGGATCGCCGTCATCCCCAGGGATGGGGAGCCAGAGCTCTACGTTCTGGCCCTCGACGCGGAGCGAGTCAAGGACGACAGTTTCTACAAGAGCGTGAACCCGGTGGGCCCCCTGCCCGGGATGCTGATGTGGGAACGCATCATGTCGTCGATTCGGGCCAGGGGGATCGAGAAGGGGACCATCGGCGTTGAGCTGGGTCACTCACCGATCAGGATCGAGACGTTCCTTCTGGCGAGCGAGTATGAGATCCTGCGCAGCGAGCTTCCCCACGCCTCTTTCAAGAACGCGACCGAACTGCTGAATGAGATCTTCCTGCTCAAGGAGGATGCGGAAATCGCGCTCTTCCGGCGGGCGGCCGAGATCTGCGACCTCGGGATGGCGGCGGTGCTTGCAGAGATACAGGTCGGCATGACGGAGACGGAGGTCGCAGGCATTGCCGAGTACGCCATGCGGCAGGCCGGCAGCGAGCTGAACTGGACTTTCACCGGCGGGCAGGAGATAGCCTCTGGCTACCGCACGGCCTACGCTTGGGGAGGCTGCACGCCGCCGACACGGAAACGGATCCAGCCGGGGGACAACGTGGTCATCGATCTGCACTGCATGTACGACCTCTACTTGGGGGACGTGTCGCGCAACGCCATCATGGGTGAGCCCACCGCCGAACAGAGCAAGCTGTCGTCCGCGTTCGTGTCCACGTGTAACCATCTGCTGGAGAGCCTGAGACCGGGGGCGACGCTCGGCGAGGTGGCGCAGAAGGTGGACACCTTCCTTGATGAGATCGGCTACCGCCAGCACGCTCTGCCGGGCTACGGCCACGGCATCGGCATCCTCGGCAACGAATGGTACCCGGCGATCGCCAACTCGACTGCTCCCTACGAGTCCGGTGCCGACCTCGTGCTCCAGCAGAACATGGTCGAGATCGCGGCGCTCGTGCTCAACAAGCCAGGCATCGGCGGGTTCAGGATGGAGACGCCCATCCTCATCACCAAAGACGGCGCCGAGCCGCTGAGCAAGACGCCGCTCGAGCCAGCGATCATCCAAATCTAGCAGCACACCGGCCGCAGTACATTGTGGGGTGGCAAAACTCCATCCGTGTCTGAGGGGTCGACACGGCGAGCTGTCCGGGCCAGCCCTGAGGCAACAGGGCCCCCACGGAAGTCCCGTTCGAACCCTCGATGATCCGGTCGACCCTCTGCGTGATAGGCAGATGCTCTACGGCTTCGCACTCCTTTTGGCAGCACACTCACCCCACAGCAGCTCCCCTGAGTCCGGAACTCGAGCGCTCGCTACGGCGTCATATGACATGGAAGACCGGGAGTGTACGATGACAACGATTCAAAGACTCGGGGTGCTACTCGCTCTTGGCGCGTTCCCGCTGGCTCTCACTGCCGCGTGTCGTAGCGACGGGGCCGAGAAGGTTGCCGACTCCCAGGTGACCACGCTCGTCGCGGCGCCGATCGATGACCTTGAGCTGCTGATCCGCGAGTCCTTCCCACCGCAGTACGCGCTCCGCGTGGTCTCCGGCCTCCCGAACGGCTGCCACCAGTTCAACGGTCACGAGCTCGCCAGGGATGGTACCCTTATCACCATCAGCGTGACGAATCGTGTCCCTACTGACCCGGGCATCGCGTGCACCCAGGTCTACGGCCAACACGAGGAGATCATCGAGCTTGGCACCGACTTCGAGCCGGGCACCGAGTACACGGTCAAGGTCAACGAGGAGACGCTGACCTTCACGGCGCAGTAGGCAAGCCAGTGCCGACTGCATCTCGGGCCGCCTGGTCTGGGCGCCAACGTTCAATCCGCATCTGGATCCTCGACACGGTGAGTGATCGGGGCCAGCACGGAAGCAACATGTTGTGGGGTGGCAATACTACATCCGCTTCTGGAGCTTTGACGCGCTGAGGTGTCTGGGCCAGCCTTCAGGCACCATGTCCTCATGGGGGTGCAACGCTACGAGGACGGGTGGGTGGCTTCTTGACCTGCGGAGAGACGGATCGAATACTGCCACCCCACAGGCTGGCCGTCGCCTCGGAGTCAGATGCTTGTCCGCATCTGGAGGGATGGCAGACCAGGGCATCGGGCCCAGCTGGGTGCAGCGCGGGTACGCGGCACCTTAGCAGGGTGCTCGGCCTCATCGCTGGCTCAGCCGTTGGACTCCCACCGGCCTTCCCGTTCCCCCCACCGTGCCAGCGACCAGTGGGATCATAGCTCAGCCGGTTCTGGGCGGTCTTCACCACGAATCTGAGTGGGTAGCAGCGTAGACGGGCAAGAGTCGGGATGGAGTTTTGCCACCCCACAGCATGGGAACCCGCAGTCGCTCGATCTGGCCATGTCGATATGCTCGGATCTGCTTCCCTCAGCCTGGCCCGTGCCCCCACTTGAAAGGTGAGCGCGAACATGTTACTTTGCTGGCGCCACATGCGGCCGGTATCTCCATAGCAGGGTTCCACCGCCGATGACTGTGCGTCAACTGAGCGAATGGGTCGTATTTCGCGGGATTGGCGACGCACCCATCGTGGACGCTGGCGCCGATTTCGCACCCGCTCAGTACCTTGTTCACGAGTGGCGCGAGTACGCCGTCCAGTGGAAGGACGGCGCTCCAGATCATGGGCAGATCGAAGTGGTGGGACTTCCTGCAAGACGGTTCCCCTTGGATGGCGGGGTCCTGTTCAGCTTCGAGAACCAGCTCGGCCTGGCTCGGATAGAGGTGCACGCCGGCGGCACTTCCATCCCCCTCACCGTTGAGGTGCTCTCTTACAAGTACCCATCACCAGAAGCCTACCGGGCCTTCTATGATTCACTGGTAAGACAGCTCTCCGAGCGCGCAGCGACGCTACCCTTCGCAGCAGAGGCGCCTACCGCATTGCGCGTCCGCGAATCGACCCGACCGCGGAGCGATCTCTTCGCATGGCACTTCTTGAGACAGGAAGCCAGCGATATCCTCGGGGCGCTCCGCATTGTGCTTCGGGAGCCGCGGCGCCTCCTCGTTTCCGAAGACCGTGACATCGACATCGACCGTGCCTCTGCCATGGACCCAAGCGGGCTCACGGAAGTAGTCGCGCGACCAGCCGACCTCCAGCCCGTCAGCCCTGACCGGCGCGCCTATGATTGGAGACTTGCGAGGGCACTGGAACACCGTGTCACCCCTCGCCGATTCCTGCCCGCGCGCGTCCCGCTATCTCAGGCAGACGAGACGCTCGATACCCCCGAACACCGGTTCGTGCGTGCTTTCCTTGAGGAGCTATCGAACGCGATGGAGCGGCTCAAGCGTCGGAACGAACTACCTGAGGACGGGCGCAAGGAGCTGAAGATGTTCCATGGCGAGATTCGGGAAGCCTTGCACTCGGCCTTCCTCTCCGAGGTCGGCCCAATGATGGTCTTCCCCTCGGCATCCCGCGTCCTTCAGCGTGCACTCGGCTACCGAGAGCTACTCGACGCCTGGCGTGCTTTCCATCTGTCGGCCGACCCGTTCGAGTCGCTAGAGCGGGCGCTCGATGCACGAGATGTGGCCACACTGTACGAGTGGTGGTGTTTCTACGAACTTGTCGACCGAATACGCAGGACTAAGTGCCTGAATCGGCTAGACACCAGCGTGGACGCGTTCGCTGGCCTGCAGTATGGGGCGCGAGCAGAATTCTGCGAGGACTGGGAGTTGATCTTCAACCGCCCCTTCCGACGGGGAAAGGGCCCATGGCACTCCTACTCGTTGCCCCTCCGCCCGGATTTCATATTGGCGCGCAACGGCGCACCTCTCGTGGCGCTTGACGCCAAGTTCCGGTTCGAGGAGGGCGATTGGCAGGCTGCTGCCGACTTGAGTCACGACTTTGACGCTCCAGGGGGAGCTGACTTCCCCCGGACAAGCCCTGCCGCGTCGCGGTTTGCAAAGCAGGTGGATATCTACAAGATGCACACCTACCGCGACGCCCTGGGACTCCGAGCCAGCGTTGTCGTCTACCCGGGCCGCGAGAGTGATGCCTCCCCCTTCTATGCCGCCACCCATGATGGGCCGGATTCGTGCTCGCTCGCTTCCTTGCTCGATGACCCGCCCCCGAAGGGCGTCGGTGCGTTCCCAATGAGTCCAGAGTCCTAGGAGGCTTGGAAATGGCAAGCGACGATGACCGTGACGCTAGCCTATCCGCACGATCAGAGGCCGGGCACACGCTGCTCGTGGGCAGATACTCTTGGGCTGAGGAGACGGGTACCGACCAGCTCGGGGTTCGGCGCGCTGCACCGTGGCCGTACTCTCTCAGCCAGGCGATGGAGAACGCGATCGGCGAGCGGCCCTACCTTTACCTCTACAGGGGTCTGCCTGACCAGCAGCTCACGAGGCGCTATCGTATCGTTGGCCACAAGACGTCAGCGGGGGCCGAGGGAATTGGATGTCCCTGGACGGAACATGCGGATGAGTCGTACCGAGGAGCGACCCGGCGTGGTCGCTACAAGTTCAAGACTTGGTTCCTGCTCGATGATGGTCAGGAATGCGCAATCCGACTAGAGGAGCTTGAAAGGGCCGATGGAATCCGCGCCAGCCCAGGCAAGATGGCACAAGATCTCAAGGCGACTTTCGGACTCTGGCGCCTTGGGGAAGCGCAGGGCCGTCCGAGCAGAATGATTGAACGAACACAAGCGAATCCGCCACCAGAAGGCGCTTCGCCTGGCGGTCAGCTGTCGGCCGCAGGGCTTTCAGAGCTGTTCGGCAAGACACACGGTTTGTACTTCACGCCGTATCAAGTGGCGTCATTCATCACCGCTCTCGAGGCGAAGGGCTTTGTCATCCTTAGCGGGGTTTCCGGCACGGGCAAGACACAACTTGCCGTTCGGATCGCCCAACTGGTGAGGGGTGTTGCTCCCGAGGTCATTCCTGTTCGGCCCGACTGGCGTGACAGCCGGAGCCTGTTGGGCTACTACAATCCGATCAGCGAGCAGTACGTGTCCACATCGTTGCTCCGGCAACTTCTCCCCGACCGCACACCTGCCGCGGAGATCCCGGCAGCACCGCCTGAGGTTGATTTCAACGCAGTCCGCGATAGGGTGCTGGCTCACCGTAATGACTGGATCCCCGGACTACGCTCAATCGTGGAACGGCTGGAGCACGCCGACCCTTCGACGATGTCCGAAGACGACCTCGACTTGATCTGGCGACGGAAGAGCAACGGCATCGCCAGTATCGGCCAGGCTATCGCTCACGCTCTCTCCGCGGATGAGGCTATCGTAAGGGAAGCCACCAAGCGTCTCACCACCTCCGCATCGCCCGGCCAGCGCCTGATCGACACGCTTCACTACCTGCATGATCAAGGGAACCCCTGGCATTGGGCCCGTACAATGCGCGCACTTGCTGCATTTGAGATTGACCGAACGAGCACGATAGCCGACCCAGGAGCACTGAGGAGGGCTTTGGCTGCGCTCGGTTATGGGCGCCGCTTCGACCTAGGAGAAGCAGTACGAAGGCGCGACGCAGAGACGATCGATGGCGCCCTACAGTTCCTGCGTCGTCGGATCGACGAGGAGTTGGAGGGGCTGGACAGATTCGAAAAGGCGATCGCGCCATGGATCATTTACGAACAGCTCGTATCGCCCGGCGATAGCCTCACCGTAGTCGACCACCGGTTCATAATCCTGGACGAAATGAACTTGGCGCGCGTCGAATACTACTTCGCCGAGTTCTTGAGCGTCCTCGAGAGTGACCCTGACCCGGAGACCCTCGTCACGACCCAGGCGCTGCCGCTTCACGACGAGCCCGGGCCTGTGAAAGACGGCTCCAAGGATGCTCCCGCCGCCAACGATATCCCGAGTCGGCTACCACTCCCGCCCTATCTCTATGTCGTGGGGACCGTGAACACAGACGAGACAACTCACGCTTTCAGCCCGAAGGTTCTCGATCGGGCCTTCAGCATTGAGTTCAGTGAGGTCGATCTTCGCAAAGCGGTGAGCCGCGGTGAGTGGGAAGACACAAGTGGAATCGGCCAGGCTCTCGCGCGACTACTTGGCGGCGTTTCACCCGATGGCAACAAGCAGGCTCTTGAGCGGGCGATCAAGGACGGACGGTTCCTCAATTGGCTTGAGGCGCTGAACATTCGTCTCCAGCCATACGACCTCCACTTCGCCTATCGCGTACGAGACGAGATAGCTCGATTCGTCGGCTATGCCATGGTATCGCCGCTGAGCGACGGTTTCCGGGAGGATGGTGAAGATACATTCGTTGGGTCCTTTGACGCGGCCGTCCTAATGAAAGTGCTCCCCAAGTTTCACGGTCCCAGCGCGAAGGTCCGCGATCCTCTGACCAGCGTTCTCGGATGGGCTACTGACCCCGATCGTCCTGACGACGCCACGGAAGACATCCGGAGAGCCCTGAATGTCGCCGAGGGACTCAGTGTGGAGGCCCTGCTGGAGGCCGCACGGGGAAACGCGAGGCTCAAGCTACCACGCGTTGTGCGGAAGACGGCTCGAATGCTCTGGGAGGCTGCCACGACGGGTTTCACTAGCTTTGCTTGATGCACGTTCCACTCGAATCATGTCGCGAAGGCCTCCACCGGTTCGCGTCCCGAGGATCCGTGCTCAAGCGGACGAACACCACACGCTGTGGACCGCAGCCGAAGAATGGCTGCTAGTCATTCATGGCGGTTCAATCACGAGCATCCGATCCGTTCGAGGCGACTCATGCCGCCACTGCACCTAGTCCCCTATGGATCCCCTGCCCTTGACGCCCTGCGGGACGCCATCGCCGAGTCCAAGGGCGAGGACCAGCTTCAGCCAGTTACGGTCGCCGTCCCGTCGAACTACGCGGGCCTCTCGCTGAGGAGAAGCCTCGGCGCGTCCCCGGGTGGCCTCGTTAACGTCCGTTTCATTGTCCTGGCGCGCGTCGCCGAGCTCTTGGGCTCGCCGGCTCTCGCCTCGACAGGGAAGCGGCCCCTTACGTCGGCCGTTAGCGCCGAGGCGGTGCGAGCGGCGCTTGCGGCGGAGCCGGGTATCTTTGCCCCCGTTCGCGAGCACACGTCCACCGAACGCAGCCTTGAGGGCACCTTCCGGGAGCTCCGACGCGCCCCGAACGAGTCGCTGGACGCCATCGCTGGGCAGAGCGCCCGGGCGGCTCAGGTCGTGCGCCTCTACCGCGACTTCCGGGACCGCACGGAGGGCTACTACGACGACGAGGACCTCGCTCTCGCCGCGGCCGCGTCGGTGGCGACGGCACCCGCGGCCCTGCGGGACATCGGGCACGTCGTGCTGTTCCTGCCGCGCCGCCTCTCGCCCGGCGAGGGCGCCCTTGTCGACGCGCTGGCAACGGCGGGCCGCCTGTCGGCTGTCGTCGGACTCACGGGCGAGGACGACATCGACACCCTGGCGCGAGGAATCGCGGCTCGCCTGGCCGTGCCGCTCGGTCCGGTCGCAGAGCAGGAGAGGGCGAGTCATGACGGCAGCTCCCGGATCGTCCTCGTTACGGACGCCGAGGAGGAGGTGCGCACCGTGCTGCGCCTCGTCGCCGAGCGCCTGGCCGCCGGCACCCCCCTTCATCGCATCGCTGTCTTCTATCGGGCCGCCCAGCCGTACGCCCTTCTGACCCAGGAGCAGTTCCGGGCAGCGGGCGCCCCCTTTCACGGCCCCGGTGTGCGCTCTCTCGCTCAAACGGCGACCGGCCGCACCGTGCTCGGCCTCTTCCGAGTGTGCGAGTCCGGCTTCCGCCGGGACGTCCTTGCCGACTGGCTCTGTGGCGGGCCCGTGCTGGAGGACCAGGACGGCGCTCCGGCACCCGCCCAGCGCTGGGATCTCGTCTCTCGGTCGGCAGGGATAGTTCGCGGGCCGGAGCAGTGGCGCGACCGTCTCGCCCGCTATGTCCGGTCGCTCCAGGCGGAAAGGGAGAGCCTGGAGGAGCGCGAAAGCGTGAGCGAGGGCAGCCTCCGCCGCGTCGACTCCGAGATCGAGTACGCGGAACGGCTCGCCCGCTTCGTCGAGCGGTTGGCCTCCGACCTCCAGTACACCGGTTCGCCGACCTGGCCGGCCTTCGCCGCCTGGGCAAAAGGTCTCCTCGAGCGCTACCTTGGCGGCGAGGGGCACCGACGCGACTGGCCCGAGGGAGAGATCGAATCGCACCGATCGGTGCTCGCCGCGGTCGAGGGCCTCGGCGAGCTCGCGGCTCTGCGGCCGAAGATCGATGAGCTGACGTTCCGTCGCGCCCTGGAGAGGGAGCTGGAGGCGTCGGCCGGGCGTGCCGGGCGCTTCGGCGAGGGCGTCTTCCTCGGTCGGCTGGCCGACGCCATGGGATGCGACTTCGATGTGGCGTTCCTGGTGGGGATGAGCGAGGGGTTGCTGCCCCCGCGCGACAGAGACGACCCCCTCATCCAGGATCGGGAGCGGCTGGAGGCGGGCGAGGACGTGCCGCTGCGCACCGCGCGGTCGGAAGAGGAGCGGCGCAACTATCTCGCTGCCCTGGCTTCCGCGAGGGAGCGCGTCTTTCTCTTCCCGCGCGCCGATATCCGCGGCCAGCGGGGCAAGATGCCCGCGCCCTGGCTCCTGCGGGAGGCCTCCCAACTGGAGGGACGCCCGCTTTACAGCTCGGACCTCCTCGATCCGGCCGCGCGACCGTGGCAGACGGTCGTGCCTTCTTTCCAGTCCGCCATCGGTGGAGGGCCGGAACCCGGCTCTCCCCAGGAGTACGACCTGCGCAGCCTCCTGCGCTGGCGCCTGGCCGGCCGCGCCGTTTTGGAGCATCACTTCGTCAAGGCCGAACCCGCCCTCCACGGCGGCATCGATGCCGACATCGAGCGCCAGACTGAGCGCTTCACGCGCTGGGACGGCTCGGTCGGCCCGGGTGCGGCGCCGGTCTCTTCAGTCGATCGGCCGGTCTCGGCAAGCGCTCTCCAAACGTGGGCTCAGTGCCCCTTCCGTTACTTCCTCGGCAACGTCCTTCGCGTCGCGGAGACGGAGCGGCCGGAGGACACCCTGACGATCAGCGCCGCTGACCGCGGCACCATCCTCCACCGGGCGCTGGAGCGCTTCCTCCGCGAGGCCCCGCCTCGCGAGTCTCCGGATCATCCGTGGGACGATGCCGAGCGCGACCTCATGCGAAGGATCGGCGAGGAGTGCTGCGCGCAGGCCAAGGCCGAGGGAATCACCGGCAGCTCCCTCCTCTGGCGATTGGAGCGGGCTCGCATACTGCGGGACCTAGACGGCTTCCTGGCCAAGGACGAAGAGATGAGGGCCGAGCTGGGCGTTGTGCCTCTCGAGGTGGAGGTCTCTTTCGGGCTTGCGGATCCCGGCTCGAAGAAGGCGGCACATGTCGAGCTGGGAGACGGCCGGGCGATCGCGCTCCGCGGCAAGATGGACCGCGTCGACCGGGCGCCGGACGGCTCGCGGCTCGTCGTCATCGACTACAAGAGCGGCTCTTCATATGCGTTTCGAAAGCTGGACGAGGACCCCGTCAAGCGAGGTGAGCTGCTGCAGTTGCCCCTCTACGCCGTCGCGGCCCGCAGCGCCTACGGCGAAGTGCCGGTCCATGCATTCTACTGGTTTGCCACTGAGCAGCAGTCCTACGACCAAGAGGGTTATGAGGTCGATGATAGAGTGATGGGCCGGTTCAAGGAGGTCCTCGGCGTGATCCTGGACGGTATCGGCGCCGGCCTCTTCCCATCTCATCCGGGAAAGCGAGGCCTCGACAACTTCGAGAGTTGCCGCTACTGCCCCTACGAGGCGGCGTGCGCCCGGCAACGCGACCGCGTCTGGGAGCGCAAGCGGGGCGCGCCGGAGCTGGCTGCCTACGTCCGACTGGCGGAGGGCGAAGACGATGACGATGATTGAACCCTTCCAGCCGGCCGACCACGCGCAGCGCAGCCGCATCCTGAACGATCTCGACAGCACGCTCTTCGTCGAGGCGGGCGCCGGCACGGGAAAGACGTCGTCCCTCGTCGGACGCATCCGGCGCCTTGTCGCCACCGGCCGGGCCGAGATGGGACGGATCGCGGCCATCACGTTCACCGACAAAGCGGCGGCGGAGCTGCGCGACCGGGTGCGCGAGGAGATGGAAGAGGCGGCTCGCGACGAGCAACTGCCGACCGACGAACGAACTCGCATCGAGGCGGCCCTCCCCCAGATCCACGCCGCAGCCATCGAGACGCTGCACAGCTTCGCCCAGCGAATCCTGACCGTGCATCCTCTCGAGGCAGGGCTGCCGCCGGCCGTCGGCGTGCGGGACGAGGTCGTCTCTTCAATAGCTTTCGAGGAGCAGTGGCGCGACTACGTCGATGGTCTCCTCGAGAAGGCCTCCCTGGAGGAGGTCCTCCTGCGGGCCCACGTCCTCCGGCTGGACCTCAGCCACCTGCGCGGACTGGCGATCGCCCTCCACAAAAACTGGGACCGCGTCGAAGACGCTCAATTCACCGAGCCGGGCCTTCCGGCGATCGATCGGGGGTCGATTCTTGCTTCACTGGGCCAGGCCTGCGCGATTCAATGCCGCTGCGTCGATCAGAGCGACTATCTCTATCAGCACCTCGAATGGGTGAAAACCTACCAAACACGCCTGGAAAAGGCAGAAGACCAGCTTGACGCGCTGCGAATACTCGCGGAGCCACGCAAGATTAGCCACACTAAGGGACGCAAGACGAGCTGGAACGGAATCACGCCCGACGAGATCCGCTCCCTTCTCGCCGAGGCGCAGGAGTTGCGCCGGGCGCTCCTCGACGAACAGCGAGCGGCCGTTCTCGGCGTGCTGCTTGTCGAGCTGCGCGGCTTTGTCCTCTCCTACGCCGAGGAACGCCGGCGCGAGGGGCAACTGGAGTTCCACGACCTTCTCGTCCTCGCCCGCGACCTCCTGCGCCGGGACGCCTCGGTGCGGCGGGCCATGCGCGCGCAGTTCTCCCATCTGCTCATCGACGAGTTCCAGGATACAGATCCGATCCAGATAGAGTTGGCCGTTCTCCTCGCCTGCTGGGACGGCGATGCACCCCCAACCTGCTGGGAAGAGGCTGACGTGGAGGAGGGCCGGCTCTTCTTCGTGGGCGATCCGAAGCAGTCCATCTACCGCTTCCGGCGGGCCGACATCGCCCTCTACAGACGCGTTCATGACCGGTTCGCCGACCGCACGGTCAATCTCACCCAGAACTTCCGCTCGCTGCGGCCGGTCATCGACTGGGTGAACGCCGTATTCGCTGACCTCATCGGCGAAGGCGAGCCTGAGGCGCAAGCCCCCTACGTCCCCCTCGACTGGCGCTGGGAGGCCGGAGACAGTGTGTGGCCCGTCCGCGTCATCGGTGAGGCCGCCGACGAGAACATGCCAGAGATCCGCCGCCGGGAGGCGCGGGAGATCGCGGCCATCGTCCGACAGGCGAGAGCCGAGGGCTGGCGTGTCGCCGACAAGGACGCCGAGGGCGAGCGTACTATGCGGCCGGCCCGCTACGCCGACGTCGCCATCCTGCTCCCCACCCGAACGGGGCTCCCTTCTCTGGAGAGGGCGCTGGACGAGGCCGGCGTCCCTTATCGCGTCGAAAGCCGGGCCCTCCTCTATGACACGCAGGAGGTGCGTGACCTCCTGACGATATTGAGGTCGATCGACGACCCCACCGACGAGGTTGCGCTGGTGGCGGCGCTGCGCACGCCCGCCTTCGCCTGCGCAGATGACGACCTCCTCCGCTTTGCCCAGGCCGGCGGCCGGTGGGACTACCGGCGGAATTCCCCTGACTCGCTGCCTGACGACAATCCGGTAGCCATGGCCATGACCGCTTTGCGCGACTTGCACCGTCAGCGCTGGTGGCGGCCGCTCAACGAGATCGTCGAGGCCGTGATCCGGGGCCGCCGCCTCTTCGAACTCGCCTTCGCCCACAGAAGGCCGCGCGAGCGCTGGCAGCGGCTGCGCTTCGTCCTCGACCAGGCGCGCGCCTTCGTCGAGGCGGGCGGCTCGACGCTGCGCCAGTTCGTCGAGTGGGCGGAGCTGCAGGCGGAAGAGGGGACGCGCGTCGTCGAGACTGTCGTCCCCGAAGGCGATGACGACGCCGTGCGCATCCTCACCGTCCACGCCTCGAAGGGCCTCGAGTTCCCCATCGTCATTCTCGCCGGCCTCAACGCCACTCCGAGAGGCAGAAGGCCCGGGCCGACAGTGCTCTGGGGACCCGATGGGCGGCCTGAGGTCCAGCTCGGCTCGGAGAACGCGCGCTTCCAGACGGCTGGCTACGAGCAGTTGGCGACCCTTGAGAAACGAATGGACGATTGCGAGAAGGCCCGCCTGCTCTATGTGGCGGCCACCCGGACGCGGGACCACCTGGTCCTGAGCCTCCATCACAAGGCTGGCGACGACTGCTTCGCGGCCCGCCTCAAGACGCTCTGCCAGGACATCCCCGACCTCTGGGTCCAGGCGCAGCCTGTCCACCTGCCGCCGGAGCCGATCGCTGACGGTAACGCGCACGACTTCGACGACAGCCCAGAACAACGAGCGGGCTGGCTGGAGGAGCGGGAGGCGCGGATCGCCTCGCTCTCGCGAGCGCCTGTCTTCGCCGCGACGACCATCGCCCGAGAACTTGCGACGGCGGCCGACCCCAATCTCAAGAAGGAACAGCCCGTCGAGGAGATACCGCCGTGGCGACGTGGACGCGCCGGCACCGCCCTGGGAAGGGCGGTCCACGCTGTGCTCCAGAGCATCGACCTCGCGACGGGGAACGGTCTTCCGGGAGCGGCGGCGGCCCAGGCGGCGGCTGAGGGTATCTCTGATCGCGCGGAGGAGATCGAGCGGTCAGTGCGGATGGCTCTGGAATCACGGGCCGTAAGAGCGGCGGTCGCCTCGGGCCGCTACTGGCGCGAGGTCTACGTCGCTGCGCCAATCGATGGGGCCATTATCGAAGGGTTCATCGATCTGCTCTACGAGACGCCAGAGGGCCTCGTTATCGTCGACTACAAGACTGATCGCATCCCGAACGAGGCTGAACTCGACGCGGCCCTTGGCCGCTACCGTCTGCAGGGCGCAGCCTACGCCCTCGCGCTTGGCGAGGCGCTGGGCCGCCCGGTCGCCCGATGCCGCTTCGTCTTCGTGAGCACCTCCGGGCCCGTGGAAAGGGAGGTAGCCGACTTGCCGGAGGCCATCAGAGAGGTTGCGAGCAAGGTCGGAATGCTCTCGCAACTGGAACAGCGCGCTGATCCGCGCATCCAACCCTGAGTGAGAGAGAGAAACGCGACGCAAGACCTCTTCTCGGTGATGCCGGAGGTTTCGGCAAGGACGGTTTGCTCCGAGCACCGTGCGCTGTGGGGTGGCAGAATTCCATCCGTATCTATGGAGCTCACACCGTGAGCCGCCCCTGTGCGTAATGAACAGCACAGACTACCGATCCCCGGCGATGGCCCTTGACCCTCCGCGTGGTAGGCAGACGCTCTACGGCATGGATACACGTCCCGCAGCGCCAGCTGAGTGCTAAGGACGGCCAATCTTCGCTATCCGAAACTGAGGGTAGGGCGGACCTAGCGATCCAGCGCATACACCATCCCCACATGGTGGCTCAAGGCTGGCCCAGACAGGTCAGCGCGTCAACGTCCAAATACGGATGGGATATTGGCACCCCACAGCCAACACGATGATGAAATCGTGCGCGCGGAGGCTGTCGCTCCGTAAGGCCCTTCGACCGCGGCTCCGGCTCGTGTTACAATCCTGACGAAAGCTGAAGGAGAGACACAATGGGACGCAAGGAAAAGGGCGGCAAGAAGGTCAAGAAACCTAAGCAGGACAAGGCCAAGAAAGGGCCGAGCGGGAAGTAAAGCGACATCGATGTCCTAGACGACGCAGTTGACAAGACCGGGCCTTTGCGGCCCCGTCTTCGTTCTCGGCGCGCGCATGATGGGCGGTCACGACGTCGAGTCGGCGGGCGAGGGCAAATTAAGGTGATGAGGCCCGTCCGTGAGGTGCCGGCGCAGGACGCCGGGCCGTGGCCTGGGCGTTTTTCAGGCCATAACTGGACACGTTTCGCCCCCCTCGCCATATTTGACGCACAACGTATTGACCGCTATGCTTCCCAAGCAGAGGGTCGCGGGTTCGAGTCCCGTTCCCCGCTCCAGGTCTTTTCCCCGAAATCGTAGACGAAGCCGGGCACTTCGCCCGGCTTTCTTGATGGAGCACCATGACCACAGCCCAAATCACTGCCATCGAGGGCAACGCCGTCCGAAACGGCATTCGCAACATCGCAATCATCTCCCACGTCGACCACGGCAAGACGACGCTGATCGACGCAATGCTGTGGC
>JBAUEL010000218.1:0-3280 GCA_049678585.1 Dehalococcoidia bacterium
GGACTCAGCAATGGTGCGGATGTCCCGCAGGGTCAGGTCGCAGTCGTCCAGTTGCCCCTGGGCGATGCGCTCGGCGATGACCTCCTCCACGAGCTGGTCGATGCGCTCCGGGGAGCGGTCGGCGCTGCTGCGCACCACCGCCTCCACCGAGTCGGCCAGCATGACGATGCCCGTCTCGCGGCTTTGCGGCCTGGGCCCCGGATAGGAGAATGCGGCCGGGTCCACCTCGCCTTCTCCCTCCTGCGTGGCCTTCCGGTAGAAGTAGGTGACGAGCAGGGTGCCGTGATGCTCGGGGATGAAGGCCTGCACGTGGGACGGCAGCCGATAGCGCCGGGCCAGCTCCAGGCCAGCCCGGACGTGCTGGGCGATGGCCCGGGCGCTGGCCCCCGGGTCCATGCCGTCGTGGGGGTTGTCCCCGCCCATCTGGTTCTCGGCGTAGAAGCCCGGCTGGAGGATCTTGCCGATGTCGTGGTAGTAGCAGCCTACCCGGACCAGCAGGGGGTCGGCCCCCACCAGGTAGGCAGCCCGCTCCCCCAGGTTCCCCACGATGATGCTGTGGTGGAAGGTGCCGGGCGCGTCGTCCTGGAGACGGCGGAGGAGTGGTGAGTTGAGCTGCGACAGCTCCATAAGCTGCACCCGCGTCACCACCCCGAAGACCCCGCCCAGGGTGAGGGAGGCGCCCGCCGCCAGCAAGCCCGAGCTCACCCCGTTGACGGTGGCCCATGTGGTCATCCAGGCAACGTCTAGGCCCTGCCGGTCCTGGTCCAGGAACCAGCCGATGAGCAGGGCGGCCAGGGAAACCGCAGCCACCCCCAGGCCGGCGAAGAGATACCGATTCAGCCGTTCGGCTCGATAGATGGCGTAGACTCCGGCCACCCCACCGAAGAGGTACACGGTCAGTACCCGCAGCGCGTCCAGCGGCTCCACGGTGGCGGCCAGAGAGACGTCAGGCAGATAGACCACGACGAAGGTCAGGAGCAGCGCCTGGAGACCCACCACCACCACGGCCAGCCGGCCCTCCAGGAGTGTGGCCACGAGCATAGGCGCCGCTGCCAGGGGCAGGATGTAGGCCAGGAAGAGCCTCTCCTCGTCCGGCAGGATGAGGGAGAGGTGGAGCTTGGCCAGCAGGACGGGGACCGCCACCACCAGCACCAGCAGCAGGAGGTGTCGGTCGGTGGAGACGCCTGCGGGGCGGAAGAGGAAGAGGTAGGCGGCCAGGCCCGCACTCGCGGCGAGCGCGACCATGATCACGGCAACCATGTTGTCCCACTCCACCCGGGGCGAGAGCAGGCCTACCTCCCGCAGCACCTCAACGATGGTGGCGTCGATCTTCTCGCCGCCGGCCACGATGTGCTGGCCCTCGCTGACGGTGATGCGCTCCGGCACCACCTCGTTACGGGCGGTCTCGCGGGCGGCGTCGGTGGCCTGCTGGTCGACCACCAGCGTGGGGACGACGAGGGGACGCACGAGCTCGGTGGACAGCAGGGCCTCGTCCCCGGTGAGGGCGGGGCTGATCTTCTGACCAAGCGCATCCTTGGCGGCGCCGACCGCGTCGGGACCAATGGACTCGTCCATGGTTGCCGAGAGGGCCTCTCGCGCCTCATTGATGACTACCTGCCAGCGCTCCGCTGGCAGGCTGAGGATGGTGTCGAGGCTGCGCTGGGAGAGGCCCCCCAGGTTCTGGATGCGCCCAAGTGCCTCCTTCTTGGCCGACTGGTCCAGGACCCGGTCATCACGAACCTGGGTGGCCCGAGCCACCGCCGTGTCCAGCCGGGAGGTCTGCTGAGCCCTCACCGTCGGGTCGAAGGAGAGGACGTCGGGGACGGCGGCGGCGGCCTCTTCGCGGCTGCGTTCGGTCAGCAGTTCGCTCTCGAACGCGACATCTCGGGGGGAGGTGAGGTCGCGGGAGGCCACGTCGCCCTCCTGCACCTGGGGCTGGTGCGGAAAGAACGCTATGACGGCGAGCACGACCGCCGCGGCCAGGGCGACGGCGAAGGCAGCCGTGCGAAGCTGGCTCATGAAGCGAACAGGCTCTCGGCTGACGTGCATGACAAGCCTCGGAGGCGCGGAGAGCCGCTTAGCTTGCTGCTAAGATGCTCCATCATCATAGCAGAAATGCCGGGGCCCCCGGCAGCGAGCCGCGCGCCGCCGGCCGGATGGGAGAAGGCCGTCGCCCTCAGGCGACGGCCTCGTCGCACCCTCCCTGCCTGCCGCTCTGCGCTCGCTCAGGACTGGGCCAGGAGTTCCGTCACCACCTCGTTGATCTGGCGGCCCTCGGCGCGGCCCCGGAGCTGGTTGATGAGCACGGGCATAACCTTCCCCTTGTCGCCGGGGGCGCTGGCTCCCGTCTCGGCGATGACCCGCCTGGCCGCCTCTGTGATCTCTTCGCGGGACATCTGCTCCGGCAGATAGGCCAGGAGCAGGGCCATCTCGGCCTCCTCCTTGGCCATCAGATCCTCGCGGGCGCCCTTACGAAACTCCTCGATGCTGTCGCGGCGCTGCTTCACCTGCTTGGCGATGACGCCGGCCACGCCGCCGTCATCGAGCTCGTGGCCCGCCTCGATCTCCGCGTTGTGGATGGCAGCCATGAGGAAGCGCAGGGTGCTCTTGCGGCGCTCATCGCCCGCCTTCAGGGCCTCTTTCAGGTCCGTGGAAAGCTGCTCTTTCAGTGACATGACCTCTCCAAACAGCTACCCGGCGTGGAGCCGGATAGCCCATCTACTTACGGGACTTGCGCCGCTTGGCCGCTTCCTTCCTTTTGCTCCTTACGCTGGGCTTCTCGTAGTGCCCGCGGCGACGAGCCTCCGCCAGGATCCCATCCTGCTGCACCTTCTTGGTGAAGCGCTTCTGCGCCGCCTCGAAGGTCTCATGCTCACCAACGATGACCTCGGCCAATCAGACCCGCCTCCTCTAGGCAAGAGCGCCGACGCCAGAGGCGTCGACACTTTAGTATATTAATGTCCGGAATTTTCTGTCAACAATAACTGTCACCACCAGCCGGTCTCCCGCGCCCATACCGGCTCTCCGTCGATCATGGTCCATTGGACTTGTAGTTCGGGCAGCTTTTCGGCCGGAACCGACTCCGGGTCCGCTGAGAGCAGCACCAGGTCGGCCTGCAGGCCCGGGCAGATGCTTCCCCGCTGCTCCTCCTGGAAGGCCGCGTAGGCCGCGTCGATGGTGTGCATGCGCAGGGCCTGGGTGACGTCGATAGCCTCCTCCTGGACCAGGGTCACGCCGCTGGCGGCGCGACGGCCCGTCGCGGCGGCCACACCCCGCAGGG
>JBAUEL010000219.1:0-18855 GCA_049678585.1 Dehalococcoidia bacterium
CCGCTGGACCTGCGCCACCAACCGCGCCACCGGCTGGTGGTCGCGCTGGGCCTCCCAGCGGATGAGCTCGCCGTCGGTGAGGGCCCGAGGCGAACGGGTGGTAGCCAGGAGGAAGAGGGCCTCCAGCAGGTTCGTCTTGCCCTGGGCATTGTCGCCCAGGATGAGGATGGGGCGCTGAGGGAGGGAGATGTCTTGCTGCTGGTAGTTGCGAAAGTTGCTGAGACCCAGGCGTCGGACGAACATGACAGGCAGAGGCCTGCCGGTCCCGGCGCTACGCCGTGGCGGCGGCGAAGCGCAGACGCAGGCGGGAGGCCTCGGGCCGCGCCTCCTCGATGAGCAGCGACGCCCCCGTAGCCGCTTTAATGGCATCCACGATCTCGCTGGCGGTGGTCGGCTCGCGCAACATCAGCTCGACGGAGGCCTCTCCGTCCTGGTACCGTTTCACCGAGGCGCTTTCCACTGCGGGCAGCCGGCTAAGGCCTCGCTGCACCTCCATGAGCCCCTGGAAGCCGGGCACATCGGCGATAACCAGTCCCACGCCGCTCTCGGCGGCGAAACGGGGCTCCTGAACCTCTTGGGGGGTGGGTGCCGCTTCGGGGATGGCCTCCCGCTCGGCCGGGGCCAGCCGGCCTACGACGCGCTCCAGCAGGCGGGCCACGCCGTCCAGCCGCCGCTCCAGCCGCTGGGTGAGCAGGGCCAGCTCCGCTACCTGATCGGAGAGGCGCTGCTCCTCGATGCCCACGTGGTCGATGGCGTCCTCCAGGCGATCCAGCGCGTGGCGCAGCGACCGCCTGAGCTCGCTGAGGTCAGGAGCGGCCACCTCTTCTCGGGGGGACTGCGCAGCCGGGAGCCGGCCGCCGGAGCGGCCCTCGGCCCTGTTCAGTACGTCCTCCACCTGGTCCAGGGCCCGTGTCAGGATGCGGGCAGCCTCGCTGGCCACCTCTTGCCGCAGGCTCCTAGCCGGCGTGTCCTGTGGTCGGCCCTGCTCCTCACGCCTGTGCCGTTCAGCCGACGAGTTATCCACCATTCTCTGGGCCTCCACCCATCGTCTCACCGGCAGGGGCAACCATGCCGCAGCCTGTCCCTGAGGTCTTATCGACATCTGAGAGCGATGACCACAATAGGCAGCGCTCCGGTGAATGCATTATAGCAAGCCCGTCGGGGCCGCCGATAGGGTGCCGACTCTCCCCACCGCTGGACGAAGATGAGCATATACCTTCAGCAGGCACTTAGATACCAATGCGGTGATTCTTTGGGCTGCCCTCTGCCTTCTACCCGCGGGTGGATATCCACCACGCGACCGCTAAGACTTTAGGCTGATCCCTCCACTCTACCCACTGGCGGATACCCAAATCAGGAGCCGCTCCGATCAATTTCACAGGAGGGCGCGCGATCTTCCGCGGCCTGGGCTGGCCGTGGAGGCAGCATGCCTGAGGATGGTCGAGCAGGAGGAGGACTAGCGCCAGCAATGTTCGGTTGGAGATCGGCCCGAGGGCGAGCCGTCCTGGCAGGCATGGTGTTCATGCTGCTCCTGGCGGTCGTGGCGGCGGTGGCGGTCTGGCGTGCCCAAGACATGCGCAGACGACACGACTCGCTGGAGCATACATCCGCCGCCGTTGCCTCGCTCGAACATGCTCATGCCCGCTTCTTTGAGGGACTGGAGGTGCTTGCCGCCCTGGTATGGGCACTGGATCCGACGTTCGACGACCTGTACCACCAGACTGCGGTGGAAGTAAAGCAGGAACTGAGCCTGGCTCGGGTGGAGGCCCTGGCGGAGGGCAACGCGGACCGTGCTGCGGCCCTGGACAGCCTGATTGAACGGGTAAGCCGGTATGGCGGAGGAGCGGAGCCGTTCATCCCCCCTCTGCTCGAAGCCGGTCCGGAGGAGGCGGCCCAGATAGCGATGGCCGGTCTGCCGGAGCTGATGCCTGGGGCCTACGTCATTCGTGCCGACCTCGACCGACTAGCACAGGAGGAGCAAGACAAGTTCACAGCCGAGAGAGCGGCGGCAGACCGCGCTGCAGACGTCAGCCTCTGGATCTTGGTAGGGTCTAGCGCGCTTGCCTTCGTGGGCGGGGCTGCGGCGATAGCAATGCTTATCGTATCAGTGGTGCGCCCCCTGGCTTCGCTACGGGCCAGCGCCAGGACCATCGCGTCGGGGGACCTGAAGGCGCGGGCCAGGGTGTCCGGACCCGAAGAAGTGGCTTCCCTGGCCCGCGACTTCAACGAGACGGTCGCGGAGCGCAGGCGGGCGGAGGAGGCGCTGCGCGAGAGCGAGGAGAGGTATCGGGACCTGTTCGAGAACGCCAGCGACCTGATCCAGAGCGTTGCACCCGATGGTTCTTTCGTGTACGTCAACCGTGCCTGGCGCGAAACCCTTGGCTATAGCCAGGAGGAGATCGCTGGCCTCTCGCTGTGGGACATCATTCACCCCGACAGCAAAGTACACTGCACGGAGATGTTCCAGCGTGTGATCGCCGGAGAGAAGCTTGAGCGCATAGAGGCCACGTTCGTGACCAAGGACGGCAGGGCAATCACGGTTGAGGGGAGCGCCAGTTGTAGGTTCGAGGATGGCCGGCCCGTTGCCACCCGCGGCATTTTCCGCGACGTCACCGAGCGCAAGCGGATGGAAGAAGCCCTGCGGGAGCAGGTGCGGCGCGATCCGCTGACCGGCGTGCTCAACCACGCAACTATCGTCGAGGAGCTACGCAACCTGATCTCCAACGGCGGCGGTGGCGCTTCGCACGCCGTAGCGATGGTCGATGTTGACGACCTGAAGGCCGTGAACGACACCTACGGCCACCAGGTCGGCGACGCCGTGCTCGTAGAGGTGGCCCGGGCGCTCTCCAGGGACGGCGCCATCGTCGGCCGGTACGGAGGGGATGAGTTCGTGGCGATCCTGCCGGGCACCGACCGGGAGGCGGCCGAACGCTATCGCGACGCTGTGCTCGACACTCTGGCCGGCGCTGCACTGCGCGATCCGGAAAGCGGCGCGAGCGTGCCGGTAGCTGTCAGCATCGGACTCGCGACTTACCCCACCGAGGCCGGGAGGATCGAGGAGCTGATCAAGCTGGCGGACAGTGAAATGTTCGCCGCAAAGCGACAGCGGCCCGTGAGGCGGGCCGGCAGGGCTCTGCCGCGGCCCCTGGGCGACGACCGCGCCGCGGAGATGGTGGGAGAGCTGGTGCCGCTGCTGACGTCCCCGGGCGACCTCAACGAGAAGCTGGAGCTGGTGGCGCATCGCCTGTCGGTCGGCGCCGGCTACGACGGAGTCAACTTTAGGGTGTTCGGACCTCCGTCCGAGCCGCTGATGACGCAGGCCGCATTTGGCGGGCTGCCCGACGAGGACATTGAGTTGTGGAACCGCGAACACCGCAAGATCGCGGTTCACCCGCTGCGTCCGACCCTCGAGCGCACCCGGCGCCCTGTCATCCTGGACGACCTGCAGAACGAGGAGCGCCTTACCGAAGGCGAGCGGGAGGTCTTGCGTACAGCGGGGCTGCGGTCGGCTCTGGTCGCGCCCATGATCTGGCAGGATGAGGTGATCGGCAGCCTGTCGGTCGCCAGCAAGCGGGAGGCCGCCTTCGGACCTCGTGACGCTCAGTTCTTGATGACCGTTGCCAACCAGGTCAGCGCTATCGTGCGCATGGCGACGCTGATTGAGGAGCTCAAGTCGGCCTCAGACCAGCTCACTGAGGCCCAGGCCGAGACGGTCATGCTGCTCGCCGCAGCCGCCGAGGCCCATGACCGCACCACCGGGCTCCACCTTCAGAACGTCCGCACCATCACCGAGGCCCTGGCCGGTGAGCTCGGCTACAGCGAGGAAGATGCGAAAGGGCTGGGCCTGGCGGCTGTGCTCCACGACATCGGCAAGATCCGCATACCCGATTCCATTCTGGCCAGCACCGGCCGGCTCGCCGAAGAAGAATGGGATCTGATGAAACACCACACCACCTGGGGCGCGGAGTTCCTGGCCGGGCGGCCGGGCTTCGAGCTGGCGGCCACCATCGCCCGCTCCCACCACGAGCGCTGGGACGGCGGCGGCTACCCTGACGGCCTGTCAGGTGAAGCCATCCCCGAGGCCGCCACCATCGTCGCTGTCGCTGACGCCTTCGCTGCCATGACCAGCGGCCGGCCGTACAGGCCTCCCCGATCCGTCGCCCGGGCTGTGCGCGAGATCGAGGCATGTTCCGGGAAGCAGTTTAGTCCCAGGGTCGTGCAAGCCCTGGCGCGGCTCCACAAGCGAAAGACGCTGCCTCTTACGCGGGCCGAGCCGCCGGTTCAGAAGGCCGCTGCGTAGCTGTGGGGTGGCAAAACTCCATCCGTATCTGGGCATTGACCTGCTGACCTGTCTGGGCCAACCTTGAGCCACCATGTCTTCATCGAGATCCAGCGCCACGATCTCGAGTGGGTGGCTGCCTGACGTAGGAGAGACGGGACGCAATATTGGCACCCCACAACACATCGAACCCCTTGAGACGGCCAGCTGACCTAGGGTTTCGCTCTGCGGGCTCCGGTGCCGCGGGCCCTCAAGTTGGGAGGCCGCGCTGTCAGGGTGCCCCCACTTCGTTGCTCAGAAACTCCTCGACGAGGGCCGCCACCTCCTCAGGATGCTGCTGATAGTGCATTGCGGACCGGGCCACCACTAGCCTCGAGCCCTCGATGGCCCTATGCAGCACCTCGGCCGAGGCCAGAGGGTGGATGTCATCGTCGGGGTGGGCGACGATGAGGGTGGGCACCTTGATCTCACGGAACCGCTGGTGGGGAAGCTCCGGGCCCAGTACTATGCCGCGGATAGCGGGGACAATGGCTTCCGCGTTCTGGGACAGGAGCAAGTTGCGGACCCATCGGAACAGTTCCGGGCTGGCAGCCTTCAGGGCCGACCCGAACCGCAAGGCCAGGGCGACATCCACCC
This sequence comes from Dehalococcoidia bacterium, assembly GCA_049678585.1. Classification (GTDB taxonomy): domain Bacteria; phylum Chloroflexota; class Dehalococcoidia; order DSTF01; family CAZFGZ01; genus CAZFGZ01. The sequence goes on from JBAUEL010000219.1 coordinate 4,916, forward strand.
CCTTCTCCAAGCCCAGTCCTTCGACGAGGAGGGCCAGGCCCCCGAAAAGCTGCGCCGAGGGCGCCGATGCCTGCTGCCCTATAGGCGGTGGCGACGGCAGGATCAGCCGTTCCACCATGTGCGGATGGTGGAGCGCGAAGACGAGAGCAGTGCCAGCGCCCACGGAGCTGCCCCAGATAGAAGCCCGCTCGATTCTGAGATAGCGCAACAGCCCATGGAGGTCCTCAGCGAGAGCGTCCCAGGTGTAGTTGGCGGGGTCCGTGGTGTAGCCCGAGCGGCCGTGCCCGCGGGCATCGTACGTGATGAGCCGGAAGCGGTCGGCCAGGTAAGTGGGGGTCTCCCCGAGGGCATCAGCCATGTCAATGCTGCTAAGGAGGCCATGGCTCATCACCAGCGGCGGACCCTGGCCCATAATCCGATAGTTCAGTTCGATGCCGTTGACGGCGGCTTTGGGCATGCGTCTTCTCTAGTTAGCTGGCATTCCCCATGCTTGCTACGGCGACGGTCTCTATGATCGTCGCTATTTCAGCACACAGGTACTGATTGAAGTGCTGATACCAACTCCCTCATTTAAGGTTCAAATCCAATTCACATGCCTATACTAGCACAGCGGTTCCCGTTCGGGCGGCCTCCAAGCCGAGTGAGCGCCCAGTGCGCGCACCTCCCTCATCTGCCGGCTGATCGCTGGGCACGTCCTCGTACAGATAGACTCGCACCGTTGCCTGTGGGGTGCCAATATCCCATCCGTCTCTTGGCAGGTCGAAAAGCCACGCATCCGAGATCGTAGCGCTGGATGTGCGTGAGGGCATCGTGCCCCAGGGCTGGCCCAGACAGTTGAACGTGTCGGTGCTCCAGATACGGATGGGGTTTTGCCACCCCACACCCTCTACATCGAGCCCGCTAGCCCCTGGGAGAATGGCTACATCGAGTCTTTCAACGGCAAGCTTCGGGATGAGCTGCTGAACTTGGAGATATTCGACACGGTGCTGGAGGCGCAGGTGTTGTGCGAGAGGTGGCGCAGGCATTACAATGCTGTTCGTCTCCACAGCTCTTTGGGGTACAGGCCGCCTGCGCCGGAGACGGTGTTGTCATGGCCATCAGGCGTCTGGTCACACCAGGAGGTCAGGACAGGAGTAACATAGAAGTTGGACTCGTTTTCGGGGGCAGGTCAACCAGACGCGAGGCGCTCGAGGGAAGCAAGAGAAAGCTCGAGGAGCTGCACCAAGGAGCCCAAACCTACACTGGTTCCTTCGAGCTGCCTGAAGCCGAAGAGGATCTCGTCGGCCAGGTCAGCGAGGTGCTGCGGCAGCACAGAGAGCGCCAGGTGTAGCGGTGGGGTCGCCGGACACACTATCCGCAAATCGTGTGCTTGCTCCCTCAGACGTGGAGCGGTCGCAACCCGGCTGCTTAGCTCGGCGCCGGCGATCTTGACAGGGTTGGTATACTTCAGACGGTCCGCAGGACGGGCACCTCTCTGGTGCGTAGAGGGGCAGGACAGGCGACGAAGTCGAAGCTATTCCTGATGCTGGCTGCGGTATTCGCACTCGCCTTCGTGTTTGCAGGCTGCGGCGAAGGAGGCGGTGACGGTGCGGCCACGCCCGCCGGCGCCGATGAGTTCCAGGTGCCTAGCCTACCCACTGTGGAAGGCCCGATCACGGGCCCCGGGGAGATGTTCCCCGATGCACTGGAGCTCCAACAGACCCCAAGCGCCGCAGACTTCGGCTACATCTTCGAGGAGTTCTTCGTCTCCGGGACGGCTGCGGGCAACGCGTACAAGGTGCGGCTGTGGGTGGGGCGTCCCGCCGACCTCGACGAGTTCAGCGGACACGTCCTCGTGGAGCCCAAGCACCCGATCGGTCTGCCATTCGCGTGGAGCTTCACACGTGACTACAACCTGCCCCGCGGCCACGCACTTGTCGAACTCAGCGCCGCACCCACCGACAACGAGAAGCTACGTAGCTTCAACCTCGCGCGCTACGGGGACCTGCAGGTGACCGACGCTCAGGAGTCTGACGTGTTCGCCCAGGTCGGTTACCTGCTCAAGAGCGATCAGACGCCGCTCCCCGGCGTCAAGGCGCTGTACTTCAGCGGGCACTCCAGGAGCTCGGCCCCCGCGTGGCGCTACATGGACACCCACCACGAGACGTTCCGGCTCCCCGACGGGGGACCCATCTACGATGCCTTCTTCCCGACCACGACCCGCACCGCCAGCCGGTTCGGGCCGTTCCCCGACGTCGACGTGCCCACGATCCTCATCAACTCTCAGCTCGAGGTCGAGACCGTCTACGCCGGGGAGGGGATCGACTACCGCAAGCCCGACAGCGACGAGCCCGGCAAGCAGTTCCGCCTGTACGAGGTCGCCGGCATGCCCCACCATGACAGCCGGTACAACCCCCTGTTCCAGGGCGAGCCCTGCGCCGATCCTCTCAACCGCTACCCGCACCGCCGGCTGATAAGCACGGCCTTCGATCACCTGATCCGGTGGGTCGAGGATGGCGTGCCGCCGCCCCGGGCCGAGCGGATATCGGTGATCGGGGGCGTCGGTGGAGAAGTCGAGCTCGACGAGCACGGCAACGCAGTCGGCGGGGTGCGCCACACCTACGTCGACGTGCCCGTTGCGACCTACAGCACCGCCAACTCCGGGGCTACCTGCGACGTGCTCGGCAGCCAGTTCGAGTTCTCTGAGGCCAAGCTGGACGACCTCTACCCCAACGAGGGCGACTACGTGAGCCAAGTCAACCGGCGCCTGGACCAGCTTGTGCGCGAGGGCTGGCTGCTAGAGGAGTACGCGGAAGAGTTCCGCACCGAGGCGGCCGAATTCGACCGCATCCACACGGAGAAGTAAGCCGTCCGGGAGGTGACTGCCAGCTATGGCGCATGAGATGCTATACCCGCCATAGCCTGACGCTGTGGGGTGGCAAAACTCCATCCGTCCCCGGTACTCGTTGGCCAGCCGCTCCAGCACAGGGGCCATAGCCTTGCAGGGACCGCACCAGTCGGCATGGAAGTCTACGAAGACAGGGCTGTCCGCTTCGGCGAGCAGTTTCTCCAATTCGTCCCCATCCACTTCCCGGACGTGAGCCACTCTCGGAGTCCTCCGGTATCATGCTATTCGCCGCAAGGTCTCTGGTAGGTCAGCTGCATCATAGCCCACCTTGAGCGTGGGACAGGCGAAGCCTAGAATCCGCGCCAAAGCAAGGAGGCGGACCATGACTGCTCTGGAACAGGGTGGCAGTCCCTCCCTATCGTTCTGGCAGCTCTCCCAGTGGTATACGCATCAGCTCGATGATCTGGTATACGGCGACTCCTCGCGCTAGAGCCGTTCCAGGAGGGCTGCGCGTGGCTGTCGAGGGTGACGGTCAGCCGCTGGTGTCGAGCCGGAGAAGCGCGTAGAGTGGACAGAAGCCGCTCAGTCCTGTCAGCAGGGGAATCACTCCAACCGCGGCCATGGCGATGCCGCCGGCTCCGCGCACAACTCCTAGGCCGATGCCGATCAGCACCCCCGCCACCACCAATCGAACCGCTCGGTCGATGCTGCCCTCGTTGATCTTGATCTTCATGGCCAGCCTCCTCTCCCAGAGACGAACTTATAGTACTACCATTGTGCTGCGGCGGAGAAGAATGCTCTTGTTGGTATTTGGAGTACAGATCAGCCGGAAGGCGACGACCCAAGCATGAACAAACAAGGCGTTCCATGGTGGCCCTTCGACGAGTGGGCACTGTCCTATGACGGGTGGTACGAGACGCCCCTCGGGGCTTTCGCCGATCGGGTTGAACGTGAGGCGGTCTTCGGGCTGCTCGAGCCCATGCCGGGCGAGCGCATCCTAGACGTTGGCTGCGGCACCGGCCGGTATGCGCTCGAACTGGTCGGCCGTGGAGTCAATGCCGTTGGTGTGGACCCATCCGCGGGAATGCTGGCCGTTGGTGCCGCCCGGTACACCCCCCAGGGCAGCGCTGCCTATGTTCGCGCGGTGGGCGAGCGGCTGCCGTTCGCCTCCGGTGCCTTCGACGGGGCCATCATTGTAGCGACGCTGGAGTTTGTTCTCGACGCTGACGGTGTGGTGGCCGAGGCGGCGCGCGTGACGAGAGGTGGCGGCCGCCTAGTGGTGGGTGCGCTGAACCGGAGAGGTCCCTGGGCAGCGAAGCGACGGAGCAGCCACTCTCCCCTTTGGGCCGGAGCCCATCTCTTCGGCTGGCGGGACTTGAGGCAACGGCTGGAGCGCGTGGGCGCCGTCAGCGGTCGGCGGGTCCTCTTCGTGCCGCCGCAGCTGGGTTCGCTGCCACAGGTATTCCGACTCGTCGAGTTGCTGGGCAGATGCCTGGCCCGCCCCTGGGGTGCCTTCATCGCGCTACGGGTGGACATCGGGAGGTGAAGCATGGTCACGTGTCAGTTCTCCCTGTATCCTCTTCGGGAGAGCAACCTCAGTCTGGTTCTTGATGGCGCTATGGAGGAGGTCCGGTCGGCAGGGCTCCAGCCGCAGGTAGGCCTGATGAGCACCTACGTTGAGGGCGATCACGACATCGTGTTCGAAGCACTCAGGCGGGCCTTCCGTCGCGCCGCCGGCGAATCCGAGGTGGTGCTCGTGGCAACCGTTTCCAACGCCTGCCAGCGGCAGGGAGGGTGATAGCACCCTGATCTCGCGGCCTCCGGCGAGCCGTGAGCATCCGCTGATGCGCTTCATCCGGGCTCTTGAGAGGGTGCCCTTGCGACTGCCAAGCGCCGCCGAGCGTGACTACCTGCCACGACGGGGCTCAGCCGAGGCTGCAGTAAGTGCGGCGGCAGACGATGCTATTTTGGCCGACCCTGCGTTGTCTGCCCTGTGAACAGAATCCGAAGGTACACGGTACTCACAGTCAGGGGTTCAGGTCCAATGCGCGTTGGTCTTACTTCCCAACGGGATGTTGATGGCCCCGTCGTAGGCCCGAGCTGGAAGCGTTTGGGCATTACATTGTTGGCCAGATCATGTGGTTCGACAGCGAAGGGCCCTCGCCCTAGGCCGTTCACCCGACCGAGATAGCGAAGCCAGGCGCACTCCTGGTTCGACAGCCTTTGCAGTGCAAGCCACAATCGGCGCATCTACGACCCGACCCTTGCGAAACCCCGCTCAGAGCGACCAGTAGGAGAAGAGGACGCAATGGCCATCTATGCAAGAAGAGACGCGCTGTCCCTTCAGCTTTGAACATCGCGCAACCCCAGTCGGTCCTGCAGCCATCCAATCTGCGCGTCAGCCTTCCCGTCTATCCTGGGAACGTAAGGTTTGATATCTAAGACGGGGGTGCCGTCTATGGCATCCAGCTCCTTCACTTTCAGAACATTGCCTTGCTGCGCCACCAAGCGCACAACTGAAAGCCCAAGCGGATTCGGCCTTCTCGGAGACCTACTAGCGAACACCCCATGGGGCGTCGGATCCCAGGGGGTTTGAACAAGCAGCGAAAACCCCGCCGACTTGTGGCACCAGTACAGCACGATGAGGTGAGAGAAGCCCTCTATGTCCCTTAGGCCCTGCGCGTACTCGTGAAAGACCTCGATCACAGATGTTTCTTCCGACTCGCACCCTTGAAATGGTGCCTGTCCCATAGTCGTGAACGGAGAATGTATGATCCCTATTGGCGTCAACTCCATGGCATCGTGTGACCTTCCTGGCCTCAGTGCCCAGCCCCGGCCGCGACTACTATCGTTCTGCCTACCCCACATTCAATGTAGTTGTCACCATAACGCTCCCGGAACACGCTTCTAGCGTTCTCGCCAGTACAGTGACAGGGAGCGACCTTTTCGACCCCTAGTTGTACAAAGCTGTCCACCACGGATTCTATCCGCGGCCTGGATGCTCCCCCAAGGTGGAAGCCGCCCAACACTAAGTACACCTCACCGACTGCTATCTCCCTGGCCTCTCGAACAACGTTCACGACGCCCGGGTGAGCGCAGCCCGTGATGACCACGAGGCCCTCTTCGGTCTCTACCACCAGCGACTGCTCCTTTATCCCCCCGTCAAGCTCGCCCGTGGTATGTACGCCAGGAAGAATCTGACGGGGTCCGTGCACCTCCTCCAGTCTTGCCGCGTGGAATCTGACCTCGTCCTTCAGGCTCTCGGGAAAGGACGTGGGAAGATAGACTGTGACGTTGCCGTTTTGTTCCAGGAAGGCCTCAAGCCCACTTACGTGATCGCGATGGATGTGCGACAGCACAACTAGGTCGATCTCAGTTGGGTCTATTTCGAGCTTCTCCATATTGCGGAGCAGGACGGCGCCATTGCCGCCGGTATCGAAGAGGACGCTTGCACCAGCAAGCTGGACTATGCAAGAGAATCCCCAGGCCGCTTCCAGCCTGTCGTCATGGGAGTTGTTGTCATAGGCGATGGTGACGGTCACGGGACCAGAAGGTTCTGCCGCCTCTTCGGAAGAAACCGGTCCCGTTCTCGTCCTCTCTTCGTTGCAGGACAGGAGTATGGCTACTGAAAAGGCTCCCACGATTGGCCAGAGAACGATCCGCAAGGCCCTCCTTTCAAGGCCCCTCATAGTCTGAACGGGGGCGGGCCAAGAGGTCGTCATGAACGCTGATGAGCCTATACCGCAGCGGCCTTCGCGTGACGCTTGTCTGCGGCGCGAAGAGCACTAGCATCCACCAGGCCAGCCGCCGCGGCTTCCGCACGAGGACGGCGATCGCAGCTCAAAGGGCGGGACCTTGCGCAAGAGAAGTAGAGCATAGTGTTCCGAATAAGGGCGACAGTCCTTCCCTATGGCCTCGGCAGCTCCCCCAGCGACATGCGCGCCAGCTCGATGATGTGGTAGCCGGCGAGTCCTCGCGCCTGTGCGTTGGGCGTCAGCACGCCTCGACAGACAGGGCAGAGGTAGCACATCGCCTCCGCTCCGGCTGCCTGCGCGTCATCCAGGTTGCGGGCGCGAATGCCGGCGGCGCGCTCTGTGTCGAGCTGGGCGATGGCCCCGGAGCAGCAGAGGGCGTTCTCGCGGTCGTAGCGGCGCTCGACCCGTTCCACACCGATACGCTGGAGCACAGCATCTACGGCGAGCTCCTTTCCCGGCGACAGGCGGGAGGCGCAGGGACGCTGGTAGGCGACGCGCAGATTCAGGGGGCGGACCTCGCTGCTGTGGGCCTCCAGATAGTCGCGCAGATACTCTACGATATGCACCGGCCGGAAGGGTACGCTCACGCCGATCGACGGCGCGGTGTCCACGAGGGCGCTGTAGCAGTCATCGTGGAAGAGGATCACCTCTTTTGCTCCGGCGGCGGCCAGGTTGTCGACATATCCCTGGATGTGCTTGCGGGTGACCGAGCCTGCGCCGAGGTGATCGAAGAGGATGTAGCAGAAGAAGTGCCTGCCCTTGAGCTTCGGCAGGTCCTCGAAGAGACGCCTCTCGAACAGCTCCGCTTCCGCCCTGCTGAAGACACAGGTCGAGAGGATCCTCTCGCCGGTCTCGGTTATCCTGACGGGCGAGTCGGCAGCGAAAAGCTTCTCCTGGCTGGCCACCATTTCGGCTGTAGCGGGGAACGATCCGAACTGCTCCATTCGCTCGAGGATAAGGTCGAACGGTCACGCTTCTTGTGGACAGTACTCGTTGCAGGCGTAACAGGTGATACAGCGGGAGAGGATGGGGGCCTCCTTCCCATCGATTAGAGCTTGAATCTCGGCCACGGCTCTGTCATGCTCGTACTCCACATAGGAGCAACGCTCCAGGCAGTCGCCGCACAGGTCACAACGTGTCTCGTCGAACATGGGGTTTACTCTTCCTTCCAAGGCGGGGCATTCCCTGCCCTACACCATCCTGCCCACTCGAAGGCCGTCCAGCGTAGACTCCAGCATCCTGCGGGGAGCCAGGCACTGGCCCACGGCATACAGCTCCTTGCCCCGACCCTTGAGGGCCTTGTAAAGGTCATCATTCGCCCGGCTGCCACGAGAAACGACGACCGTGTCTATTCCTTCTCGCTCCTCAGGTGGCCCGCCGAAGACGCCGGAGAGGACAACTCGACCGTCATCAACGGAGGTTATCTCCAGCGCCAGCATCATCTTGCCGCCCTTGCGGTGGATACGGTTCAGGGCAAAGACGTAGGTTATCTGCTCGGCCGAGAACTGGGCAAATGGGTGAGGTATGAGAAGCTCCACCTCACATCCCCTGTCCAAGAGGAATTCAGCGGTCGTAAAGCTCTCCGTGGACCTGTCCATGGAATGGAGAAGTACCTTCTTCCCGACGCTCGCCTTCCCTGCCAGGACATCGCGCGCTAGGACGACGTTCGGCTGGTCCGCCCCAGGGAAGGAGGGTCTCGACGGCAATCCCCCGGTCGCGACAATGACGGCGTCGGGGGCCTCCGCTTCGACCGTCGCGACATCCACCTCGCCGTCCAGATGGACGTCCACCTTCAGCAGCTTGAACTGATGCTGGTAGTAGCGGACCGGCTCCGCCATGTCCTCCCTGCCCGGCGCTCTGGCCGCGATCTGGAGCTGCCCTCCGAGCCTGTCTTCCTTCTCGTACAGGGACACGGAGTGGCCGCGGAGGGCAGCCACCCTTGCCGCCTCCATGCCGGCCAGTCCGGCACCTATAACCATCACCTTCTTCTTGACCGGGGCGGGCGTCATCTCCAGCTCCTTCTCGCGCCCCACGCTCGGATTGAGGGCGCAGGTGATGGGAAGGCGATGGGCGGAGCGGCCCCAGCAGCCCTCATTGCAGCCTATGCAGTAGCGGATCTCGTCCAGCCTGCCCTCCCGGGCTTTGTTCGGCAGTTCGGGGTCGCAGATGTTCGCCCGGGTCATGCCGACCATGTCGGCCTGATTCTTCGCCAGGATATCCTCCGCCTTCAGCGGATCCACGATCCGCCCGACGCAAAAGACAGGGATATCCACCACCTCCTTGATGCCGGCGGCGAGATAGACGAAGGCGGCGGGCGCCACGTACATGGGAGGGATGACGGAGCCGCCAAGGCCGACAGTAACGCTGATGTAGTCGAGTTTGCCGGAGGATGCCAGCGCGGAGGCGACGCCCTTCATGTCGTCCAGGGTGAGCCCTCGCGGCTGGAACTGATCGCCGCTGACCCGGATGCCGACGGTGAAGTCGGGGCCGACCGCCGCCCGCACGGCGTCGATCAGCTCCCTGACGAAGCGGATGCGGTTCTCCTCCGAGCCGCCGTACTGGTCGGTGCGGCGATTTGAGCGCAAGGAGAGGAACTGCTCCACAAGGAAACCGTGCGCCCCCATCAGCTCGACGCCGTCGAATCCGGCCTCCCGCATCCGAACGGCAGCAGAGGCGAAGCTCTGGAGCAGCTCCTGTATGTCTCCCTCATCCATCTCGTGGGCGGACTCGATGTGGAAGGAGGCGGGGAGAGGACCGGCCGACCAGAGGGGCAGGCCCTCTTCCCGCTGGGGGAAGAAGGCGCTACCGGGATGCCACAACTGGGCGACCATCTTCGCCCCGTGCTGGTGGACGGCGGTGGTGATCCGGCGGAAGGGCTCGATGCAGCCGTCCCGGTACGCCTGGATGACGTATGGCTCCGAGCCGCCGCTGGGGTGAACCGCCTGGTCCTCGGTGACCATGAGGCCGATGCCGCCCTTCGCCTTGGAAACCCAGTAGTTGAGGTGTCGCTCCGATGGCAAGCCCTGGACGGCGAAGTTGCTGAGGTGGGCGGTGCTGAGGATTCGGTTGCGAACCGTAAACGAGCCGATCCTGAAGGGGGTGAACAGGTGCTTAAACTGCCCTCTGGCCGTCTCTGGTGCGGTGGTCATGGCTCCTGCTCCTTTGCTTCTGGCCGCCACCTGGCGACCGGGCCATCGGACCGATGGTGCTATGCTGCTGATGCTGCCGCCAGCGGCTCGCCCCCGGACCGGTCTCATTCTACTCCCCCGCTACCTGTCGTGGGCAGCCCATTCTCAGGGGCGACCGATTGTGATATGGTCTGCGCGACGGAGTCTTGAGGGCCTGTCTGCGAAGGAGGCGCACCATGGCAGAACCGGAGCTTCTGGCAAGGATGTACCACACCATCATGAGCGGTCTGGTGCGCGACGGCCGTGCCCCACACTACACGGAACTCGCCACCGAGCTGGGCCTCTCTACGGACGAGGCCCGGCAGGCGCTGCACGAGCTCGACGGAAGGGGCGTGCCGGGCTTCTGGGTTCGCCCGGGCACTGATTTCGTGGAGTCCTGCGCGCCCTTCTCGAACATCCCCACGCAGTATCTGGTCTCTGTAGAGGGCCAGCAGAGATGGTACGGTCAGTGAGGGTTTGAGTCGCTAGCGGTCAGCTGGCTCTACCCCGGCAAGGAAGTCCAGATCGACTGCCCGTGCCTCGACTGCAATGAACCGATACGGGTGCGGATGCGGGACGGGGAGATCCTGGAGGCCTCGCCGCCCAGCATCGTCGGGCACGTCAACGTGCCGTTCTCGCGCTGGCGCGAGAACATAGCGTCCGCCTGAAGCCAAATGAACCTCTTCCGGTCGGAAGAGCACGTCCGCAACTGGTCCCTGTACGACCCGGAGAGCGCCGACGGCATCATGTCGCTCAAAGACTACGCTACCCTCTTCGGGGTGGGGTTGTTCCGCGAGCGGCTGGCCCCCGACTACGTGCTCCGGATACCGCAACTGGCAGGTGAGTGGATGGCGACCCTGGCGAAGCTGGGGAAGACCGGTCCCTTCTGGCAACTGCGCCCCACGTAGCCTGACGCAGGGCTGAGGAAAGGGCGCAAGGGCGGCCGGTTCATTCCTCTACCTCCCCGGCCTCCCCGGGGATGCCGCCGCGCGAGCGCAGCCTTCGATAATACTGTCGGGACTGGTATAGGGCGGCCAGCGGGTTGTGGCCGAGCAGCCTGTCTTTGACTGCGAACACCGTCGTGAGAGCGTTCGCATATTTCAGGAAGAGGGAATCATGCCCCACGCACAGGCCCATAGCGATGTTGAAGTGGCAGCCCTCTCCGTTGACGATCTCGGCCTGGGATATGGGATTGCACATGGACTCATAGCTTCCCGGGATTATCTTCTCCTCGTCCTTCACGCCGATCTCTTCTTTGGGGATTCCTCCCGCTTTGCAACACACCGACACGACCTCGAATCCCCTGTGCTCTAGGAGCGGGACCAGTACCTCCGCTTCCTCCATGAATCCTATGCAGAATACGACGCCCAGTTTCCGGTAGCCCATCCTCTTCGCGAAGGCGATGATCTCCTCCAGCCTGGTCGTGGCCGGCGACGGGGTGCTGGGGGCCCAGGGCACACGTGTATATGCTGTGCCTTCCACCACCGAAGCGACCCGCGCGAACTCCGCTAGTTCCGGGTCGCGGTAGCGGGCCATGGCCTTCTCGATTAGGTCTGCCCTGGTCTTGGTCGGACAGTTCGGCGGGCCTTTCATGAAGGCGGGGCTGTAGCATACCGGCGCCGGACACCTGGCGCAGTCCGGAAACTCTTCGTGATCCGTACTTTCCTCGGACATCTCAGCCTCTACCCTCTCTGTCCATCCAAGAGCCCCATTACAAGGCGAAATGCTACACCCCGCGCTCGCCGGCACACCCTTTCGGGCACGTCCGAGCTGCGGAAGCGCTCCAGACCCTCCGGTGTGCTCAGGTCCACCCCCGTCAGCTCGCGGCAGGAGATGGTGCCCATCTCTTCCTCGAAGCGACGGCGGAACTCCTGGCCGAGGGTATAGGCCCGGTCACGGGATTGCGACGCCTCCTCTCGCCCGTGCCTCAGGCCAATGGCCATCGTGGCGCCGACCACCGCCCCGCAGACCGCACCCGTACGCCCAATGCCGCCGCCGAAGGCGGTGGCAATCCTGGGGACAAGCCTACTCTCTATTCCCAACTCCTGGCACACGGCCAGCAACACCGACTCCGCTCAGTTGTAGCCGAGGTCCCCAAGCCGTTCTGCTCTATCTGGCTTCATACACCCTCCTCAGACGCCCCACACGTGGGATTCTACCCCGCCCCATTCTAACCCGATCCGGCCGGTGTAGGAGAGCAAGGTTGTACGCCTATTCCGGCCTTCGCCGCAGGGTCTCCTGCTGGTCGAAGGGCATGACCTCAGGCTTGGTCGCTTCGTACACTATGTGGACGCCGGGGAGGTCCCGGAACTCCTCCCGTATGGCAGCCAGTGTCTCGGGAGGAAGTGGTGCGACCGCGCAGGGACGGAGCGGCGTGTTGATCTGCACCTCATCGGCCGCAAGCTGCGCTGCAATGGCGGCGAGCTGGCGGGCAGCGTCCCGGTTGGCCTCAACGAACATGATCTGAAGGGCCATCCTGGACCGGTATGTTCTCCTGAAGAGGGCGATGGCCTCGACGGTCTCTTCCAGCGAGAAGCCGGCCAGCGGCCGGTTGATGCGCTGGAATAGCTGCTCGTCCGGGGCGTCCAGCTTGGCCACGACCACATCCGCAAAGGCCAGGTCCTCGCGCACGTCCTCTCTCGTCATCAGCGAGGAATTCGTCAGGACGGCCACCGGTAGGCCCAGTGCTCTCCGCGCCAGCCGGATGGCCTCTCCGAGGTTGGCCCCTAGTGTTGGCTCTCCCATCCCCGAGAAGGTGACGTAGTCGGCAGGCACACCTCGCACCGCCTCTAGTTCTCGGGCCAGCGCGTCGGGGGAGACGAAGTCGGCGCGCTCAGCGAGCGGGCGAGCCGTCCGGCCAAGCTGACAGTAGATGCAGTCGAAGCAGCAGGTCTTGCCGCCGGCGGGCAGCAGGTCGATCCCCAGGGACCTTCCCAGCCGCCACGAGGGTACGGGCCCGTACACGATGGACACGGGTCACCCCCTCGTGCCCTGCTGCATGGTCAGCAGGCGCACGCCCTGCATCTGGCGGAAGGTGGCGCCCTCAGACAGGCAGCGCAACGCCCGCTCCGGGTCGACGACCCGTGTGCCAGAGATCACGTCCACCCCGTAGTCGAACAGGACAGGCGAGAGGGGCGTGGTGGGCCCAAGGAGCATGACAGTGCTCCCTGGCCGGCAGAGGCCCAGCAGAGGCTCCACAGTGTGATTGATGAAGGCGCTGCCGGTGATGGCGACGATGTCCGCCTGAGGGATCAGGGCTTCACCCTCCTCGGCCGTCAGGTCACCTGGTCCGGGCTCAAGCTCAATGACCCAGAGCTGGCTCACCGCTTCACGGAGGTCTGGCACGAAGGGGAAGTGGCCGACCAGGGCTACCTTTCTGCCCCGGCCTCGCTCGATCAGGAACTGGCCGGCGTTGAGGTCGATGCAGCGTGCCTCATCGACGTCCAGGAGGGAGTTGATGGCGGCCAGCCCGATGCCCGCCTCCAGTGTGCTGTCCGAGAAGGCAAGGCAGGTCAGCTCCAGGGCGCTTCTTCCGGCCAGGTTGCCAACATCCCCCACGAAGATGGCGCCATGCTCATGCTCTTCCGGCATTACAGTCGAAGCGAGGCCACAGGCCTTGCTCCACACGGCCGTCCAGAACGGCCCAATCCGCACCTCGCGCGCCGGAGCGTCCTTCTTCAGAGTAGCTATCAGTTCTTCCAGGATCTTCATTAGGGTGCCCGGGCCTCAGCCGTTGTCGAACCGGCAGTGCGGGTAGGTGCAGCCCTCGCCCAGTGGACCTGAACCAGCAGTCGGTCGTGTACTGCGGTCATCGACTATAGGACAAGCTCGACGCCGCTCACGCGCAGTTCTTCGTCTGTGACCGTCCTCAACGGGGGCCGAGCGCTCACATCCATTCCAGGCTCGTACTTGAAGATCTGCGCGAGTTCCCTGTTGAGCATGAAGCACAGGCGGGCAAGCGGGATCTCCATGGGGCAGGCATCCTGGCACTGACCACAGTTCACGCAGGAATCGATGACGTGTACGGTCCGGATCATCGGGAACATGGCGTCCGGCGGGATCTCGCCCCCGGCCACCGCGCCCCTGTCTGCCTCTAGATAGCAGTCCTTGCAGTAGCAGATGGGGCAGGCGTCCCTACACCCAAAGCACTTGATGCACTGGCTGAACTGGCCGGAGGGGCCAAACCAGTAG
>JBAUEL010000220.1:0-1699 GCA_049678585.1 Dehalococcoidia bacterium
GAGCCGTAGTCAAGGCCCTGTTCGTGGCCAGATTCTGGGCGCCGTTCCACACCATGGCGAGGTACGAAATGGAAGGCTTGCAGATGGCGCCGCCGCAGCTATTCGGCGAGAGGGAGGCGCATCTGGCCTTAGACCACCTCTCCGACGTGTTTACCTGCGGCCTGGACTTCCTGGAGCAAAAGCTGGCCGCGCTCCTGCCGGAACGCGAGCTCGCCCTGACGCGGCGGCTGTTCGAGCTGGGGCTGAGGGCGGTCCAGGGGCCCGCGGAGGTGGCGCGAAGCGAGCAGGAGAAGGTGTAGGGGGAAGCGGCGGATGACAACGGCCATCGAGGAGCGCATCGACCGGCTGCTAAGCATGGCCCGGGCAGTCCTGGATCGGCTCGAGCGGGGTGACAAGCTTTCGGAGGTCCTGCCGCAGGCGCGAGCGGTCGCAGGGCTCTATGGGGATGCCGCGCACATGCACTGGCTCGACTGTGAGATATACGGCCTCGTGGATGTGCCCTTCGCTGAGGTGCGGCGGAAGAAAGGTCACCAAAAGGCGGGCGCGTACCGTTTCTGCGTGTTGCACACCGCGGCGGAGGTGCGGGAACTGAGCGTGGACGGAGTGCTTGCCGATTGGCGGAAGGAGGAGATGCCGGATCGAAGCGCCGTGCTCTGGCAGAGCGTAGGCAGTCTGGAAAGGTCAGTCGACGGGTACAGGGAGCCCGCCCCGCACGAAATGTACGGTTCCCGCGCCGATGAGTTCCTGCAGCTAATCGCCATGCACGGCGAGCGGCGGCGGGTGCTCGACCGGGTGCGCGCTTACCTCTATCAGTACATGAATAGGACGTGGTCTTGGGCGCTCGGAGAGCGCGACAATCTCAGACTGCTCGGCCCTGATTATCGCATCGTTGTCGGCAGTCTGGATGCCCTGGAAACGGGCGTTGGTCAGGAACTGGTTGCGGCGCTGGTGAATCTGGGAAGGGACAATTCCGCCAACTGGTGCGCGGCAGGGCTACTGTGCCGCAACGTCGTAATGAAACTGGGGCGAACGCTCTGGCAGGTCCCAGGCGAAACGTGGGAGTCTGAGCTCCACGGCCGCGCGTTGCAGATTGGGCGAGACAAGGAGCTTAACTGCCTTCGAGCGTTCTTGGACTACCACTACCGGAGGTCGGAGCCGGAGACTAGGAAGAGGCTGCGCGAGCTGGAAGATGTAGCCAGAGGCGTATACAACCGTGGCTCGAAGGGCAAGAGAGCTCTTCGCCATGCGGAGGCTCAGCAACTGGTGGTAGATACATTCGAACTGGTCAAGGCCGTGGACGACCTGACGGGCCTAGAGCCGGTGACGGAGGTGTAACAAAGGTCTTGAGTACACAGATCATCGACGGCAAGGCGATAGCAGCGGAGATACGCGCGGAGGTGGCGGAGCGCGTCCGCCGGCTCAAGGAGGAGCGGGGCGTCATGCCCGCTCAGGCCTTCATCCTGGTGGGCGAGAACCCTGCCTCCATCTCCTACGTGCGGGGCAAGGGCCGGGCCTGCGAGGACGCCGGCATCCTCTCCGAGACCATCCACCTGCCCGAATCCACCTCCGAGACGGAGCTGCTGGAGCTTATCGCCAAAGCGAACGCCGACCCCAAGCTGCACGGCATGCTCGTCCAGCTTCCCCTGCCGCCGCAGATCGATGAGCAGCGGGTCACCGCCGCCATCGCGCCCGAGAAGGA
>JBAUEL010000221.1:0-43398 GCA_049678585.1 Dehalococcoidia bacterium
CCACCCACTTGCGGCGGCAGCGCTCGACGACCTCGGCCTCGCCCTCCGAGATGATGCGCTCGGCCGTCTCCGTGGCGTCGAAGCGCTCGCCGAGGCGGCGCAGCCAGCGGGCCGTGTTCGTGAAGCCGATGGGAAGGGGGATGTCGACGCAGATAGGCTCGACCCCGTGTTCCTCCTCCAGGTAGCGGGCGGCCTTCTCGCCGGCGTCGTGGCTCAGGACCAGGGAAGTCTCCGCGCGGGCCACCTCCACGAACTCGGATAGCGGGGTCCTGTGGGTCATGGTGGCCACGACTGGCAGGCCCATGCGCTCGAGGATGCTCTTCACCCAGAGAAGATCGCCCATCCAGGTGGGGTTGGCGTTGGCGTGCGGCGCCAGCAGGCACACCGAGTTGGGGATCTTCTCCTCACTCGGCGGCACCAGGCGCCGGAGGAGTACGTCCAGCGCGAGGTCCGTGCCATCGTACTGACTGCCGCGGAAGCCCGCACACTCGATGGGCACGAGGTCGTATTCGACCTGAGGCCGGATGTCCTCGCAGACCGCGTTGATGTCGTCGCCGACGATCTCCGGCCCGCAGGCACTGAGGACGAAGAGGATGGGCGCGTCCAGTTCCTTCGCCTCGAGGATGGTGCGGGCGAGGAGCTCCTCACCGCCGTGGACGATCTCGTCCTCGCAGAGCTTGGTGCATAGCGTCTTGGTCTCGGTGTAGTCAGCGTCCTGCCAGTTGAAGGCGCTGTTCACAAGTGTCTGGCAGCCCTGGGGCGCGTGCGAGAGGACGCAGCAGCCGCTGACGCCGAGGGCCACCTGGGCCGCGCCGTAGAGGGCGCAGCGGAGATAGGGGTCGTGGCACCGCTCCGAGGTGCCCAGCAGTTCCTCCGGCTTAACCTGAGTCGTGGCTACTAGCTCCCGTAGAATACCTGCTTGAAGATCCTGGACCGCGGTCGGCCGAAGTTCTCTCTGGCGTCGGAGATGAGCCCGGCGAAGTTGCGAATGCCGGCGTAGCCGTACTGGGGCATGCCGGTGACGGTGGTCATGTTGACTATCGGGCAGTCGGGATAGCGAATGGGGTTGCCGATGTAGATGGGGTTCTCATACTCCTCGGCGAGCCGTTCGAGCTCCCTTTCCGTATGGTAGGAAGAGCGGAAGGTCCCCAGGCGGAAGATGCCCTTTGTCAGCACCACCTCGGGGTTCTGGCCGGACTCCAGCAGGAACTCGATGCTGGGCATGCGCTCCTTGATGGTGTAAGGGTGCACGTTGATGACCACCGGCCTGGCGCCGAATTCCTGGGCCATGCGGGCCAGCGCCAGGGCGCGGATGGGGCCGGGGAACTCGGTCACCTCCACCAGGGCGGTTCGACCCTCCAGGTGTCTGTGGATGGTCTCCGCCTCCTCCGCGACGGAGGCGCTCTCGCGGGCGATGAACTCGCGAGCCTCTTCCGCCAGGCCCAGGGGCTCGGCCACACCCATGATCCACTCCTCGGTGGCCTTGAGGCCGTAGGGCTGGCCCGTCCTGGCGTAGGGGATGCCGAAGCGCTGCTGCATGAGCTCGCCGATCTTGCCGCCCCAGTCGTAGCACCAGGAGGCGTTCAGTTCCACCTCACGAGCTCGCCTGATCTCCTCGACGGTGCAGCCTCCGGCGATGACCGCATTGATGCGGGCGCCGATGCCGGCCACGATGCGCTCCAGCTCGTTGATGTCCTGGTTCCACTCGGTAAGGGTGGGGCCCACGCGAGCGCCCAGGATGTTGATGGTCTTCTCCTGCTTCCGCTGGGGCTCCTCCATGAGGTCCATGATTACGCGGAAGGCGTCCTCGTGGCCGCTGCGAAAGTCGCCGCCGAAGCCCTCGCTGCGGATGGCCAGGACTTTGGCCCCTACCTCGTCCTCGGCCTCGCGGGCGACGGTTTCCACGTCGTCGCCGATGATCCCCGAGCAGCAGCAGGACAGCACCACGATGAGGTCTGGGTTATAGTTGCGGTCCGCCTCGCGGATGGCGTCCACCAGCTTCCCCTCGCCGCCATAAACCACGTTCGTCTCGTCCAGAGCTGTGCAGGTGGTGGGCTCGAGAGGGACACCCCGGTACTCGCAGCTACGCATCTTGAACTCGGAGGCCACGGAGTAGGTGCAGCCGCGGGGACCGTGGATCACGGGCACGGTGTGGCGGATGCCGTTGATGACAGCGAAGGCGGTCCAGAACTTGCAGGGCGGGGCGTGGGAGGCCTGGAGCTTGGGGATCATCTCCCCACTACGGACCTTGTCGTAGAGTTGCCGCAGGCTGCCCCGAAAGGCGATGTGATCGTCAGGCGTGGCTTTGCCTCCTGGCTTCGTGCCGCGACAGGCTTGACGGGGCGATTATACCGTGCCAAAGGAGGCCCGTCGACTTCCGTTGACACTCGAGGCGGCGTGCTCTCGCCTGCACGGGAGATCCTGAATATACTATTGGCCTGGCTCTCCAGGAAAGCCGATGACAGCGGGAGGGCTGGAGGGGAGTGATCGCCATGCTGGCCCGCGAGAGGGTGCTCACGGCTCTCAACCACGAGGAGCCAGACAGAGTGCCGATCGACCTTGGCAGCACCCAGGTGACGGGCATCTGCCGTAACGCCTACGCCGACCTTCTCACCACCCTGGGCCTGCCAGAACGGGAGATCCGGATAGTGGACATGGTTCAGCAGCTAGCGCGCGTCGACGAGGATGTCCTCGAGGCTCTGGAGGTGGACTTCCGGCCTATCCGGACCAATCGACCGGCCGGCTTTCGCCTTGAGGTTCGCGACGAGGGCGACTACGAGAGCTACTACAACCAGTGGGGCGCGAAGCTGAGCCGGCCCAAGGTTGGCGGGCATTACTTCGATTATGTCGAGTGGCCAATCAAGGAATCCACCCTGGAGGCTCTGGAGCGCTACTCCTGGCCTGATCCGGACGATCCCAGCCGCTATGACGGATTGCGCGAGCGAGCGCGGGCCCTCCACGAAGGAACGCCCTACGCACTGGTGGGCACCTGCGATTTGGGCACGGACATCCTGGCCATGCCACAGTGGATCCGCGGCTACGCCGCGTCCATGCTTGACCTTGCGGCCAACCCCGACTTCGCTGAAGCCTTCCTTGAGCGGCTTACCGAGATGGCTGTGCGGGCCTGGAAGCACTTTCTGGACGAGGTGGGCGAATACCTGGACGTGGCGGCCTTCTACGACGATCTGGGGATACAGGACCGTCCTCTCATCTCACCAGCAATGTACCGACGCCTGATCAAGCCGCGGCATGCCCGCATCATCGAGACCATCCGGGCGCGCACGAAGGCCAAGGTCTTCATGCACTCCTGCGGCGCCGTAAGCGAGTTCATCCCCGATATCATCGAGATCGGGGTGGACATCCTCAATCCGATCCAGGTATCGGCCGCGGGGATGGGCGACACGGCAGAGCTGAAGCGCCGCTACGGCCAGCATCTGACCTTCTGGGGAGGCGTCTGCGACTCGCAGCGGGTGCTTCCATTCGGGACGCTGGCAGAGGTGCGGGAGGAAACGCAGCGGCGAATCGCCGACCTGGCGCCCGGGGGCGGGTTCATCTTTGCGCCTGTCCATAACATCCAGGACGACGTGTCGAGCGAGAAAACGCTAGCCCTCTATCGCACGGCTCTGGAGCAGGGACGCTATCCCGTCGGGCGAGCACCCAGCGGACGCGACCGACAGTAGAAGCGGCAACGGCGGCGGGCGAGGCGGGCGGGCGCCTATGCGGCCGGCTTTAGGCGGTCCCAAAATGCTCTCGGTTCCAGCGACGCCCCTCGTCGAGCATAGCCAGGTAGTTCTGCTTCGGGATGTAGTTGGCGGCGGTGTTGCCGGTGCCCAGGCAGTAGCCGGTGCCTTTGACGCCACAGACCTCCAAGATCTGACGGGTACGGGCGCGCACCTGCTCTTCCGCGCCCCGACCCAGCAGGTCCATGTCCACGCCACCCAAGATAGCGACCCGGTCGCCCCAGCGCCCGTAGGCCTCCTCCACCGGGATGATCTTGTCCTCGAAGGAGTGCTTGGCGTCGACGCCGATATCGTCGATAAGC
Source organism: Dehalococcoidia bacterium (assembly GCA_049678585.1). Classification (GTDB taxonomy): domain Bacteria; phylum Chloroflexota; class Dehalococcoidia; order DSTF01; family CAZFGZ01; genus CAZFGZ01. The sequence goes on from JBAUEL010000221.1 coordinate 4,043, forward strand.
TCGTCCATTAACTTGTACATGTTCCCGCAGGAGTGGAAGACGAGCAGCTTCCCGGCCTGGTGGGTGATGTCGGTGATCTTCTTGTAGTGGGGAAGGATGTAGCGACGGAGGACGTCCGGCGAAACAAGGGTGCCACTATAGAAGCCAAGGTCATCGCTGAGGAACACCATGTCCACGTTGTCAATGGTGGAAACCTGGGCACAGGTGGCGGTCGCGAGTTCGCCCACCCGCTGGCAAATGGCCTCTACCAGGTCGGGCTGATCGCGGAGAGCATAGGAGAAGGACTCTAGGCCCATAAGCCAGGTAGAGTGCTCGAAGATGCCGCCGTACAGAAAGGCAGCGATCTTCATGCCCTCCGGCACGATGGTGTTGACATACTCCAGGGCGGCGTGGCTGAGGTCTTGGGCCCGAGGCCAGGGATAGGCCTCGAGGTCGGCCCAGCTCTGGATAGGGCCGCTGGCCTCATCCTGCCAGTAGCGCTGACCATCGGGCCAGTTCTGGACCCCGGCGGTATCGGCGGCGGCCTTGAAGCTCCGCGGAAGGCTGAAGCCCGTCACCATGAACACGTAGTCATAGCCCATCTCGCAGCAGAAGCGGACGTACATGTCAAGGGAGTTGGTGATGCCCGGCAGTTCATCCGCGGACAGCTCCAAGACAGGCTCTTCGATGTAGCGGTGCAGGTTGATGGGGAACTTCTCCTCCAGGACGGCCTCGACCATGCCGGGGTCGGCGAACAGCTCGAAGAAGGGCACGGGGCCTGGCGGACCCTGGCGCAGGATGGTCCGGCGAAGGTTGTCAAAGTTGGGCTGGCGCTGCATGTCAGACCTCCATCGTGAAGGGCGAGGACTCATGCCGGTCGCTGCCTGTTGGGCAGCGAAGCAGATCTCTGCTGGTGAGCCCATTGTAGCGGCGCGTTTGAAGTACGCAAGCAGGGGTACATCAGCCACATCGGCAAGTGCCGGAGGCCTCCACACGGACACACGCCTTTGTATGCAAGATCACCCGCTTGAACATGGCGGCAGCCTGTGGGAGTATTTCGAGAGCACGGAGTGAGCAGAGAAGGATAAGCGATGGGATTCGATTCGTCTGGCCGGCAACGCATTCTCGCGGAACTCGGAGAGAAGGGGCCACTGGTCTACGACGGCTCCAAGGGGGTCTACCTCGACACGCGCCTGGCCGAGGTGGGCAGGGAGGCATCGGATGTCAGCGAGTGGCTCAACATCCTGGCGCCTCAGCTTGTTCAGCAGTGCCACCGCGACTACATAGCGGCGGGCTCGCAGGTCATCCAGACCAACACCTTCAACGGGAATCGGTTCCGCCTGGAGGCTCACGGGCTGGCGGACAAGGTGCACGAGGTGAACCTCGTGGCGGGCCAGGTCGCTCGGGAGGCCGCGGGCAATGATGTGCCGGTGGCGGGCTCCATGGGGCCCAGCGGCAAGTGGCTGGTGACGGGAGAGGTGACCACGGAAGCCCTCAAGGAGGGATTTGCCGAGCAGGCGCGGGCCCTTGACGAGGGGGGCGTGGACTTCTTCCACGTGGAGACTATGGCCGACCTCGACGAGGCTGCGGCCGCTGTCGAGGGCATCCGGAGCGTCTCCGCCCTACCCGTGGCGCTTACGATGTCCTTCGACACGGGAAAGCCCGAGCGAGGCCTGCGCACTATGGCGGGCGTCACCCCCAGGCAGCTTGTGGAGAAGGCCGGCGAACTAGGGCTCCTGGCCATCGGAGAGAACTGCGGGCTGGGGCTGGACGGCTATCAGGTTGTCATGACGGAGATGCTGGCGGCCAGCCCGGGGCGCCCGCTGATCACCAAGGTGAACGCGGGCATCCCCCGGATGGAGGCTGGGCAGATCGTCTACGATGGGACCCCCGAACGGATGGCTGAGTACGCGGTGTGGTGCGCCGACCACGGGGTAGCTCTCATCGGGGGGTGCTGCGGGAGCACCCCTGCACACATCGAGGCCATGGCCAGGGTGCTGGCGGGCTCGCGCCGGGGGAGCTAGTCGACGGGAATGCGCGCGGCCGTGTCCAGAGGGGAGTACCTAGTCATTACCCCGCTTCCGGCTCCGGGAAGGGAATGTACTGGGCGAAGCGCGACTGGAAGTCGTCGCGCAGCATCAACTCGACGTGGCGGATGCAGCGAGCGAGCCGGCGGGCCTCATCGAGCCGCTGCTCGAAGGTGACGGCCAGCTTCGCGCCCATGCCCGCGACGTTCCCCGCGGAGTGGATGCGTCCCCGCAACCCCTCCGGGAGCATCCCCAGCGCCAAGAGGCTTTCGGCGCGCATGGAGCTTCCGAAGGCCCCGGCTACGAAGACCTCATCGATGTCCTCGGCATCGGTGCCCATCTCCTCCAGCATGACCTCCATGCCTGCGCGGATGGGCGCCTTGGCGAGCTGGACCTGACGAACGTCCCGCTGCGTCAGGATGACGGGCCGGTGAGCCCTATCCTCATACAGCACGAAGCGACGCTCCCGGCCCTCCTCGCGCAGGCGGGAGCGCAGGTCAGGCGGCACGCCCGGCGGGGGCTGCGCCGGGTCCGAGAGACGCCCGGCGGGGGACAGGAAGCCGCGACGCAGCAGAAGCACTACCGCATCGGCCAGGCCTGAGCCGCACAGGCCCCGGGGCCGCACGCCGCCGATGGTGTCAAGTCGCAGTCTCCCATTCTCCTCCTCGATGCGCTCCACCGCGCCGGGGACGGCTGCCATGCCCGAGGCGATGTGCACGCCCTCGAAGGCGGGGCCGGCGGCGCAGGAGGCACCTACCGCGTCCCGCTCGGAGAGGAGGACGATCTCGCCGTTCGTCCCCAGGTCGATGAACAGGAAGAGGCCGTCCTTTCGAGGGAGCCCCAGCGCCATCAGGCCAGCCACCGCGTCCGAGCCCAGGTGCCCTCCGACGCCCGGTAGGAGGATGACCTCGGAATGGGCAAGCCGCTCGAACCCCAGCGCTTCGGCAGGAATGGGTGGAGCGTCTGTAAAGACGGGGTGGTAGGGAGCGACCCCCAGGGGCCAAGGGTCCACTCCCCGAAAGAGGTGCGCCATGGTCAGGTTGCCGACTGCGGTGATGGCCGCGAGCGACTGGAGAGGCACATCGTGCTGCGAGCAGAGGTCCACGAGGTGGCGCTCGATGGCGGTGACCAGACACTCGCGCAATTGGGCAAGCTGGCGTGGGCCTTTGTGCGCATGGGCGATCCGAGAGACAACATCGACCCCAAATCTTTGCTGAGGGTTGGTGAAGGAAGCCACCCCAAGCTGGCGGGCCCGCTCCAGGTCCATGAGGTAGCAGACGACCGTGGTGGTGCCGATGTCGACGGCCGCGCCGTAGCCGACCTGTGCGGTGCGCGCCGCGGGGCGCTCGCCCATGAGGTCCGGGCCGGCCGCGGCGGTGAGGATGCGCATCTCCCCGGCGGGCGAGGCCTGAGGGATGAGGACGCGGCAGTCGCTCTCCAGCAGGGCCTGACAGGCCAGCCGCCAGCCCTCTTTGACCGCCTTCAGTCCAAGGAGGGCCTCATCCTCGGGTGCAGGCGGAGGGGCGCCGGCGAGAAAGCGCACGCGGCATTCACCGCAGGTCCCTCGGCCGCCGCACTCGCTGTCGATGCCGAGGCCGGCCTCCCGGATGGCATCCCAGAGCCGGGTTCCCGGAGAGGCCTCGATCTCAGAGGCAAAGCCCTCCAAGACAACTCGGAGGGGCCGTTCATTGTCGGGGTTTGATGTCACCGATAAGTCTGCGCGCAAGGACCGCGGCGGCGGGGGCATCCTCGGCGTAGCCGTCGGCCCCGATACTCTCGGCGAAGGCGGAGGTGAGGGGTGCACCGCCCACCATCACCTTTACTTGTCCTGCGGGATCGTACTCACGGAGAGCGCGAACGGTGGCCTCCATTGCGGGTAGCGTGGTCGTCAGCAGGGCGGAGAGTCCTACTACGCTAGCGCCGCTCTCCTCGACGGCCTGCACGAAGCGCTCCGAAGGAACATTGCTGCCCAGGTCGATGACCTCGAAGCCGCTTCCCTCCAGCATCATGCCCACCAGGTTCTTGCCAATGTCGTGAAGGTCGCCCTGCACAGTGCCCATCACGGCCTTGCCCAATGGCTGGAAGTCGGTCGAGGCGAGGGCCGGCCGCAACACTTCGAGGGCCCCGTACATCGCCCGCGCGGAGAGCAGCATCTCCGGAATAAAGTACTCGTTCCGCTCGAAGAGCTCTCCGACCACGGCCATGCCCGCGATCAGCCCATCGTTGAGGACGGTCTGGGGATCATGGCCCTCTTCAAGGGCGCGCTTGGTCAGCTCCCGCGCTCCCTGGGCATCTCCCTCTACCAGCCGCTGCTTAAGGTCTCCAAGTTCCATGTTGCTCCTCCTGGGTCCGATGCACTCCGCGCATTTATCTCATCGCATATCTTGGGCCTGTCCGCAAGAGCCGCCTGGCCTCGGGGTCGCCTAAGCTGCTGGACGCTTACAGGGTGCCGGGAACGGCCATCCACCCGATCGACCATGAGGACACGGTGCCTCAAGACTGGCCCGGACGGCTGAGCGTGTGAACGCTGCAGATACGGATGAGGTTTTGGCATCCGCCCTTAGGGCGCCTGCGCCGCGCGGGCGCGGTCAAGCACCGCCTGAATGAACGGCGTTTTCGCGTCTGCGTACACCTCACGGTCGGTCCGGAATTTGGCCGCCAGTTCCTTCTTCAGATTGTAGTAGTCCTCTGCAATCTCAGTGTGCACGCGGAGGAAGTCTCGGAACAGTAGGTGGTCCTCCCAGAAATCTCTCCCCTGCTCGACCAGGTGCACCTGGTGCGTGCGTGGCTGCCCCTTGCGGAAGAAGAGCCGCCCGGGAATGCCGGCCTCACCCCGATATTCGTATCCGAGCCCCTCCAGCGGCGCGACGCAGCGCTCGCCGTCCTCGAAGCGGGCGACGCCAATCATGATGTCGATAACAGGCTTTCCTCCGAGTCCGGGAACCGCCGTGCTCCCGACATGCTCGATGCCTGCAATCAAGCCGCCGAGTGCCGTGATGATGCGAGCGCGCTCCTCTTCGTAGCGGCGCGGCCACTCAGGGTCGTACTTGACGACAAGTACGGGCTCTTCGTCCGCTAGCACTCTCTTGTCCTCACCCTGGGTTCTGCCAGATGCGTGGTGAGATTGTACTATTCCCCTGCGGCCTGCGGATGCGCCACCATTGCTAGTCGCGGATGATCTTGCGGGCGATAGTGATGAGGAACAGGGTAGTGAGGAAGACGCCAACCACAGCCTCGGCACCGATGACCGCTCGCCCAGCAGCGCCATCTGGTCTCAAAGGCTCCCCTAGGCCGAAGGTGGTGAATGTGAGGATACTGGTGTAAAGGGCAGAGCCAAGACTCGGTGAGGGACTGACCAAGTCAAATAACCAAATAGCCAAGCCGAAGAGGAGAACCGCTACTCCTGACCAGCCAGCTATTCTACCTGGGCGGACGCCGTACCCGAATAGGGCATCGGAAAGGTAGTCGCCCACGAGCCCCAGGGTGCTGCGGATTCTCTGTGTGAGGCTCCGACCCTCGCGCAGTTCTATCTGTAACTGTTTACGCGCCGTGCGCCTCTCCGCAACATAGTACGCATCAGCCTTGCCAAAGAAGCGATGAGCTCGATGGGTGTCGGCCAGCTGTCGGTAGATCCTCGCAGCCTCAAGATCGTCGATGCGCCTGTTCTCCCACTCGCGAACAATGGACTCGTCGAACCTTGTTCGAAAGTCGAGGACAGCGTCTTCTAGGTAGCAATCTTCCAAGTATGCTCCGCGGACATCGCAGCCTTGCAGGTTTGGGGCGTGGAATCGGGCCTGCCACAGCAGCACGTCACGCATGTCCGATTTCTCAAAGCTTGTGTAGGTGCCACTGGCCCCGGCGAAGCACGTGCCAACCAGCTTGCACTCGTAGAAAGTCGTGCCCTCAAGGCTCGTCATTTCTAGATTCACACCGCTGAGATTGGTGCCCATTGGGAATACCGCATAATCTAGCCGCATCTTGGACAAGGAGGGCGTTCCCCTGTAGTCCTTCACCTCGTTGAAGAAAAAACCCCGTAGGTCATAGCCATGGAGTACCCAGAACGTGTCTTCAGACATGTGCTCGTGGGGATAGTATTCCGCTGGGAAGCAGGTCCCGTAGACCTTCGCGTCGAGCGTGTACTGCTCGAGCGTGAACCGGAGGTCCACTGAATTAACGATGCCCTGGAATATCCTGTGTCTTACCTCCTCTCCCAGCGGCGTATGCCACCTGTCCGTCAGGAAGGCGCGCGTTCGCTCATCGTAGCCTACGCGGTATGTATTTCTCATCCTGTAGCCTACGTACTTGGTCTATTCTCCGGTCTCCGGGCACGGACGCAATACGCTCTTGGAATAGCCCTTCCTACCCCGCGCAGATGATCGAGCAGTCGGCGCCGTGGATCCGTTCTGCCTCGGCGACGGCCTCCTCGACTGTCGAGGTGGGGATGAAGCCGACGTGTCGGGGCACCGCCGGGTCCTCCGCCCCCGCTACGAAGACGCGCCCGGCGTGTCGCAACCGCTTCAGGGGGTGCGTGGCCAGGATCCCATGGACGGGGTGGAAGGCGTAGCCCCGGCGGTAGCGCTCGATGTAGTCAGACCGGGTAGCAAACTCGTCCATGAAGCGCTCGCTGATCTCGTAGGGATCCAGCGACTCGGGCAGCACCCGGTTCCACACCTCCGGGTAGGAGGGATGGTGCTCCAGGTCCCACTGTTCGGGACAGGGCGTGGCGAGGATGACCGAGCACCCCGGTTTCCCCAGCGCTTCGATGTAGCCACCCAGGTAGCCCAGGGCGGAGGAGATAAGCGTGAGGATGGGGTTCATCCGGGAGAAGGTGGCGTAGGGGCTCCAGTTAGGTACGCCATAGACGATGACGTCGGCCGGTTCGGCGGCCGACCGGCGGGGCGGGTTCTGGGCGGCCTGCACCTCCAGGGCGCGGGCCCGCGTCTCTGAGACGCTTCCGGCCCAGATGTGTGCTATGGTCAGCGCGTCGGCCTGCACCGTTTCCACCTTGAAGACGCGGCGACCGATGGACCTCTCCAGGTGCTCGCCCATCTCGTCCAGAACCCGGTGCATCCGGTTGTCCCGAACCGACATCGACATGCCGTCCGGGGTGTGGGTCCAGCGGATAGAGCGCCAGGTGGACAGGCCCACGCAGACCGACTTCCAGCCGCCGCTGAAGCCGAGCATGACGCCGGCATTGACGTAGACTGTCAGGTCTGAATCGGCGACCAGGCGGTGCACCTCTACGTCATAGCCGCTCGCTGTGGTGCCGAGGTAGACAAGGTTCTCCGGGTCCTCGGCATCATGGCAGGCGAGCCGGGACCCGAAGCGCTGGACGAGCTCTTCTCCAAGGATGCTCGCCAGCTCCTTGCTCGTCCACTTACGGTGGAGTCCGTTGGCGCAGACCAGGTTGACCTTCTCCTCCGGGACGCCCGCCTGCGCCAGCTCCTCGAGCACGTCCTCGATCACCAGGCGGCGGACCGGCCCGTAGGAGGGGATCGTCGGGTCGTCGAAGGCGATGAGCACCCGGGCGTCCGGGGGCACCATCTGCCGGATGCGCGGCAGGCCCAACGGCTTTGCGAGCGCACTGCGGACGGCCTCAGCCTGGTCCGCTACCGGCTGGAGGCCGCTGCGCAGGCCGCGGGAGGGGAAACGCGTACGGTCGGGCAGGCTGACTTCGATGGTGGCGTCACCGTAGGGAAGCGTTCTCTTTATCATGGTGTCAAAGTCATATCAGACGAGCCCCGCCAGGCGCAAGGGTTGGCACGCTGGCGGACGCATACAACAGGTGAAAGAGAGCGGTGCGAGGGTAGCGGCTTCTGCACCTCCTACCGGATGGAGCTTAGCGCTGCGAAAGTGCTTGACCAGGGCTGAAATCGCTGTTTTGATGCTGGTGCAGCTCGGCTATCGCGGAAACAGACAGGGAGGTGAGCGATGACGAGAGCGGTCATCGTGGGATCCGGAATGGCTGGCCTAACAGCGGCGGCTTATCTTGCCCGTGACGGCTGCGAGGTGGACGTCTTTGAACAGGCCGACCAAATCGGCGGCGTCACCGCGACGCTGCGCAAGGAAGGGTTTGCCTGGGACTTGGGGCCGCTGATGGTGGAGGGCTTTGCGCCGGGCGAACCGGTAGGCAAGATCCTGGCCGAACTGGGCTGCGCCGACCGGGTGGAGCTGGTGCGCGCTGATCGGGGCATCGCTTTTCCAGACTATCGCGTGTTCCGTCCGCCGGAATACCTCGGTCCGTACTGGCGGTGGGAAAGGCTCAAGGAAATCTTTCCGCATGAAGCGAAGGGGCTCGACCGCTACTATCGGTTCTACGACACCATGCTGGACCTGATGGCCCTCGACCGGCAGGCGGAGGAGGCGAACCTGCTGCGCGCCCTGCCTCTCAAGCTGCGGATGGCGCTGCTGTTCAATCGCGTCAAACGATACCAGACGTGGAACGCACAGCAGGTAATGGATCACTTTTTCAGCGATCCCAGGCTGAAGGCATTCTTCCTGGGCATACTGGCTGACATGGTGGTCCGCCCGTCGGAGTTCGCCGGGTTGGGTATTCCCGCTGTCAATCAGGAACCCGCCTTTGATACCCGTCTGCCGGCAAAGGTGTCGGCTATCGGGCCGCGCAATACCTTCCAGTACGTGGTCGGCGGCTACGGCAACCTGGTCGAGGCGGTGGCCAGCGTCATCCGCGAGCGCGGGGGACGTCTGCATACCAGCCGCCCGGTGCGCCGAGTCCTGCTCGAGGGTGAGCGTGTGCGAGGTGTGGAACTGGCGGATGGCGAGCGCAGGGAGGCGGACCTGGTGCTTATCAGCGGCGCCGCCAGAGAGTGCTTTTTCAATCTGGTTGGGCGCGAGGCGCTGCCCGCCGACTTCGCGGCCGCTGTGGACGATGTGCCGCTGATGGAGTCGGTGTTCATGGTGCACCTGGGCGTGGACATGGATCCCAGCCCGTACCAGGACGTTGCCCTGAACTACTACTATGGCACTTACGACATCGAGGAAGGGGTGGTGCGCACGCGGCGCGCCGAGTACCACGAGGGCAAGGAGGGGTTCCTTATCTACATCCCCTCGTTCCACTCGCCCAGCATGGCTCCCCCCGGACAGCACGCGATTACCATCTACACCATCGCCCCCAACAAGCTGGAGGGCGGCTGGCAGGCGCGGCGCCAGGAGATGACAGACAAGCTGCTCCACGAGGCCGAGAAGATCATCCCCGGCCTCAGGGAGCACGCGCGGGTGGTCGCTTCCCTGACGCCGGTGGACTTTGGCCAGCTCACCTATATGCTGGACCACCACTCTTTCGGCGGGTCCTGCCCGGTGATGGGCAAGAGTGGGGCGCCCCACCGGACGCCTTTCAAGGGGCTGTGGTTCATCGGCTCTCAGAGCGAGTCGGGGGGCGGAGTGGCCGGCGTGATACGAGGCGCGCGGAAGGTCTTCAACCTCGTGCGGGCGGAGCTCTAAATCCGGGTCGCTTTCATACCGCCCAGATGCCCGAAGAAAGAGCCGACTGGCAGTGGTCAAACCCAGGGATAGCTATGCTACATCCGGGCTGGCGAAGCCACATGCTGTGATGTAGGAGGAGCCAATGCCAGAGCGCGTTCGAGCCGCCGTGATGACCGCTCCGGGCGTCATCGAGCTCCAGGAGTTCCCCTACCCCAAGGTGCAGCCCGGCGCCATGCTAATGAAAATGGAGCTGTCTGGCGTCTGCGGCACCGACAAGCACACTTATCGGGGCGAGACCAAGCAGTACGCCGGCACCGAGGCCGAGCGTAACACCCCCTTCCCCGTCATTCCGGGGCACGAGAACGTCGGTGTCATCGCCGAGTTGAGCAGGGAGGCTCGGCGGGGCTTGGAATTCTACGGGCGGCAGCTCAGGGAGGGCGACCGCGTCGTGATGTGCCCGGATGTCGTCTGCGGCCGCTGCTGGTACTGCCGTCATACCCACGGCTACCCCTGGTGCGACAGCGTCCGGGGCTACGGCAACGCCTTCTCCACAGCCGAGCCGCCCTCGCTCTTCGGCGGGTGGGCGGAGTACATGTACATTCTGCCGGAGGTCTTCGTCTACAAGGTGCCCGAAGGCATCCCGCCGGAGCTGGCCGTGCTGGCAGAGCCCTTCGCTGTCACCTTTGCCTTAGACGAGGCCGCCCAGGCCAGCGCCCTGCCGGGGGGCGGCGTCGGCGCTGGCGATACTGTGGTTGTCCAGGGTGTCGGGCCCCTGGGTCTCTGCTGCCTGATCAAGGCCCGGATTCTGGGTGCCGGCGAGATCGTGGCCGTCGACCTATGGGACTTCCGGCTAGACATGGCCCGCGAGTTCTCAGCGGACCACACCCTGAACGCCCACCGGACGACGCGGGAGGAGCGCATCGCCTGTGTACGCGACCTCAGCGAGGGGCGAGGGGCCGATATGGTGGTGGGCTGCACCGGGGTGCCGGAGAGCCTGACCGAAGGGCTGGAGATGCTGCGCAAGGGCGGCATCTACCTGGAGCTGGGCAACTTCGTCGACACCGGCGCCATCGAGCTTAACGTCCACCGCCACATCGTCGCCAGGAACGCGCGTATCATCGGCCTGACCAACCACCCCTACACCAAGTACGAGGCCAGCCTCCGCCTCCTCCAGAGGTACGGCCGCCGGTTCCCTTTCGAAAGGATCATCACCCACCGCTATCCGCTGGCGGAGGCCGAGGCCGCCCTCCTCAAGTCCCTGGAGCCCGATAGCATGAAGGTCGTCATCCAGCCGTAGCGGCTGTGGCGATCTCCAGGTATCGGCCAACGGCTACAAAGGACTTCGAAGTCAAGTTAGGGCAGGCCAAAGCCATGGGGTTCGAGGTGCTTCAAACGGGCCCGTTGGGCCGGTTCTATGGTCGTTCGCCGCCTAGGGTCATTCACCTTCCAGGCGGCGCCACTCGGTCAGGTTATTGAAGTCCGAGGGGCTCTGCCTACCCCGCCTCGTAGTCAGCCATCGTCACGAACCAGTTCTTGAGGTCATAGGCCAGGCGGCTGGGGCTGGCCTCCTCGTCGTGGCATCGAACAACGAGGCGGAAGGGGTGAGGCTGCAGGAACTTCGGACATACCCGAAAGCCCCTGGAGCGGAGGAGTCGGAATTCGTCCGTGTGGCGCAGGGCCAGGCTGGCAACCAGGTCTAGGTCCAGGCCTTCGAAATGCGAGTACGCCAGGTCGATCAGGAGGCGGCCCGCCGCGCGACCCTCCGCGCTGGCGTCGACTACCAGGTCCACGATGAGGCCGACGGAAAACCGGCCCAGCGGCGCAATACGAAGGACGGTGAAGCCTCTTATCTGTTCCTCCGACCTGGCAGCGAAGATCGTGTACTCTCTTGTGGGAACGTCCACGAAGCGCCAGTTGAGGTAGGCGGGGTCCCTGACCACCATGACGGGGAATCGGTGGTGGACCCTGTACCAGAAGGCGGCAAAGGAGTTGTCAAAGGAGACAACCTCCGCTATCTCCAGACCTGACGGGGCCTCCCGTGGCGGAGCGGCCTGAGAAGTCCGCCAGAGCCTCCTGGCGAAAGAGGTTGCCTTGCCCAGAACAGGGCTCTGCGTTGTCCTCAAGGCAAGGCGCTCCACGTTCAGTGGCCTGATGAGGAGAGGGACCGCGCCGATATCCCTGAACTCGGCTCTGTGCACGAATGTCCAATGGGAAAGCGTGTCGGGGAAGCTGTAGGAGAAGGCGATGCCATCCTCCCCTGAGAGAGCGCAGGCATCCATCAATAGGCTAGCGGCAATGTCACGGTCCTGGTAGACGGGAGCCGTCAGCGGGCTGAGGGAAAGGCCGGCGGTGCGCGCCCTGCCCGAGAGGCTTACACGGATAGGGATTGTTGCCGCCTCGCCGATGAGCTGGGCGGTTTCGCCCTCCCGTGCCAGAGCGGCAATAACCGCGCCTACAGGGCTCCGGTGGCACAGCCAGTCTTGATAGGCTGGGTCCGCAGGTTCGCTGTCGCCCCAGATCTTCCGCAGAAGCTGTAGGCGATCCCCGACATCCTCCGGCGAGTATCTGCTCGAAGCCCAGCTCTTTTCCCCCGTCATGGTCGTCATCGTCAACCCCCAGGTTGTCGACCCTTGTGCTTTCTTGACCTGCCTAGCGGCTGCCGATCGCACTCAAAGGCCGATCGCTCCCGGCAGCGCCAGCCCCCAAGTCAGGAGGTGGTTCGACCGGAACCGCAGGCTGCGTCACCGCCCTCTCCAGGAGCTCCACCAAGTCAAGAACCTCCGGTGGCTCCTCGAGTCCTAGTGCATTCACCGCATCCTCAAGCATCTGGAGGCAGAAGGGGCATGCCGTAACGACTGTGTCAGCCCCGACTGCGAGCGCATCGGCGATGCGCAATCGGTTCACCCTCTGGCTAGGCTCTTCCTCCATCCACATGCGGCCCCCGCCGGCACCGCAGCACAGGCTTTGCGAGCGGCAACGGGACATTTCTACTATCTCGACACCCGGGATGGCTGCGAGGAGCTTCCTCGGGACCTCGTAGATGTCATGGTATCGGCCGAGGTAGCACGGGTCGTGATAGGCTACCCTCTTGTTGAGTTCCCCGTTGAGCTTCAGCTTACCTTCGTTGATCAGCTCGAGAAGCAGCTCCGCGTAGTGAACCACCTCAAAATCTCCCCCGAACTGGGGGTATTCGTACTTGAGGGTATGGTAGCAGTGCGGACAACCGGTAACGATCTTCTTCACATTATAGCGGCTCAGGACCTCGATATTCTGCTTCGCCTGGCACTGGAACAGATACTCATCGCCGAGACGGCGTGCAAAGTGGCCGCAGCACGATTCTTCGTGGCCCAGGAAGCCTATCTCCACCCCCGCCGCCGATAGGATCTTTCCCAAGGCGGCGCTTGCTCTTGTACTCCGCTCGTCGACACCTTCCGTGCATCCTACCCAGAACAGGAGACTGACAGCACCATTCTCGGAGAGAGGCTTTATGTTCATGCCGGAAGCCCAATCCGTTCTTGAAGCTGCGGCTCCCTTCCAGGGGTGCCCCCTGTCTTGAATCGATCTCAGACTGGACATAGCGCTGTCGGAGATCTTGCCCTGTTCCAGCACTAGGTTGCGACGCATGGCAATGATCTTGCCGATGGGGCTTACGAAGATGGGACACGCCTCCTCGCAGGCACCGCAGGTGGTGCATGCCCACAACTCATCCTCGGTCACGACTTCACCAATCAGGGCCCGACTGGCATCTGGGTCCTCCTGCGCGCCATTCTTGCCGCGGAGCAGGACACGCCCCTCCTCGACCAGGTGAGTTTTTAGCTCCTGGATGAGTTTCTTGGGCGAAAGCGGCTTCCCGCTGAGATAGGCGGGGCAAACCTCCTGGCATCTCCCACACCGGGTACAGGCGTCGAGATCCAGAAGATCCTTCCAGGTCAGGTCTTGGATTCTTGCTGCGCCGAGGGTCTCAGTGGTCTCCTCGGTAATCTCGATAGGCTTGAGGACGCCTTTGCCGTCAAGAGACCTTAGGAACATGTTGAGCGGGGAGACAAAGATGTGGGCCAGTCTCGAGAAGTTGAGGAAGACGTAGCCGATGGCCCCAAGGGATATCAACATGTGACCCCACCACAGCCCCCTGTGCAAGGCCAAGTTCACGTTCTCTCCAAGGGTGCTGAACGCGTTGGCGAAGACGAATCCGACAGGCGACCACACTGCCCAGTCAGAATGGGTGTCCAGTTCGGTGGTAGCGATTCGTAGTCCCTCTACGGCGAAGCCGGTGATTATGATCAGCGGAAGCAGCGTCAGGGTGAGGGCATCGTCCAGCAGGTTGTCTATTTTCTCCGGTCTGGTGACATACCTCCGGTAGGCGGCCATGCCAACCCCGGCCAGGACGAGTAGCCCACCCACGTCCAGGAGCAGAGAGACCCCTAGATAGACATTCCCTTCCATGAAGTGGAAGAAGTGTTCGCTGACAAAGTCTAGGAGTGGTCCAATCAGAAGGAGCCCAAACCCACCGAAAAGGAAGATATGCATGAGTCCTGCATAGCGGGCGCGCACAATGCGTCTGTGCCAGAGTCCATCAGCTGCGGTCTTTACGACCAGGGCCCATACCCTGTTCGGCAGGTTGTTCAGCCTGTCGTCCTTGCTGCCGAGGCGCCAGAGGCGAAGACGTCGGTACAGTGCGTAGCAGACGATAGCTATCAGTGCGAACCCTAGGAGATAGACAATCTCCCCGAGCTGGACGTTCCAGAAGATCTCCCTCGAAGCCATTCCTAGCGCTCCCCTGTTTGAAGTCAGATCAGCTTACGGGTCTTTGGCTATCCTCCCTCAGGAGCCAGCCCTTCTCAGCCCAGGCCTCACACCACGCGTGCCGGCGGCTGTCCCCTGGCTGGGCTCGACTCGGTCTCCGCAGGGGATGAGTCGAGCAAGGCATACACAGGATTGGCCCTCAGGCGGTACCACCACCTCATGTACTGAGCCAGGGGCTCCCACGACCAAGTAGCGGGCACACAGGTGATGCCATGCTCCTCAAGGAGAGCCAGCAGGAAGTTCAGGTCCTTCTTCTTGCAGGTCAGGCGGTCCGTCCTGTCCACTACCAGGATTTCGAAGTCCAGGCTGGAGAGCAGCGCGAGGAGGCCCGGCCTGTCCAAGTCCTCTCCCGACCAGCCGATGTCCTCGTGGGTGTCGATGAGATGCCATTCGCTGGCGTCGGCACACCCGGCTATCCTTGCCTTTTGGCCCTCTGGGCTGGTCCTCTTCTTCTCCACCTCGTCGAAGCCCTGTCGGACGTAGCCTACCGCCCTCACCCTTCGCAGCGGATGGACATATGCAGCGCCACCCTCCCCTGCCTTCTCCACTCTAGTCCGAAGCCCTGTTTGGAAGGTTGCTGTCGTCATCTCTGTCGCCCCCATTCCTTCTGAGTTTCAACCGGAATTCCCACAATGCTGGGCTTTCCGGTCTTGCATCCCTAACTTACTATGCAGCCCCGGGTGCCGTCGTCCGCCGCGGAAGCTGTCCTCGCTAGGCATTTGACACATGGAAAGCGCCCCGGGGCCGTACGATCGGCGGACCGATGACCCAGCTAGATTCGCTCCTCTCCTCGCACACATGTCGCAGCGCTGCGCGAGGGAACCAGAGTCTCTGTCCAGCTTTTCCGCTGTCTGCGGATAAGCGAGGCTGGGGCGCGTCGACCATCGGCCAGGAGCAGGACGCGACAGGCTGAGCCGACAGGGGCGCGAGGTCCTGTGGAGGAGGCGCGGCAAGCGGAAGCGCCGTCTGTGATAAGATGAACAATGGAAGGGCCGGGGACCGGGCGCCGTGATGGCGGAGGTGGCCGCTGTAGCCGGCGCAGGAAGGCGGCAACATGGGCAAGATCAGCATCCTTATCGCTGACGACCACGCGCTTGTTCGGGAAGGGACCCGCGAACGTCTGGAGCGTGAAGAGGACTTCGAGGTAGTGGGGGAGGCCGCTGACGGCGAGGAAGCCATTAGACTGGTTAGGCAGTTGAAGCCCAGTGTGGCCATAGTCGACATCGCTATGCCGAACCTCAACGGCATTGAAGCCACCAAACAGATCAAGAAGACTCAGCCTGGTACGGCGGTATTGGTGCTCAGCGCCTATGACGACGACGAGTACATCTACGCCGTCTTGGAAGCAGGCGCCGACGGCTACCTGTTAAAGAATGTGCGGGGCCATCAATTGGTTGATGCCATCCGGGAGGTGTACGCTGGCGAGGTAGTGCTTGATCCGCACGTGGCCCGCAAGGTGGTGCAGTGGTTTTCGTCCCTTAGTCAAGGCCGTCGCCCTGAGGGTGCGGGTGAGTACCTTAGCGAGCGAGAACTTGAAGTGCTCAAGCTAGCGGCTAAAGGCATGAGCAACAAGGAGATCGCCGCACAACTGGCCCTCAGCGTGCGCACCGTCCAATCTCATCTAAGCCATATTTTTGACAAGCTTGGGGTCAGCTCACGCACCGAGGCTGTGCTACGTGCCCTGAAGGAAGGCTGGCTTTCCTTGGAGCAGATACCCTAGTGGCGCTGGCCCTAGTCTGGGTTGAAGGTTGAAGTTGGGTTCCTCAGGTAGGCAACCGTTCGAAGCTCTGAAAGAGGCACATTTCTGGGTCATACTGGCCATCATGGCCTGTGGAACGGTCTACTACTATGCGGATTCCATCCCCTGGATAGAAACGGTGGAATCCAGCCTTCAACTCGACTTCGCCCGACGCTCCATGCACCGGATACTCTCCATCCTGCCCGTAGCCTATGCCGCCTTTGTATTCGGACTGCGGGGAGGCCTCTTCGCTTCATCCGTAATCGCTGTGCTCTTGTTGCCCCGCGTCTTCCTGATATCAGATGAGGCCCGAGAGGCTCTGGTTGAGGTCATCGCCTTCCTGTTCATCGGTGCCTTTGTAAGCTGGCTGATCGACGTGCAGAATAGGGAGAAAGCGCGACATCGGGAAGTCGCTGCAGAGAATGCCCGCCTCTATCAAAAGGAGCGAGAATTCGGTCAGCAGCTTCGGCAATCAGAAGAGAATTATCGAGGCCTCTTTGAGAACGCTACAGAGGCAATCTTGGTTCATGACCTCGACGGCAAAATCATCGAGGCCAACAGGGCCTGTGAGAAGCTTACTGGCCATACGCGTGCGGAAATGGCCGGTATGAGTATCGGCAGGTTTCTGCCGGGGCAAGGCCTAAAGACCGTAAGGGAAATGGTCAAGAGGCAACTTGACGGGGAGGCCGCAGAGGGTCCCTTCGAGCTCCGGTTGACCAAGCGAGACGGGACCGAGGCAATCGTGGAGCTCGTGCCCAGCTTGATCACTCGAGGCGAGCAGCCCATAGGTGTCCACGCGATCGTGAGAGATGTGACCGAGCAGCGGCGAATGCAGGAGAACTTGCGCTTCTACCTCTCACAAGTTCTCAAGGCTCAAGAGGCTGAACGCGTGCGCATTGCCCGTGAACTCCATGATGACACCGCTCAGGCTCTTACTGGACTTTCTCGTCGTCTTGACATGCTGGTTGATACGCTGGCCTCCAGCGGAAGTCAGTTGCCGCAGGAGATACCGAAGCGTCTTGAGGAGCTCCGTGAGCAGAGCGACGGGATATTGGAAGGCGTACGGCGCTTTAGCCGGGATCTACGTCCGTCCGTCCTTGATGATCTGGGCTTGCTGCCAGCACTGAAATGGCTTGCGACGGCTCTGGAAGAACAGCACGGCATAGCTGCAAACATCAGGGTGCTAGGTGAACAACATCGCCTCCCGGATGAGGTGGAGCTGGCGCTATTCCGCATCGCTCAAGAGGCTCTAAACAACGTTGGGAAGCACTCGGATGCGTCAGCGGTTGAGCTTACGGTGGACTTCAGGGGCGGCGGGATCACCATGATAGTCGCCGATAACGGCAAAGGTATTGATCTACCGCCGGGCACAAGCGACCTAGCTGCGTCCGGCAAGCTCGGCATGATAGGGATGCAAGAGCGAGCTCGACTACTTGGCGGAACCCTGGCTGTACACTCAGAACCGGGCGCAGGAACCAGTGTCGTAGTAACAGTGCCCGGATAAGCCCTGAATGTGAGCAGCCCTGCCTACCCGGCGTCGTAGTCGCCCACATCGTCACGAACCAGTTCTTGAGGTCATAGGCCAGGCGGGTTCCTCGTATTTGGCATTCTCCAGCAATTCCTAGACCGCAACACTGTCAGGGCTACCAGGCGATACCACGGCCCGAAGTTGCACCTGCTATTCCGCTTCCTCCAGTAGCGTGGACCCGAAGCCGGCGGGCCCGCCGAACGCTACCCACTCGCCGTGCTCGACCCGGTCGGACACCGTTTCCCTCAGCGGCCCAGACGCCGATTGTACTCGCTGATGGCCTCGTTGCCCGCCTCAGCCGCGGCCTCTATTGCCTCGTCCGGGCTCGCGCTCCCGGCCACCATGCTCTCGATCGCGCTCGCCACTGCTTCCCGTACCTCCGCAAATGGCCCGAGGATCGGCCCCAGGGCAGCGGCGGTCGTTTCCGTCTTCTCGAATAGGTCCGCCGGAAGCTGGAAATCCGGGTAGCGGGCGATGATGTCCTTCGCAGCGGGGTAGTCATAGGCTGAGTTGCGGACGGGCAGGTATCCGCTGCCGCCAAACCATTCCGCCTGCTGCTCGGGTTCCACCAGCCACTTGATGAACTTCCAGCCGGCGTCGCGCTCTGCCTCCGGTCGCCCACTCATGATCCAGAGAGACCGCGAGTACACGCCGGGCGAGCCCTCAGGGACGGCGCCGGGGATGCCGGGAACAGGTGCGACGCCCAGCTCGATGCCCTCCATCCCTTCCCCTATGACATCGACGACGGATCGCATCGCGGCCGACGTGCTGATGGCCATCACGGCCTTCCTGGCGCCGACGGCCAAGAGGTCATCCGCACCGGTGGGGCTCCGCCCGACGTTCAGGGCCAGGCCCTCGTCCACCATGTCATGCCACCAACGGAACAGCGTGCGGCCGGCGTCGTTGTCAAAGGCGACCTCTGTAGCGATGTCCTGGCGCCCGTTCTCGTTGTTCACGTAGAGCTCACCGGCACCCGCTAGCACTAACTCTACGAACCAAGGGTCAATGTCGAGGGCGAGACCGGAGCGGGTGACGTTGCCGGCCGAGTCGCGCTGGACAAGCTTCTCTGACATCGCACGAGCCTCATCCAGGTCTTTAGGCGGCTGCTCCGGGTCCAGCCCCACCTCCCGGAACGGGATCTTGTTGTAGTACATGAGCGGCACGGCCAGGCCGTGGGGCATGGCGTAGAGGGTCTCACCAACGGTGTAGTACGCCAGCGTCGGTGGCGCGAAGTCCGACAGGTCGTAGTCATCGCCGTCGACGTACTCCCGAATGGGCACGATCTCGCGGCTGTCGATGAGGCGCTGCGTGAACGGCTCCGACATGTAGGCTACGGTTGGGACTTCGGCGCTGCCCATGCTGGCGATGAGCTTCACCGCCAGGTCGGTGTCATTGCCCTGGAAGACGGGCGCCACCTTCACCTCGTCCTGGGAGGCGTTGAAGCGGTCCACGAGCTTTACCAAGTTCTCCTCAGCCGAAGCGGTCTCCGAGTGCCAGAAGGTAATGTGCACCGGGCCGGATGGGGCCCCATCTTCGGCCAGCTCATCCTCCCCAGCGCACCCTCCGAGGACCAGCGAGAGAATCGCCGCGAAGAACACGAATCGTTTCATGACACTGCACTCCTTCCCGCGACTGTCGGCTCTCAGGAGCGACCCGGGTCCATCCTAACAGAAGCGGATGCTGCATGGGAGCCCGCATCGAGGAGCCGCTGCTGCCGCCTCTATTCCTCCGGCCGGTAGACCAGGACCGGCACTCCTGCCCGCCGCACGCACTCGTGCGTCACGCTGCCGAAGATCGCCTCCCTCAGTCCCGCCCGTGTGTGCGATGACATCGCCAACATCACGTCATGCCGCCCGTTCAGGTATTCGCAGATAGCGTCTGCCGGGGCACCGTGCAGGACCTCCCAATCCGCCTCGATCCCATACGCCCTTCTGATCTCCTCCGCCCGCCCGTGGATGTAAGAGGACTCCAGGACATCGCCTGGGGGCGCTTCAGGCGGTTCGCTGAATTTCGTCGAAAGCACCTGGACCAGCGCGAGCTTCGCCTTAAGTGCCTTCGCGATCTCCACCGCGTGTGGCAGCATGCTCTCGGAAAAGTCCGAGCCGTCCACCGGTGCCATCACCGTAGTTATCTTCACTTCCCTGTCCACTTCCCCGGCACCTACGGTGCCGCGCGGGCGATAGATGAGCACCGGCCGTCGCGCATGGTGTACTACGTTCAGCGCAACGCTCCCCAGAATAGCCTCTAGCAGTCCAGTGTGCCCGTGCGTCGTCATCGTCGCGAGGGCGTTGGGGTGCAGACTTAGCTCGCCCAGTATGCCGCTCGCGGGGTCCGCGTACCCCACCACCCTCCCCTCCGCGTTCAGGCGCCGGGTCAAAGGCTGCAGGTACTCCTCAGCAGTCGCCAAATCGCCCTCGTGCTTGGCGACTTGGAGCAGCGTCAGTTTCGCTCCCATTGACCGCGCAAGCGCCAGCGCGTACGGAATTACCTCTTCCGCAAGTGGCGAGCCATCAAGTGGAACCAGGATCCGGTCGTACATTGGCGGCCTACGCTTTCTTGAACTTGCCCAGCCCGAGATACGATGTGAACCCGTGCCAAGAGGAGCTCGCACCGCAAGAGCATTGCGCCCTATCGTGGACGCACCGCGCGTAACGGTACGCCCCAAACGCTGGGGCAGCGATCACAGACCCCCTTCTAGATCGGCGCCTCCACAGTGACGATTGCTCCTTCGCCTGAGTTTGATTGCAGCTTTAGCGTGCCCCCGATGAGGCGGGCCCGCTCCTCCATGCCGGCCAGGCCGAGCTTCCCCACCTTGGCCAGGTCACCGGCCCTCTGGGGCACCTTGAAGCCTTTGCCGTTATCGCTGACGGTCAGCGTGGTTCTGCACTCGTCAAACTCCAGAGTGAGCCAGGCCCTGGATGCCTCGGAGTGCCTCCACACGTTCCTCAGTGCCTCCTGGGCGATGCGGAAGAGCAACAACTCCACGTCGGGTGAGAAGCGTCGCTCGGACCCCTCGACCGCCATGCCCACGTCGATCCCAAAGTGGGCTTCCACGTCCGAAGTGAGCCATTCGAGCGCGGGCAGCAGGCCCAGGTCGTCGAGCACGGAGGGCCGCATGTCCTGGCTGAAGCGGCGCACTCCTTCCAGTATCTTGTCAACCTGCCCCTGTATCTCGTCCACGATTTCCAACTGGTGTCTTGACAGCCTCCCAGAGGCAGATACAAAGCTGTCCATCTCCCGGGAGAGCGCCACCAATTCCTGGGCCGTGTCATCGTGAAGCTCCCGGGCGATGCGCTTGCGCTCCTCCTCTTGAGCTCTAGTGACTTGCTCCAGGTAGAAGCGCATGTTCTCCTCCAGGCGCTTCTCCTCCGTGACATCTCTGGTGATGTGCTGGAAGGCTCTGGGCTGGCCATCGCTCGTAATAAGGCTGGTGGTCAGCTTGACGTGGGCGAGTGTCCCGTCCTTCCTGATGAACTGCTGGTCGTAGGCTTGATCGACGACCTCGCCCTGAAGCAGCCTGCGTCCAACCTCCCTGGCCACTTCGAGGCCTTCTGGAGTGAGAAACCCCCTTACGTGCCTGCCCAACAACTCGTCCTCAGCGTAGCCTCCCAGCTTGAGGCCGGCGGCATTAGTCATCACGATCTGCCCATCCAAGTCCTGAACGAAGATGGCATCGTGTGCGTTCTCGAATAGCTCTCGGTACCCCCTCTCCGAGACCGCCAGCGCCTCGGCCATCTGCCGCTGGCGCTGGTACAGCCGGGCGCTCTCGATGGCTACGCCGATCACGTTGCCGATGGCACCGAGCAGCCCTATCTGCTCTGGAGCGAATTCTCTGGGGCAGCGTGTGGCTACGCACAGGGTACCCAGCACCTTGCCCTTAGACTTTGCGGGCACGATGAGCTGGCTCTGAATCCTCTCCTGACTTACTGCGACCCGCGTCAGCCTGGGGTCATGGGAAGCGTCCTTTACCACCATGGGCTCGCCGGTCTCGGCCACCCGGCCGTTGAAGCCCTCGCCCAGCTTCATTCTCTCCAAGCTGGCGGCGAACTCCTCAGACACCCCCTCATGGGTCTCAAGCACGAGGTCACCTGTGCATTCGTCTACGATGAAGCCCAGAAAGATCTCAGTGTCCATGACCTGCCTAACCGTGGTAGTAGCACGGCGAAGGAGATCTTTCAGCTCCAATGACTGGCTGACGATGTTGGACACGAGATTAACGGCGGCGAGTTGCCGCTCCCTATTCTGGATGGTCTGGAAGTCCAGTTGGAGTTCCTGCTGAGCCGCCTGCAGCTCCGAAAGCAGCTTCTGGCGGCGCTGCTTCTCCCGCTGGTGGCCTTCGAACCACAGGTTCACCAGGAGGCCCACCAGGATGATGCCGGCGGTCTCAACCGAAGCGTCGGCCGGATGCTGGGAAATCAAGACTATGCGCGGCAACATTACTGCTAGCGCGACCCCCACGGCAGCCAGACCGCCGTTGATGCCAAAGACGAAGCCGGCATAGGTCGCCGGGAGCAAGAAGAGGACGCGCTCCATCGCGTGGCGCTCCAGGCCGAAGAATGAGCTCGGAGCATGTGCGCCTATGAGGGGTAATTGCTGCGGATAATGGAAGGCTGTGGCGAGGCCAAACATAACCGCCACGAGCCAGAAATGCGGGTTGCCTAGCGCCCTTCGGACGCCACCTGATATCTGTGCAGCCACATGCTTGTCCGCCAGGCCAGCCATGACGAGGGATCCCCCCTAGACCTCCTCCTCCAGGCTGAACCAGCCTCTTCTCAGCGCGTACAGCACAGCCTCCGTACGCGAACCCACCCCCAGCTTGTTGAAGATATTCCCCAGGTGGGCCTGAACCGTGCGCGCGCTAACGACAAGTTCCCTGGCGATGTCCTTGTTGCTGATGCCCTTGCTCGCCAGGCGGAGGACCTCCATCTCCCGCTCGCTGAGGATGTCTCTGGCCCCGCCTTCAGCGGGCCTGCCTTTGGCGCCCGTGAAGCGCTGTAGGACCTTGCGGGTAACCACGGGATGAAGGACTGACTCTCCCGCGTACACTGCCCGCACGGCATCAATGAGCTCGCTGCGGCGCACATTCTTCAGCAAGTACCCTGCCGCGCCCGCTTCCAGAAGGGCGAAGATATACTGCTCGTTATCGTAGGCGGTCAGTATGAGGACGGCGATGGCCGGATAGAGCTCCTTGATGCGCCTGGTGGCCTCGATGCCGTTGACCTTGGGCATGGCGATATCCATTATCACCACGTCCGGGCGGAGCTTGGTGGCCAGCTCAATGGCCTCTTCCCCGTCCCCGGCCTCACCCACCACTTCCATGTCCTGCTCTCGCCGTATCAGTTCACGCGTGCCCTCGCGCACCACCACGTGGTCCTCGGCCAGCAGAACGCGGATCTTCTCCATCGATTCCTCCGCTATCTCCCAACTATCAGTTTACTACTTCATCTGAGCCTACAACAGCGGGATCGCCTAGGCAGATCTGCCTACTCTGCTTCCCTCCGCGCCTACTAGAAATCACCTAGAGCGGGGCTTCCGGCTAGGCACTTTCGGACGGCCAAGATTGGCGCTATCTCAGATGGCCCGTGAGGGACAGGAGGCGATGATGAACGTGGAGATGTTCAAGGGATGTTCGAAGAAAGGGGCGTGAGCAAGATGGCGACGAAAGCGTATTTCCTCATCAGAGTCGGGGAGGAGTTGAAGCAAAACGGGTACGCCGACTGGCTCAAGGACCTCGAGAGCATGCCTGAGGTGCAGTACGTAGTGCCGGTGACCGGGCTGTACGACGCGCTGGCCACGGTGGAAGCCCCTGTGACGGCCATGCTGGTGGCCCACAAGATCATGGGCAGAAGCCACGTGAAGGACCTGCATGTTCTCAGGGTCGAGGAGCCCGCGAAGAAGGAGCCGCGGCTGAGCCTGGCGAGGCAGAGGGAGATCATCCATGCCCGAAAAGGTGAGATGCGGCGCTTCCTCCGGCCGGCATAAGCAGGCTGACCACCTGGTCGGTCCGAGGCGACCGGCCCGAGAAGGGCTGTGAAGAAGGGGGCGAGGAGGATGGCGACCAAGGCTTACTTCCTCATCAGAACGGCCGCGGAGGCCGTCCAAAATGGCCACGCGGAGTGGATCCGGGACCTGGAGGCTATGCCCGAAGTGCAGTGTGTGGAGCACGTCAGCGGTCAGTACGACCTGCTGGCCACGGTGGAGGCCCCCATCACTGCCGTTCTGGTGGCCCACAAGATCCTGGCGAACGGGTGGGTGAAGCACTTGCACATACTCAGGATGGAGGAGCTCCCCAGGAGGGAGCCGCGGCTGAGCGTGGCGAAGCAGAGGGACATGATCCGCGCTCGTCGAGGAGAGATGCAACGCTTTCTTCGGACCCGCTAGGAGCGATTGGCGGTACGGAATGGATGCATTGGTAACGGTAGTGTGCATCACGTTTGGCCTCCCGGTGGCGGTGCTGTTCGCAGCAGGCTATGTGCTAAAGCACCGTCGGTCCCGTGTTGAGGCGATGTTCGGCACAAGCGAGGCTGTCATGCCTGGCTTCTACGGCGGGAACGGGAGCGCCTACGAGTACGCTCCCGGGGTACGCTGCTGGGAGCTCAAGAGGTGCGCACTGGCCAGGAGGGACAAGTGTCCCGCCTACGATCGAACATATCTGCCGTGCTGGCTTGCGCTGAAGCTGGCCAACGGGGGGCGCCTCGAACGCGCCTGCTTGGACTGCTTCCTCTGTCAGCCCGAGAGGATCGTGGAGGGCGTGGCGTCGGCAGCCGAGACCGCTGCTGAGGCCAGCTAACCAGCGCATCACTAGAGAGGGAACTTAGGATGGCAAATCAGGCATATCAGGTTACTGTCGAGGAGGACGGCTTCGTCGACGAGGTCTGCTCCGTGCCGGGGGGCGAATGTGTGAACTTGTGCGTCCAGTGCGGGATGTGCGCCGCATCCTGTCCCAGCGTGAGTTGGATGGATCATTCGCCGCGCAAGATGATCGCCCTGATCCGGGCGGAGAGGCGCCAGGACGTCCTCGCCAGCAACTCCATGGGCTTCTGCGCTTCCTGCTACCTGTGCACGGCGCGCTGCCCCAGGGGTGTCAAGGTGACCGAGCTGATGCATGTCCTGGAGAGCCTGGCCGTTCGCCACGGCGTGACCAACGGCCGGACAGCGACCCCCGCGATGCATAGAGCGTTCGTGGAGTCTGTCAAGAGCGATGGGCGCATCCATGAGTTTGGGTTCATGCGGAGGTTCTACCTGAAAACGAACCCACTGGCCGCCCTCAAGATGATACCCCTCGGCCTGAAGATGTTTTCGCATGGGCGCCTACCCCTCAGAGCAAAGAAGGCCGGGGGGACCGACCAGTTGAGAGCCATTGTGAAAAAGGCTGAGGCCCTGGGAGGTGCCAAATGAAGCGGTATTCGTATTTTCCAGGCTGCTCACTGACGGCCACAGCCGTGGCCTACGGCCTCTCGGTAGAGGCTGTCAGCGAGATTCTGGCTATTGAGCTCGCCGAGCTTGAGGACTGGACCTGCTGCGGGTCGACCCCCTATAGCTGTTTCGACGAGCTGGAGTCGGTGTGTATCGCAGGCCGCAACCTGGCCCTGGCGGAAAAGACAGGGTTGGACCTGGTGACGCCGTGCAGCGCCTGCTACAGCACGCTGAAGAGGGCGGACTCCCACCTCAAGGCCTACCCCGAGCTCAGGAGCCAGGTGAGCGAAATCTTCCAGGCCACAGGGCTGGAGTATCAGGGAAAAGTCAAGGTCCGCCACTTGGTCGACGTGTTGCTTAACGACGTGAGGCCCGAAGAGATCGAGGACAAGGTGGTCATTCCTTTCGATGGCTTGCGGGTGGCTCCCTACTATGGCTGCCAGCTCGTCCGGCCTGACAGCAGCTTTGACGACCCGGAGTATCCCCAGTCGCTAACCCGGCTGATCACGATCCTTGGGGCAGAGGTTACCCCCTTCCCGCTGAGGAGCCGCTGCTGCGGGGGCACCCTGATCATCTCGGAGACGGACGTGGCGGTGAGCATGATGCGCGAGCTCCTAGAGAGCGCGCAGAGCAACGGCGCAGAGTGCATTGTGACGGTCTGCCCGTTATGCCAGACGAATCTCGATGTGTATCAAGGCACGGTTAACAGCAAGTTCAAGACGAGTTACGACCTTCCCGTTCTCTTCCTCACCCAGCTGATGGGGATGGCCTTCGGAATTGAGCCGGGGGCTCTGGGTTTGGACAGGAACGTGGTATCCCCTGGAAAGGTCTTGGCACAACATGTCGCAGCACGAGCATGACGCAGAGCCAAGAATCGGCGTATACATCTGCCATTGCGGCAGCAACATCGCGGGCACGGTCGACGTAGAAAGAGTGGCCGGCTTCGCCCAGGGGCTCGACTCCGTGGCCGTGGCACGCGACTACAAGTTCATGTGCTCCGACCCGGGCCAGCAGATGATCAAGGACGACATCAAGGAGCTTGGGCTGAACCGGGTGGTGGTGGCAGCGTGCTCTCCGCGCATGCATGAGCCGACCTTCCGGCGCGTTTGCCAGGAGGCAGGGGTCAACCCTTACCTCTTCCACATGGCCAACATCCGTGAGCAGTGCTCCTGGGTGCACAAGGAGGGGGCCACGGAGAAGGCCATGGCTATCATCAACGCGGCGGTGACGCGGGCTTACCACCTGCAGCCCCTGGAAACCCGGGAGGTGCCTGTCAGTCCTGCCACCCTGGTGGTGGGAGGGGGCATCGCGGGCATCCAGGCCGCCCTGAAGATCGCGGATGCCGGCTACAAGGTGTACCTGGTGGAGCGGGAGCCCTCCATCGGTGGACACATGATCCAGCTCGATAAGACGTTCCCCACCCTGGACTGCTCCGCCTGCATCCTTACGCCCAAGATGGCTCAGGCGGGCTCTCACGCCAACATCGAGCTCATGACCTGGAGCGAGGTGGTGGACGTCCAGGGCTACATCGGCAACTTCAAGGTCACGATCAAGAAGAAGCCGCGCTACGTGGACGAAGAGAAGTGCAACGGCTGCGGCGTATGCATGGAGAAGTGCCCCTGGACGGCGGACAGCGAGTTCGACGTGGGTCTGGGCAAGCGCAAGGCTATCTACACTCCCTTCCCTCAGGCCGTCCCTAACGTCCCGGTCATCGACAGGGAGCACTGCGTGTACTTCGAGAAGGGAAAGTGCGGGGCCTGCGTGAAGTTCTGTGACCGGGATGCCATCGACTTCAACCAGACTGAGCAGCTCGTAGAGCGGGACGTGGGTGTGATCATCCTGGCCACGGGCTACGACGCTTTCGACCCCTCGCCCATCTACCAGTACGGCTACGGCCAGTTCGAGAACATCATTACTGGCCTCCAGTTCGAGCGCCTCTGTAACGCCACCGGCCCCACCGGCGGCGAGATCAGCCTGAACGGTGGCAGCCCTCCCAAGAGCGTGGCCATCATCCACTGCGTGGGCAGCAGGAACCAGAACTACCACGAGTACTGCTCCAGGGTTTGCTGCATGTACTCGATGAAGTTCGCCCACCTGGTCAAAGAGAAGACCGGAGCAAAGGTGTACGAGTTCTACACGGATCTGAAGAGTTCCGGGAAAGGGTACGAGGAGTTCTACAACCGAATCCTGGAGGAAGGGACGATCTTCGTCCGCAGCCGCCCCCCGGAGATCTTCTCCGAGAACGGCAGGCTGGTAGTGCAGTGCGAGGACACTCTCGCCGACTGCCAGAGGCGTATCCATGTCGATATGGTCATCCTGAGTACAGCTCTGGAGCCTCGAGCGGATGCGGAGCAAGTGGCCAGGCTGTTCAACATCAACCGGAGCTCTGACGGCTTCTTTATGGAGAAGCACCCCAAGCTGGAGCCCGTGGCCACCGCCACCGACGGCATATTCGTGGTGGGCTGCGCCCAGGGCCCCAAGGACATACCGGACACCGTGGCCCAGGCCTCCGCAGGCGCCGCCGAGGCACTCGCCCTCATCGACAAGGGCTCCGTGGAGGTCGAGGCAATCACGGCGGTGGTTGACGAGAACCTCTGTTCCGGATGCAAGACGTGTGTACCGCTGTGCCCCTACCACGCCATCAGCTTCAACGAGGACAAGAAGGTGGCAGAGATCAGCGACGTGCTGTGCAAGGGGTGCGGCGTGTGTGTGGCCGGCTGCCCGGCTGGCGCCATCACCGGACGCCACTTCACCGACGACCAGATCATGGCCGAGGTAGAGGCCTTGCTGGCCGATGCCAAGGGGCCCCTGGTGGCTGTGTAGCAGGAAAGGAGCTAACCGATGCGGATCCTCATCCCAGTCGATGGCACATCTGAATGTGAGACGGCGATACCGACGGCGCAGCAGATGGCTAGTGCGCTCGACGCTGAGATCTACCTGGTGCGGGTGGTTGAGGCGGGCGATGCCATCAGTCCAGTCAGATTCGACTCCGAGGCCTTTCGGGTCATGCAGGAGGCCGAGAGATACCTGGGCGAACTGGCGTCTCGCTTCAAGCTGTCGGCCGAGCGCACGCGGCGAATTGTCGGCCGGGGCCAGGATACGTCGAAGGAGATCATCTCCATCGCCCAGGGCAAAGGCATCGACCTCATCGTCATGGCCACCCACTGCAAGGGCTTGCTCGAGCGGCTAACGCGAGGCAGTGTGTACCATGGCGTGCTTCGTTCTCAAGCTTGCCCGGTGCTTGGTGTCCCTTTGCCCGCGCAAAGCGGCAGGCGTGGACGCCGCACGGCGGCAGCGCTGCGGAAGTAGGGCCCAGCATTGACAGAGGTAGATAGTGGTCGGTAAACTTAGTAAGCACTCACTAAAAGATTCACATGGCTGCCAGGTCCGGACACCGTAGGCTGGCCAGCGCCTAGCTGCTGCGGTGACAGCCGGGGCCACAATGACGAAAGGAGCTACTGATGCGGATCCTAGTTGCCGTCGACGGTTCGACAGAGGGTGAGGTAGCGCTACCCGTCGCAGCAAGAGTCGTTGACGCCCTGAATGCCGACATCCACCTGTTGCAGGTTCTCGGTGGCTTCGCGACCGTAAAGGGGCATGTGCATCACGAGCCCGAGTGGACAGGTGGTATCGAGGCCGAAGTGCTGGCTATAATGAAGAAGGCACGGACCTACCTCGACGAACTGGTCTCCCGCTATGAGCTGCCAGCGGATCGGACGCGATGTCTCGTGGGCCGGAACGAGAATACAGCCAAAGAGATCATCACCATCGCTCGGAACAACGGCATCGACCTCATCGTCATGTCCAGCCACTGTCGGGGCTGGCTGGGGGAACTGGCCCAGGGCAGCGTGTGCAACGATGTGGTCCAATCGAGGGTCTGTCCCGTTCTGTGCGTGCCGCTGCGCCGCGAGCAGCCCCAGCGCAAGCGTCGTGGGGTACTAGCTAGGGGGCGTTAGGCAAGCGACCAACGCCTCCCCGTAGACATCTCCTCGGCGGGGCGATAAGCTGGGGTGCACGTCCCACTGGAGTTGCATAGATGGCTGTGTACAGGCTTGAGGAAACACAGTTAGACCCCTTCATCGCCGCTGTGGCGAACCGGTACCACGTCTTCGCGCCGGTGCGTACCGACGTGGTGCGCTTCCAGGAGGTGAGAGACGGGAGGGCCATCGACCTCACCGAGAACCCCTACCTACCCATCAAGGAGTTCTTCTTCGCCAAGCAGGACGTTCTCTTCGTCTTCGACCGCGCCAACCTCGCAGTGCCCGTAGAGGAGGTCGAGCCGCGGGTATTCTTCGGGGTACGCCGCTGTGACCTGAACGCCCTCTCTCACCAGGACCTCGTGTTCATGCAGGACCCGAGAGACCCGTACTACGCTCGGCGCCGCGAAGCTTCCGTGCTCATCGGGTACCACTGCTCGGAGCCGCCCAGCCCCTACTGCTTCTGCGGCAGCATGAACCTGAAGGACTGTCAGGACCTCATGTTCGTGCCGCGTGCGGGCTACTTCCTGGTGGAGGAGGGGTCGGAGCGTGGCAACCGGTTCATCCACGAGTTTCCACTCTATTTCGGGGAGACGAGGGAGGGGCTGCGGGAGGAGGACCGGCGGACACCCGGCACAGATGGCCTGGCAACAACGGACATCGCCCCGTTCTACAACGACGAACGATGGGAGGAGGGGGTGCGGAACTGCCTGAGCTGTGGAGCATGCACCGTTCTCTGCCCCACATGCTACTGCTATGAGATCCACGACGAGGTGGAACTGGAGGATACCCGCCGTGGCTCCAGGAACCGCTGCTGGTCAAGCTGTCAGCTCAAGGAGTTCAGCAGCGTGGCCGGGGACGTCTGCCTTCGGGAATCGCGCAGCGAGCGCTTCCGCCATCGCATCTATCATCAGTTGGAGTACTTCCGGGAGCGCTACAACGTGACGCTTTGCACCGGCTGTGGCCGCTGCATCGGCTTCTGCCCCACCCGCATCGACTGGGTGGACATCGTAAATCGGATGGTGGCCAGTGCAAGCTCATGAGAACGCCTACATACCCAGACCCGTCAGGGTGCTGACCAACGTCAGGGAGACCCCAGAGAACTTCACCCTGACGCTGGACCTGCGCCTCGCGCATGAGCCCGGGCAGTTCCTCCAGGTCTCCGTGCTGGGGGTGGGAGAGGCGCCCATCTCCATCGCCTCCTGGGGCGGCGATACGGTCACTCTTCACATCTGCGAGGTAGGCAACGTGACCCGGGCCCTGGGCGCTTACCGTCCTGGCGACACCGTCTTTGTGCGCGGCCCGTTCGGTAACGGCTTTCCGATGTATGACACTTGGGGTCACAACCTGGTGCTGGCGGGAGGCGGCTCTGGCCTCGCCTCGCTCAAGGGGGTCATCGAGTATGTCCACCGCCACCGGGACGACTACGGTGACGTGACGATCTTTCTAGGGTTCCGTAACGCGGGGGAGGTCATCTTCCCTGACCGCATCGAGCACTGGCGCATCCACTTCCCCGTCTATGTCTCCCTGGATACATTGAGCGACGGTCAGTGCCTGGATGCGAGCGAGGGGTTCGTCACTGACCTCATGCGCAGGACTGACATTCCCCCTGGTGAAAACGCGGCCCTGCTGTGCGGTCCACCGGTCATGATGCGGCTGGCCGCCCAGGTGCTCGAGGACAAGGGGCTGCGGGATGACCACGTCTACCTGTCGATGGAGCGGCTGATGTACTGCGCCATCGGCAAGTGTTGTCACTGCATGATCGGTGACAAGTACACCTGCCTGGACGGCCCGGTGTTTCGCTGGGGCGCTCTCAAGGAGCACATGAATGACTGAGAGGCTCAGGGTAGGGTTCTTCGCCATCACCGGGTGCGCTGGCTGCCAGCTCTCACTGCTGTTCAACGAGGAGCTACTTCTGGACCTCCTTAGGATGCTGGACATGCACGTCCAGGCATTTCCCGTGGTGAAGGTGAGCAACGAGGAGCAGAGCTTCGACCTCGTGTTCATGGAGGGGCTCGTAGCATCACCACGTGACCTCGGCCTGCTGAAGCGGGTGAGGAAAAACACCCGGAAGCTGGTGGCTCTGGGGACTTGTGCTCATACTGGGTGCGTGCCAGCCTACCGCCGCTTCATCCTGCCCGAAAACTATCGGCACCTCCTTAAGGAGAAGGCAGATGACATCGGGGACATCGAGCCCAGCCCTCTCGACGCGCACGTGGAGGTGGACTACACCATCCCGGGCTGCCCGCCCAACAAGCGGGAGATCCTGGAGTTCATCAAGGCAGTGGCCATGGGCAAGCAGCCCCGGCCCTACACCAGCCCGGTCTGCGTCGAATGTCGCAGGAACGGGAACTTCTGCCTCCTAGACCTCGGAAAGCCCTGTCTCGGCCCCATCACTCGCGGTGGGTGCGACGCCGTCTGCCCCGACGGGGGTTTGGAGTGCTGGGGCTGCCGCGGGCAGACGGACGATGCGAACCTTCCGGCCTTCGTCGAGCTGCTGGAGAGCAAGGGGTTCAGCCGAGAGTTCATACTAGAACGCATGCGGACCTTCGTTGGCCTAAAGATCCCCGAGCTAGAACCTGAGCCGGAGGCCGTCCCGTGAGCAGGCGTATAGTCCTTGAGGAAATGACCAAAGTAGAGGGTCACGCCACCCTGGCCCTTCGCGTCTCCAACGGCCGTGTGGAACAGTGTGAGCTGCGCACGGTGGAAGGCAGCCGCTACTTCGAGGGCATCCTTCTCCGCCGCCGCTACGACGAGGCCTCGGAGATCGCCAGCCGCATCTGCGGCATTTGTAGCTGCGCCCACACCGTGGGCGCCATCCAGGCCATCGAGAACGCCCTCGGTCTGGCGGTGGACAAGCAAACCATGGCTTTGCGCATTCTCCTGACTCTAGGAGAGCGTATCCGTAGCCATGCCACTCACCTGCTCTTCTTCGCCTTGCCCGACTACGTGGGCTCCCCGTCCGCTCTTACCATGGCCCTGGAGCATCGCTCCGACATGGAAGGGGGCCTCAGGCTGATGAAAGCGGGCAACGAGACGATCAAGGTCGTAGGCGGGCGGGACTTGCACCCCGTTTCGGCGACCGTGGGCGGCTTTCTCAGGGTGCCATCAGCGACCGAGCTCGACGCCTTAAAGGTCCGGCTCGAGCGAGCGAAGCCGGCGGCCCTCGCCACGGCGGAGCTCTTCAACGGCTTGTCTTACCCGGAACTGCACCACCAGGCGGAACACTTCTCGCTGCGTAGCGACGAGGATTACGCCGTCTTATCGGGCCGCATCGGCAGCGCGGACCACGAGTTCGAGCAGGAGGAGTACGACCGCTTCCTGACCGAGTACGACACGCCAGATCAGACGGCAAACTTCGTGGTACGTGAGGGCCACACCTATATGGTGGGCGCACTCTCCCGGGTCGCCAATAACATCGACCGGCTATCTCCGGATGCCAGGCGGCTGGCAGAGTCGGGACCGCTTCTGGAGGGGCTGGACAACCCCTTCTACAACAATATCGCGCAGGCTGTGGAGATGGTGCACTGCATCGACGAGGCGCTGCGCATCCTGGACGAGCTCCAGCCCCGGCCCGAGCCTGTGCCGGAGATCCCGCTGCGGGAGGGCCGTGGCGTCGCCGCCATCGAGGTGCCCCGGGGAACGCTGTGGCACGAATACGTGCTGGATTCTGCCGGATACATCACGCGGGCCAACATCATCACCCCCACCGCCCAGAACCTGCGTAGCATGGAGGAAGACCTCCGCATTCTCCTGCCCACCGTGGCGCACCTAGAGCGGGAAAGGATCGTGGCGGCCGCGGAGCAGCTGATCAGGGCCTACGATCCCTGCTTCTCCTGCGCTGCGCACTTCCTGCGCGTAAGGTGGCTATGAGCTTGAGGAGCTGCTCCTTCACCACATCTACCTCCACACCCATGGGCAGCGCGATGATCGGCACCGACACCCCGTAGAGGCGCTCTACGAGCCGTACGAAGAAGCCGGGGTCCAAGTCGTGGGGCGTGACCGCCGGAGGGGGCTGAATCCGAGAGGGGTCGGTCACCAGCGTGACTTCTGCCACTCCCTTCGCCACGTCCATCACGTAGAGGTCCTGGTCGAGGTAGTCGACGATGTCTTCCGGGGAAGAGCAGGGGACAAAGGTGACGCCGGGCAGATTCAGGGCTTTCCCTAGCTCAAGCGCAGTAGCGTCGCCTGGGAGCCCACGGCCACCGAAACAAAGTACTAGCATCATGCCGCGCCCGTGTCAGCTCCTGTGCGTGGCAGGGTGTGGGATGCCAATATTACATCTGTCTCTCCGCAGGTCAAGCAGCCACCCACTCGTACTCGTGGTGCAGGCCACTTAGCACCGGTCCAGCCAGGCCTGCGGGCCCAGGCCGTTGGTCAGTTGGACCGACTGCTGGGGCTGACCTAGGCCTTTGGTTAGCAAATGCTCGGGCCGACAAACAGAAACGGCCCGCTCAGGGGCCGATTTCGAATCTAGAATGTGGGGCCCCTGGCGGGACTCGAACCCGCGACCCGCGGTTTAGGAAACCGCTGCTCTGTCCACTGAGCTACAGGGGCGCCCTGAGTCAGTCTAGCACACGGGCAGGCACCAGCGAATCGGGCCCGGGGGCTGGCGGTACGCGGTCGCGTGGCCGGAGCCCGGTCAGCACGGGCCGGAAAGGGCTCGGCGCGGGGCGGGTGGGGGCTAGCCCTTAGTGTGGGCGTTACGCGTTGTGCCAGCGCCTGCTGGCGTACCAGGTCCCTGCGGCAGCGGCGAGGGCGGCTCCAGCCAAGCCGCCAATGTAAGCGTCGATAGGGGTGGTCGGAGGTAGGGCTAGGGTTCTTGGGCGGAAACGAAGGCGCGAGTCGCCGGGCAAAGAACCGTCTTTTGCAGGTGTACCGAACTCGGGCTCTGGGGACAGAATGAGTTGACTAGTTCGCGGGCGGGCCACCCAGGCGGACCCTCGCGGAAAAGTAGCGCGGCTCCCGCCGTTGGGGGAGTGGTTGAACGGCCCGAGGCCAAATATCGCCAGTCACCCCACGGCTAAGCCGGGCGACAAGAAGACTGTTCACAAGTGCCTTTAGTCGATCGCGCAGCATTCCCATTTCAAGCGATGTGGGCATTAGTATCTCCATCCAATTGGGAGGGCCTAGCTCACCTGACAGGAAGCTGGCCTCGTGGAAGTGATCGGACCGCACGTCGTAGGCGTGGTTTAGAAGCTGCACAACCTCAGCCTCTCGTTCTCTGAGACAGGGCAGCTCTTCGAAGAAGAACTGCCGGGTAGCCTGCAAAATGCCGCGCACTTGATGACAACAGGGACATTGCGGCAACTGTGCGTCAGACAGAGATTCTGCTGCGACTACCAAGTAGGCTATCGCTCCGGTCACGGTTGTGACGGCAATAGCTTCGGACATTTCATAGGCCTTCGCGGCTTGACGGAAACGCAACGCCGTCGCAGAGTCCGCACGACAGAACAGCTCAAACAGCGCGGCAGCGTCGGACGGCGGCCTGAAGGGCTGTCCAGCAACAGTGCCCCAGGTCCAGGGGTCCATCCTGTCGGGAGCGGACGTTTCCCCTGGCTGATCAAGCTCCCCAGGCAGTGGCATCGATTGAGGCCTCGAAGAATCGATATAGCCGGTCTGGCCAATCCTGTTCGCGAACTTGTGCTCGCCGTCGATTTCTGTGTGCTCTACGACCCAGACGAGATCAGCTCTAAGTGGGTAGACATGACGCATCCAGAAAACCGTCAACAAGTCGGCGAGCTCTCCCAAGTCAGCTTGGAATCTGAATACGGCCTGAGACTCCGTGGGGGCCGCTACGACGCGATCGCAGAGAAGGATCTTCTGACCTACAAGGGTGTCGTTGCAGTCATGGGCAGGCCCTATCCTCCACCCGTCGAGCCAGTACTCGCCTGCTATGGCAGCACCGTGGTAGGCAAGAATACCTCGACAATACTGCTGGACGTTTGGTTGAGATACTAGGTCGTCTCTGGCTTGGTGCAGTGCGGCGATTACTAGCTGCTTCGCCTGCCGGAGAAAGTCCCGCCTCCATTGGGGCTGCTCGTCAAGCCCAATCTGGGTGAGCTCTCTAGCATCCAGTCTTCTAATCTCGGAAAGGAAGACTTGTTCTCGGCCGCGTACGCGACGAACGGACAGGCTGACAATTGCTGGTATTGGGCCACTGTCAGTTGCGAAGCCGGTATAGAATAAGTGCTTTGATATGTGAGTACTAAAGGCCGTTTCGCTGCGAGAGGCTTGCAGTGCAGCACCGGCCAACTCGAGGAAAGTGCGCACGTCGTTTTGAGGTATTTGTAGGTTGATCTGCACTGTTTCGCGTGCCGTCCTTTGATGGGATGAGCCATCCCAGCTCGTCTAGACAGCAGAGCTACGGTGGGCTGGGCCACCGCATTCTACAGGGTCGGGCCGGAGCGTATCAAGACAGGTGTTGTCGCAGGTGCTCTTTCTTAAGGCGTCTCCTTCCGTGGGGGGAATGGCTGCCCCGTGGATGTGCGCAAGGTGACGGTGTACTTGGTGGTGGCAGCCATACTCGCGGTCGCGTCGGTGGCCAGGCCAAAGGACGGCCAGCGATCTGTAGAGGCCGACGTGGTCCGCGTTCGATAGCCAAGATGACTTTGCGGGATTAGGTGGGGACATAGAAGCTGAGGCTACAGCGTACAGGGGGGCCGACTTAGGAGGCCGCTGCCGGGGTCCACGAAGACAGCCTGATCTTCTTGCTTGGTGGAGATAGGGGGACTCGAACCCCCGACCTCGGCGTTGCGAACGCCGCGCTCTCCCAACTGAGCTATATCCCCACACCCGAATTATACGGAGGCCTCAAAAATGGTGTCAAGGAACCAGATCAGCGGGGCTCCAACCCCTCCATGAGTTCCACCACCATGCGCCCACCTTCCGTGTCCACCTCCTTGATGACCTCCTCGATGGCCGGCAGGAGCAGTTCGCCCCGAGTGCCCCGCACGATGTAGACGTCGTTGGCGCCCGTGGACAGTATGTCTGCTATCGTCCCCAGGGTCTCGCCCGCCGTATCATGGACGGCCATGCCCAGGAGCTGGAAACGATAGTACCGCCCTTCGCCCAGAGCGGCGAGTTCTTCCTGGGGAACCTCCAGCAGCTCGTCCCGCAGGGCAGCGGCCTGCTCGGCGGAGTCGACACCGGCCAGCTTCAGCAGGACCTGGCGCCCCCGCTGGCGGCTGCCCTCCACCTCCCGGCGGACGCCGCGCACCCACATGACCTGTCCAGGCGCGAAGCGCTCCGGAAAATCGGTGAGGGGTTCCACTTTCAGCTCACCGCGGACGCCCCGGGGAACCACGATACGCCCCACGGCTATGTATCCCTCCCTGGGCTCCTTGCTCTGGGTGGGGGTTCTCTGTCTGCGGGTGGTACGACGTCGGGCCAAAGGGGATATCGGACAGCGCCTAGTCGCCGATCTCCAAGCTGGCGCGAGAGCCCCTGCGGACCGCGGCCACCTTGAGCAGCGTGCGCATGGCGTTGGCGATGCGCCCCTGCTTGCCGATGACCTTGCCCATGTCCGGCTCCGCGACCGTGAGATGATAGATGATGCGGTCGCCCGAGCGCTCCTCCCAGACGCTCACCTGCTCGGGATCGTCCACAATGGACCTGGCGAGGTACTCGATGAGTTCTTTCATGGCGCTGGGGCCGGCCTAGGCCCCCTCCGGCGCAGCCTTCTCGGGCTTCTCCAGCAGGCCCTGGCTGGCCAGCAGCTTGCCGACCCGCTCCGAGGGCTGCGCGCCCCGGCTCAGCCACAGGCGGGCCTTCTCCGCATCGATGCGCAGGGTGGCGGGCTCGGTGAGCGGGTCGTACAGGCCGATGGTGTCGACGAACGCGCCGTCCCGCGGCGCCCGAGAATCGGCCACCACCAGCCGGTAGGCAGGCCTTTTCTTCTTTCCCACCCGTCGCAATCGGATCCTTAGCAAACATTCACCTCCTGTGGCCTAATGCACTGCCCAAGGCCTAGCCGAACGGACGCAGGCCGTGGGGGCTGCGGCCTCCGGCCATGGCGTGCATGAGCTTCTTGGCTTCTTTCCACTGATTGAGCAAGCGGTTGACATCCTGAGGCGTGGTCCCGCTCCCCCCAGCGATGCGCCGACGCCGGCTGCCGTCGATAATGGCAGGGTTGCGGCGCTCCTCCGGAGTCATGGAGTAGACGATGGCCTCCATGCGCCTGAACTGCGTCTCGTCGAGGTCCTCCTCGCGGATCTGGCCGCGCAGGGAGGAGAAGCCGGGGAGCATCTCCAGTACCTGAGTAAGCGGGCCCATCTTGCGCACCTGCTGAAGCTGCTCGACGAAGTCCCCCAGGTCCAGAGTCTGAGTGCGCACCTTGCGCTCGATCTGCGCGACGTCGACACCCTCCATGGCCTCCCTGGCCTTCTCCGCCAGGCTCACCACGTCGCCCATGCCCAGGATGCGGGAGGCAAAGCGGTCCGGATAGAAGGGCTCCAGCGCGTCCACCTTCTCCCCCACCCCGATGAACTTGACGGACAGACCGGTGACCGCCCGGATGGAGAGGGCCGCCCCGCCTCGAGCGTCGCCGTCCATCTTAGTGATGATGAGGCCGGTGATGTGGAGGACGCGGTGGAACTCTCCGGCCACGTTAACGGCCTCCTGGCCGGTCATCGCGTCCACCACCAGCAGGGTCTCGGTGGGCGAGAGGTTGTCCCGCAGCTCGGCCACGTCCGCCAGGAGCTCTTCGCTTACCTGGGTGTAGCCTGCCGTGTCCACTAGCAGGACGGAGGCGCCCAGACGGCGGGCCTCGGCCAGGGCGGCCTGGGCCAGCTCTCGGGCCTGGCTGAAGCCATCGTGGCCAAACACGGGGATGTTAAGCTGGCGGCCCAGGGCCAGAAGCTGCTCGCCCGCCGCGACCCGTTGAGAGTCGGCAGCCACCAATAGGGGCCTGGCTCCGCCCTTGCGCAGATGGAGGGCCAGCTTGGCGGCGGTGGTAGTCTTGCCCGAGCCCTTGAGCCCCACCAGCACGATGGCCGAGGGCGGCCGGGGGGCCATGGCCAGACTGGCGTGGCTATCCCCCAGAATGTGGATGAGCTCCTCGTTGACGATGGAGATGACCTGCTGTGCGGCGGTGAGGCTTTTCAGCACGTCGGCGCCCAGGGCCCGCTCGCGCACGCTGGCGATGAACTGGCGCACCACCTTAAAGTTGACGTCTGCCTCCAGAAGGGCAATGCGCACCTCGCGCATCGCCTCATCCAGGTCCTTCTCCGTGATGATGCCGTGGCTGCCGAGCTTGCGGAAGACGCCCTGGAGCTTGTCTGTGAGAACTTCAAGCATGGATGATACCTAACGACATTCTACGGGCGGCCTTCCGAAGGCGTCAAGGCGAAAGAGGTCTCCGCCAAACCAGGCTAGCGGGTCGCCAGCAGGGCGGGCTGCTCCTGGTGCACTCGATAGATCTGGGTGCCGCCGTTGTCGAAGACCAGGGTGAGCATGCCGCCCAGGCCCGCCTCGATCTTGGCGATGCCCTCGGGCGGGTAGTAGCCTCGCTCCAACTGGCCCACGATGACATAGGCCACGTCGTAGCGGTCCAGGATACGCTGGGCCAGAGCCACATCGGGGGTAGAGTAGAAGTCCTGGACCTCCCGCTGGCGGTCCAGCACGATCTGGGCGAAGTCGCCGCGCTGCTGGCGCTGATGCCAGTTCCAGCCCGCTACGGCGGGCAGCCCGGTGTAGATGCTTATGCGCGAGCCCCAGCGATACTCCGGGGTAACCGCCTCGATGATGGGAGGCGAGCCTTCCACGTTGTCTCGCAGCCAGCGGATGGCCTCATAGTCGTAGCGCAGCTCGTAGGTGCCGTTCTCGTCGCCGTAGGTGGCGTACTGCATGAAGGCCAGGCCGTCGTTGGTGCGGCCCAGGCTCACGAAGCGGTCCTCCACCCGCTCGGGCAGGGCGAAGAAGGGGTAGACAAGCGTGCTCAGCAGCAACGCCACCAGCCCGACAACGAAGGCGGAGCGGGCAGCCATCGGCACCAGTCGGCGGGATTCCGTCGGCAACCCGTCGAGCTGGCGTACCACTGCCTCCTGAGGCCTCACGACCGCCAGGAGGTACCACACGCCGAAGGCCGAGGCCAGGGCCAGCAGGATCCAGATGTGCAGGTAGAACTTGAACACTGTGTTCATTCGCTGGATGTCCTCGTCCAGGACCGCCACCTCCACCCCCGCGCTCAAGAAGAGGGCCAGGGCGATCATCCCGAAGACGAACAGGCGGATGGACGTGTCTGGCCGGGGACTGCTGAACTCGCGCCAGGCCAGTACGACCAGGACGGCCAGCCCCAGCAGGGCGAAGGCCGCCACCGGGATATCGTTGCTGAGCAGGTCGCCCAGGAAGTCGAAGGCCGAAAGTCCCGTGATGGTGAACGACACCGGCAGCCGGGCCAGCAGGGGCCCGCTGGCCTCCACCACCAGCGTGGCGAGGACCACCAT
>JBAUEL010000222.1:0-1796 GCA_049678585.1 Dehalococcoidia bacterium
TGTATATTGCGCGTGTTGGGCAAGGCTAGGAGAGAGACACCATGTGTCAGAATCATAAGCATAGATTGACTCGCCGTGATTTCCTCAAACTAAGTGGAGTCGCATTGAGCGGAACTACCCTGGCTTGCGGGGGCGGCTCCAAGCTGCTTGAGCTGACCGCGATTCCAACGCCGGTCGGCACTGCAGCTCAACCGCTCCCCAGTCTGGCCCCGGGTGAAGTTGCCGATACCATCCTGATCAACGGCAACATCGTCACGATGGACTCGACGGGCACAACGGCGAAGGCGCTGGCTATCAAAGATGGACGTATCCTGTCCGTTGGCAACGACCAGGCTGTGCGCGGTCTGGCTGGCGAGAGCACCCAGGTGTTCGACGTCGGCGGTAAGACGGTAACTCCAGGTATGATCGATGCACACTGCCATTTGAGCGCCTGCGGTCTTCTCGGCACCGCTTACGTTGATATCAATCCCCCTGTCGTCAGTACCATTCCTGAAATGCAGGCTAAGATAGCCGAAAGGATCGCCAGCACACCACCCGGCGAGTGGGTGGTCGGCGCCGGGTGGACTTCCTACGATGGAGGCTACCCCACCAAGCACGACATCGACCCTGTCGCACCGGATAATCCGGTCATGTTGATCAACCAGGGCGGGCACCTGGCAGCGGTCAACAGTTACGCTCTGGAACTGGCCAATGTAGACGCCAGCACGCCCGATCCGGCGCCCGGCTTCTTCATGCGCGAGGCCAACGGCGAGCCTAACGGCACGCTTGTCAATCACCCGGCGCTCGATTATTTCCGCCGGCTATGGCCGCCGGATATGCTCGGTGAGCAAGCTATGGAAGCCAGCATACTCAGTCCGCAGGCCAAGTTCGCCTCTATGGGGGTTACCAGCTTTCAGGACGTCTATGCACGCGGTATGCCCCGAATGAACGCCTACTTCAACCTGGCCCGCCGCGGCGAGATGAGCATCCGGGGTCAGGTGATGAACACCCTTGAGTACATCCAGGAACTGGACGGGCGTATCGAGGATATCGAAGCCATACGCTACGAGGATGACTTCATGCATTTTGCTGGAGCCAAATTCCAGTTGGATGGCGCGATCCTGGCCTCCATGACTAACGAACCCCACAACGGCACTGCCTGGAACGTCTCTATTTGGGATCCCAAAGACCTCAATGAAGCCGTGAGCGCGTTCCACGATTCTGGCTACCAGGTAGCCTGTCATGCGCTTGGCGATGCAGCCGTGGACATGGCGCTGGATGCCATCGAGGCTGCCATGAACGCCAATCCGCGCCCTAACCCGCGGCACCGCATTGAACACGCCCTGCTGAACACGGATGAGGCTTTGCAGCGCACTAAGAATCTGGGAGTGGTGATCTCAACACAGCCCCAGGCGATCCGGGTGTTTGCCGATGCAGTGGAAGGAATCTGGGGCGAAGAACGCGTGCAGCGCTTGATCCCCACCCGCACCTGGTTGGAGATGGGTGTGCCGCTGGCTCTCAGTTCGGACGCCCCCTCGATGCCCTGGTGGGATCCGCAGTCCACACTGTTTGGCAGCGTTGCCCGTTACTCGGCATCCCAAAAGCCTGTTAGCCCGGAGCAGGCCCTTACCATCGAGGAGGCGATGTACGCCCATACGATGGGTGGCGCGTATGCGGACTTTGCGGAAGACAAGAAAGGCTCGCTAGAGCCGGGTAAATTCGCCGACCTGGTGGTGTGGAGCGACGATTTTTACACCGTCGATCCCGTGGATATCATCAATGTCAATGCTGAAATGACCATGATCGATGGGCAGGTA
>JBAUEL010000223.1:0-8697 GCA_049678585.1 Dehalococcoidia bacterium
GGGCATGGGCGCACGGTCGCTTCGGTCCCTGCAAAAGGGGTGCAACGGCCCTTTGCTCGAAGGGGCCTGTCGGCCAGGCTATCGGCAGGAACGGCCCGGTTCGCAGCGGAAGGGAGAGCGCGATGGATATCAGCGAGCGCCGGTCGAGAATCGCCGAGATGAACATTAAGATGCCGTTCGCCCGGGCGGTGGAGAACTTCCGCCAGCAGGCCCTCAGCCGCCCCGACTACGATCCCGCCCGCCTGTTCGTCTGGGCCCAGATGCAGGCGACCTGCGTCGTGGAGATGCTGAAGGAGGTGGAAGCGCGCCTGGGCGAAGAGGGCCAGCGGGCCTGCATCGACGCCCTGGAGCGGGTGGGCCGCCGGGTCGCCGAGGAGAGCCTGGCAGAGGTCCGGGTGCCCGATGACCTGAGCCCGCTCGAGATCGGCTCCCTCTGGTGCACCTGGATCAACGAGGTCTTCTACGCCTCCGTGGAGGAGCCACACATCGAGGGGGAGGACGCCTTCTCCTTCGACATCCTCTACTGCCCGCACCAGGACACCTACAGCGCGGACGACTGCCGCGTGCAGCGCTACCTGGTGCAGGGGATGGGACAGGGAGCTGCGGGGAAGCTCCGCATGGGCCTGGTGGGCGGCGGGTTCAACGCGGCGTTCACCAAGATCATGCCGGCAGGCGCCCCCACCTGCCACTTCCGCATCTGGCGCCGCAAGCCCGATGAGGACCCCGACGCCTGGCGCCGCGATTCGGACAAGCTCGCCCAGCGAGCGCTCAAGCGGGCGCGGCCGAAGGAGTAGCTCGCGGCCCAGCGGCGGAGTATCATCTGGCCGACATGGAAGCGCGCGACGTCTCCTCGTTCGACTTCAAGGTCATCGAGACGGGCAAAGCATCGGCCGAAGATCTCGAAAACGTCTTCTCCCTCTTCGAGGCGAACTACCGCCAGGCTAACCGCGCCTTCCTGGAGAAGTCGTTCCGAACGCTGCGATACCTCGCCCTGGCCGAGCACGAGGGGACGGCCGTAGGCTTCGCTCTCGGGGAAAGCCGGGTCATGGACCTGCCGCGACTACCCATGCAGGCGGTGAACCTAGCCGGCATCTGCTGCATCGCGCCGCAATTCCGGCGGCAGGGCCTTTTCCCTCAGCTTGAGGTCCGCGCCTTCGCCGCCGCGGATGTGCCGTCGCATCCACGCCAGCTGAATTGCGGGCGCATGGCCCATCCCGCGGCGCTGCGGGTGTTTCGCGGCCATCCGACACTGGTTCCCAAGCTGGGGATAGGGCCGACACCGTGGCAGCAGGAGGTAGGCCAGGCCATCGCCGAGGCCTATGGCGTGCACGCGTTCGAGCCGGAGACGTTCGTCTGCATCGGGTCGGGCGAGCCGATCGGCTACCCCATCATCGAGTTCGAGGTGGAGCCGGAGGAGTGGGAGGTTTTCAGGCCCGTGAACCGCGACCGGGGCGATGCCCTGCTGGCCATGGCCTGGCTACCGGACGCCCCGGAGGGGTGGTAGGGGCAGCTGGCGGAGCGAGAAGGGCTCAGTACCCGAGGTCGCCCTTGACATCGCCGAGGTACCGGCCTACGAGGGCAGCGACCGTTGTCTGACTGAAGAAGTCGTGGGCAGTGACTCCCGGAGCCGTTATCCTTGGGCTCCGGTTCAGGTCAGTGTGGTATCTGGCGATCTGGCTACTCGCACGTAGGTGCCGATAACTCTTATACGCCTGTTGGCTTCGGTTCAAGAAGATTAAGTTCTCTCTCCAGTGGTGAGGTGACAGATTTGGGGGCACAGTGGATTCGGTGTGATCAATTCTCGCCGATATCGCCTGGGGATGCTTACAGGCAGTGGGGTTGGCTGCGAGAAAGCCCTCGAAGTAGTGTACAGCAGCGTAGAAGGCGGCTGTACATGCCCAATCGCGGAAACTGTCACCTGCGGCAAGGCGACTCGCCAGCGTCTCGTTGTGGCGGGCTTGAAGCTCATGCGATTGAGCGGAAGACAAATGCGCCTCGCTCCCAAATCAGTACGGCACTCTCTCCAGCAAGTTCGGCAGGATTGCGACCGTGCAAGGGCAGGTAGGAAAAGGAGAGCGCCACGCTCGGGAACCTGCTCTTGATCTCATACTCGCGGTCAAACAGTGCCTCCATCAACTCCAAGTCGTACGAATCCATGTCCACCATGACATGCACTAGTTTCTCGTCGAGGTACTTGCCCACATATATGGCCGCCACTCTGGCAACAGACTGGAATCGCTGAATGAGCGCGAACTCCACCCACGCTGAGCTTTGGCACAAATCGAGGGATTCGAACCGCACAGTCTCCAGAGTCGCCGAAAGCAGCTCGTGAAAGCTCTTTGCGGCGGCGACGCCATCGAACGCACTTGATGGGAGGTAAGCGCGTTCCTGTGCCTCTACGTCTCCCAAGAGGAGCGTGAGGTAAGCGGACGACCATTCGGCACAACTACGGAGAAGGCTCCTGTGCATCTCGAGGTAGCCAACCTCGTCCAGGTCAAGCTGGGGAACCTCGCCGATGCTGTCCAAATTCAGTCTGAATGAGGCTGTGCCGGAGAGCATGACTTGGCACAACGCCCCGCCAGGAATGAGCCAGGCGTACGCTGGCATGTACTCCAGCGCGACCTCGTGCGCTGGTTGCGCAACAGTTTCGTCGGAGGTCTTTGTCGTCATTGCTGCACGCCTACCAGGCGGGGCAAGTCCTCGGCGAGGAAGCGGGAAGATCGCGTGTAGAACCGCTCAAGCGTCGCCGGATCGAAATCGTATTCTTGTTCTGGAACGCTGTTTATGTCTGAGACGACGCGTAGCACATACGCTGCAGCAGGATCATTCGGGGGGTGTTCCGATGTCAGACGGGCCCATCGGTTCACTTCGATGCCGTTCCACGTTTCTCGATCCAGCGCCGCAAGTTGGAGATCTCGGCGACCAACGAAAAGTTAAGGCTTGAGAAACCTATTCCGAATGAACAGAGCGGCTTCCTCGTCTAGGCGCACCTCAAATTGAGTTACCAAGCCTACGCGAATCACGCGGCCACCAAGGTCCTGGGAAATGGCCAAGTGGAGCCTCTTGGCATTCTCAAGGTGCCCTTCAACATGATCCTGGCTAACCCCCTGGTCGCCCGGTGCCCTGTAGTGAAAGTCCACTCTTGCAGAGCTGACTGTGCACTCACGGGATTGGTCTTTGCTTCGCAGAATCACCTGTGGAACCTCGGCGGGTGCGTCAGGAAAGCTGGGCAGTACGAGAGGTTCCCCGTCCAGTATACCTTGAAGTGCGCCACGCAGCACGGACGCAACACTCAGCTTGTCCGATAGCTCAAGCCGCGGGCGTGTGAAGA
The DNA here is from genome assembly GCA_049678585.1 of Dehalococcoidia bacterium. Lineage (GTDB taxonomy): Bacteria > Chloroflexota > Dehalococcoidia > DSTF01 > CAZFGZ01 > CAZFGZ01. The sequence continues at coordinate 3,332 of JBAUEL010000223.1, forward strand.
ATGCACATTGCGCCGAACGAAGAAGCATTGGAAAGCTCTCCAGCATCAGCTTCGAAACTCTACGGACATTGTCGGAGAATGTCAAATGGCCTGAAGTCACCCTCTCGGGCATTCAAGTGAGGTTTGGGTAGGGGCAGCTGCTCTCCGCCCTCCGGAGTTGGCCCCTACAGCGCCATCTGGCGCACGTCCGGCGCCACCTGCAGACGGGCCTCGGTGGCCTCGATGACCTCCTCCACGGTCACGCCGGGGGCGACCTCGCGCAGGACCAGGCCCTCCGGCGTCACCTCGATGGCGGCCAGGTTGGTGACGACGAGGTCCACGCACTCCTTCGCCGTCAGAGGATAGGTGCACTCGCGCACGATGCGAGGGGAGCCGTCGCGGGCAGTGTGCTCCATGGCGACGATGACCCGCTTGGCGTTGGCCGCCAGGTCCATGGCCCCGCCGATGCTGCCGCCGCCTCGCTCCGGCACGAGCCAGTTGGCCAGGTCGCCGCGCTCGGAGACCTGGAGGCCCCCCAGCACCGTCACGTCGATGTGGCCGCCACGGATCATGGCGAAGGAGTCGGCGCTGTGGAAGAAGGAGGCCCCGGGGAGCAGGGTTACCGGCTGCCCTCCCGCGTTGATGAGGTCCTGGTCGTACTGGTCGTCTGGGGCGATGCCCCCGTAGCCCAGGATGCCGTTCTCGGCCTGGAACATGACGGTGACGCCCTCGGGGATGAAGTTGGAGACGAGGGTGGGCAGGCCGATGCCCAGGTTGGCGGACATGCCGTCGCGCAGCTCTCCCGCTACCCGCAGGGCGATGAGCTCTCTAGTTAAACCAGCGGATCTCATGGCGTGGCCCTTTCACAATACGATGTACGTAGATGCCGGGGGTCCGGATGAGCTCCGGGTCAAGCTCACCCACCTCCACGATCTCTTCGACCTCGGCGATGACGATGTCGGCAGCCGTAGCCATGACCGGGTTGAAGTTCTGCATGGCCAGCCGGTAGACGAGGTTGCCGTACGTGTCGGCCTTGTAGGCCTTGATGAAGGCGTAGTCGGCGCGCAGGGGCGGCTCGAGGAGATACTCCTTGCCCCCGATCACCCGCACCTCCTTGCCTTCGGCCACCACGGTCCCCACGCCGGTGGGCGTGTAGAAGCCGCCGATGCCCGCCCCGCCCGCCCGGATGCGCTCGGCCAGGGTGCCCTGGGGCACTAATTCCAGCTCCACCTTGCCCTCGGCGTAGCGCTGCTCGAAGAGGCTCTGGCGCTGGCCGGAGGCGCGGACGGCGAAGGAGGCGATCATCTTGCGGAGCTGCCCCTTCTCGCAGAGGACGTCCAGGCGGTCGCCCAGGCCGATGTTGTTGGCAATGCCCGTGATGTTGCGGGTGCCCTTCTCAGCCAGGGCCAGGATGAGGTTGGTAGGGCTGCCCGCGGAGACGAACCCGCCGAACATGATGGTCGCCTCGTCGGGCACGTCGGCGATGGCCTCGGCGGCGGACGGATGGACCTTGTTCATGGCGCATCACCTCCCGGAAAGGATGGCCTGGAGAGGGCTGGGACTTTCCCGCAACGTCGGCTGCTATTATAGTCCGCCTAGGCGCTCGGACCAGGGGAACCTCACCACCACGCAAGGAGTAGCCACATGCGTAGAGTCTGCATCGTCTCAGGAGGGATCACCAAGTTCGCCAAGGCCAACCTGCTCACCCAGGAGGCCATGTGCAAGGACGCCTTAGACTATGCCCTGAACGACCTGAACGGCCGCCTGGAGCTGAGGGACATCCAGAGCACCATCTGCACCTACTTCTCTGACCACTTTAACGGGCAACTCCTGTTTGACTCGCTCACCCAGGACTACCTGGCGATGTGCCCCCGGCCGTCCATGCGCATCGAGGGCGGCGGGGCTACCGGCGGCCTGGGCATCCGCGCCGGCTACATGGACGTAGCCTCGGGCCTCTCCGAGCTCTGCCTGGTGTACGGCTTCGAGAAGATGGGCGAGGTGAGCACGGAGAAGGGAAACGAGTTCATCGCCCTGGCCTCGGATACCGACTTCGACTTCCCGGTGGGCGGCTTCTACTCCGGCTACTACGCCACGATGGCCCAGCGCCACATGCACGAGTTCGGCACGACGGCCGAGCAGATGGCAAAGATCGCCGTCAAGAACTACGACAACGCCTTCCACAATCGCTGGGCCCAGAAGCACGAGCGCTGGACCATCGAGGGCGTCCTCAACGCCCCCATGATCTCCACGCCCATCACCCGGCCGATGGTCTGCGTGATGAGCGACGGCGCCGCCTGCCTCATCCTCTGCACCGAGGAGTTGGCCAAGCGCCTGCGCCCAGAGGGCGACTACGTCGTCATCACCGGCCTGGGCTGCGGTACCGATACGATGCGCCTGGGTGACCGCCCCCGCGGCGACGTCATCCTCCTGCCTGGCCAGGGCTCCTCCACCTACGACTACCTCAAGGGCCGCTGGCCAGGCGTGGCCTCCTTCCGCGCCGGGCGTGAGGCCGCCCGCCAGGCCTACGCCATGGCCGGCATCACCAACCCCGTCGAGGAGATCGACTTCGCGGAGGTGCACGACGCCTACGCCTCCAGCGAGCTCCAGACCTACGAGGATATGGGCCTTGCCCTGTACGGCCAGGGCGGCCGTTTCGTCGAGGAGGGCCACCCATACATCGACGGCAAGATGCCCGTGAACCCCTCAGGCGGGCTCATTGCCTGCGGACATCCGGTGGGGGCCACGGGCATCATGCAGGGGGTGTTCGCGCTCTGGCAGCTCCAGGGGCGCGTCGCCGAACACTGCTCTGACCCCGACACCGGCATTGACGGCTCGAAGATCCAGATCCCGAACGCGAAGCGGGCCCTCATCCACAGCCACGCCGGCACCGGCACCTACATCACCGTCAACATCCTCGAACGACCGGACGCTCGCGACTAGGAGGAACGGACATGACCCACGTCTACAACACCAACCCTCTTCAGGTCGGCCGCCACTACGAGATCGACTACATCCACAGCTATGGGGAGGTCGGCGAGTTCTTCCTGGGCCTTCAGAAAAGGAAGCTCATGGCCACCCGCTGCCTGAACAAGGCCTGCGGCAAGGCCTGGCTGCCCCCTCGTCGTGACTGCGGGGCCTGCGGCGCCAAGACCGAGTGGTTTGAGGCCCCCCTGGAGGGAAAGGTCCACACCTTCTCCATCCTCCACTTCGCCGCGGAGGCCTTCTTCGACCAGCTACCCTTCGTGCTGGCTTACATCGAGCTGGAGGGCATCGATACGGTGTTCCTCTCGCGCATCGAGGGTTGCGCGCCGGAGGACGTGTACATCGGCATGCCCGTGCGGGCCAAGTTTCGGCGCCTGGTGGAGTGGACGCCGAACGACGTGACCTTCGTGCCAGCCTGAGGGCGAGCTCCCTCTCTAGACCGTGGCCCGTTCGGCCGGGCGGACCGGCTCGATGTCGACGGTGGCCGCCACGACCTCCTCGGCGGTGGGGCTCCCCGCGATGGCCACGATAGTCTCCTCCGGCGGCGCGCCCACCCGCCCGGTGTTGCGGGAGATGGTTGACTTGCCTTCCGCCTCCATGCTCAGGATCTTCCCCACCATCATAGGGTTCACGGCGTAGCGGATGCTCTCGCGCCCCTGGATGAGCGAGGCCAGGCCGTGCTCCAGCCAGATCTCCGACTCGACATAAGATGGGTCCTGGGAGTTAGGCGCGTCCCAGGGGTGCTCGTTGTAAGAGGGCTGGAGGATGATCTGGGCGCCCAGGGCGTCGTAGTGCTCCACCAGGCTGCGATGGAAGCCATCGTAGCAGATCAGGATGCCTACGCGCCCCAGCGCAGTGTCGGTGGGTACCAGCTCACTCTTGGCGGCGCCGTGGAAGCCCGTGCCGGTCTCGGTGGGAGGAGCCAGGTTCACCTTGGGGACCCTGCACAGGCAGAGGCCGTTGGGCGCGAAGAGGTAGGCGGTGTTGTGGATGCGTCTGCTCAGGAAGTAGCGCCTCTTCAACACCTCTTCCTCGATGGGCGGGACGTAGAGGCTGCCTCCCAGCAGGTAGACGCCGTACTCCTTTGCCAGCCCCGAGAAGGTCTCTGTGTAGGCCTGTTCGGCCTCCAGGGCGTGTTGCAGGAAGAGCGCGGCGAAAGGATGGAGCCGCCGGTGCCTCCAGGCCACCCGCAGCAGCCGTGGCGCGAGGCGAGGCAGCACTCGAAGGGCCGCCTGGTTGAGGGTGCGGCATGTCCTGATCTGTTCATAGTGATAGGGCACGAAGCTCAGGTACAGGCCGATGGCCTCCGGATAGGCCACCAGCGTGGGGTGGCCGAGGTCCACAGAGGCGCAGGCCTGCCGCATCAGGTCGGCCATCTTTCGCCGGAACGCCTCGAAGCTGGCGTAATCGTCGATCTCAGGCCTGGCCTGTACCGCCACCAGGTTGATCTTCATCTCCGCACCCCCTGTTCATACCCGCCGGTTGACCGAAGCGGGCCTCCCCTCTCTAGCACATGGCCTGGTTAGTCCTGGATGAGCAGCAGGTGGGGGCGTTCCAGGAGCTGACGCACCCGGCTCAGAAACTCCGCCGCCTGGGCCCCGTCCAGCAGCCGGTGGTCGAAGGAAAGGCTCAGGTCCAGGGCCTTGCGCGGCACCGCCCGGTCCCCCTCGAAGGCGGCTACCTCCTTGATGCGGCCCACGCCCAGGATCGCCGTCTGCGGCGGGTTCACGATGGGCGTGAAGGTGTCCACCCCGTAGGGTCCCAGCGAGGTGACGGTGAAGGTGCCGCCGGTCACCTCATCGACGGTCAAGGTGCCCGCCCGGGCCTTCTCCGCCAGCTCTGCACCGAGACGCGCGATCTGTTTGAGGGACAGCCGGTCGGCCCCGTAAATGACGGGCGCGATGAGCCCCTCCTGCAGCGAGACCGCCAGCCCCACGTCCACCTCGGAGAGGAGGCGGATGCTTTCGTCTTCGAGGGTGGCGTTCACACGTGGGTGCTCCGGCAGGGCCTTGGCCACCGCCCGCAGGACGAAGTCGGTGTAGGTAGGCCGGATGCCCTCCGGTTCCCACTCCTCGACGAGCTGCTCGCGCAGCCGGACCGCCTCGGTGACGTCGGCCTGCGTGGTGATGGTGAGCTGGGCCATAGTCTGGAGGCTCTGGTGCATGCGCTCGGCGACCGTGCGTCGCATTCCTCTGAAGGGGAGCGTCTCGCCCGGCCGGGGGGCCGGCGCGGCGGCGGTCGGCGCTGACTTCGCGACAAGGGCGCGCTCCACGTCCTTCTTGCCGATACGGCCGCCCGGCCCCGTGCCCTGGACGCTTGCCAGGTCCAGGCCGTGCTCCTCGGCCAGGCGCCGCGCCGGGAGGGAGGCACGCGCCCCGGCGGCCGGGGCTGGGGCCCGCTCGGCG
>JBAUEL010000224.1:0-9176 GCA_049678585.1 Dehalococcoidia bacterium
CTATGTAGGAGCAGAGGTTCGCTTTCCCAAAGGCAGCAAGACTTCTGCTCCCCTCCGGATCGACGCGGCCATTTTCGACCACGCCTCCTGGCTCGACCACTATCTTTCCTACTGGGCAGACAGGAAATCCGAACACCTCGAGTGGCTGAACCTCCACCTGTTGGCAGTAATCGAATTCAAGAGGGGCGACAAGGAGATCGAGAAGGCCTTCTCCGGCCAGGTCAAGCCGGCCATGAAGGAGAAGGACCCCGCCACAGCCTACGTCCTGGGCATCTACTATGACGCGGAACGCCTGTTCCTGTTTCACCGTCGCGACGGACGATTTCTCCGCTACGACGAGGCTAAGAACCAGAAAAAGGATGAGAGTAAGGTAGGAGACCTTTCCTTACATCTCCCTGACCCGTACCTCTTCCTTCCATCCTTCCAGGAACTCACGAACTTGGTCCACCGCCCCACGCTATTCGACCGCTCAAACCGGACCATTGATGACCTCGACGCCATCACATCGATAGCGACTGTTCAGATGCAAACAGCCCTCTCCGATGTGTTAAGAGTGCTGTCAGAAAAAGGCCTATTCACCCAGCGCGGATACCAGATATTCATCGAATCATTCGCCCTGAAGATATTCGACGAGAAGCGTAATCAGAAGAATCCAGCCAAGAAGTTGCAGTTCTACGTTACGGAGGACGAAGCTAGCTTCACCAAGCTGAGCGAAAACGCCATCCAAGGCTTCATTGACCGGATGAAGACCCTATTCTCTGATGCCGAGTCCCAATACCAGAAGATCCTTGGCGGCAAGGCGATCGACTGGAAGGAGGCCAACCATGTGAGGGCAGTCGTCGCAGTGTGCAACGCTTTCCAGGATTTTTCCTTCGTCCGGTCCGCCACTACAGACCTTTACCAGCTCGTCTTCTATAACTTCGCAAACGAGTTCCAACGTAGCGAGTCCGCACAATTTCTCACCCCATTACCGGTTATCAACTTCCTTGTTGAAATCGTCAACCCTGCCAATGGCGAGACTGTCTTCGACCCCTGTTGCGGCATCGCCGACTTTCTTTCACTTTCCTTCGTCAATTCGAGGACCAAACCACCTTCGCTTTGGCTGGATGACGCAAACATATACGGGGTCGACCTCGACGAAAACATGATAATGCTCGCCACCCTCAACATGCTCCTCAACGGCGACGGGCAGGCCAAACTCTTTCACCAACCCGACAGGGGTTCGATACTCTACAAGATTGCGGCCGGTGATTCTCCGCAGCTTGTCGAACTCCTCCCCGATCATCATCACCACGGATCCTGGGACAACTGGCCTGATCATACGAAGCTCCTCAAGTTCGACGTGGTTCTGACTAACCCTCCCTTCGGAGAAGACCGGGCCTATCGGCCCAAGACGGCTTTTGACCGCAAAGTCATCGAAATGTACGAAACGTGGGAGCTTCGCGGTGCAGGCGACAGTATTGACTTGGGCATCGTATTCCTCGAAAACGCGTGCCATTGCCTCAAACCGGAAGGCAGGATGGGCATAGTGCTCTCCAATTCCATTGCCTCTATCAACAGGTGGCAACGTGTTCGCCAATGGCTCATGACCAAGATGCGGATTGTCGGACTCTTCGACCTTCCCCCCAACGTCTTCGCCGAAACCGGAGTCAACATATCCCTGATCGTTGCATACAAGCCTACCCCCGAGAACCTCCACCGGCTCAATACCGATGGCTATGCGGTATTTGTCCGAGATATTCGAAACGTAGGTTACGAGAAGCGCACCAGCAAACGGAACGTCTTCTTCAACCCTGTTTACAGGATCAACAACCTGACGTTCGATATCGAGACCGACGCCGACGGCAGCCCGGTCCTGGACGAGCAATTCACCCAGACGGTCCTTGACTTCCGCAGTTGGGCTCTCGGCCAAGAAGAAGTCCTCCAAACACTATTCCTCAAGGGGCTCTGACTCGTGGACTATGCTGCCGTCCCTACGTCGGTTACCCTCGCCGAACTCCGGCACAGAGGTTACTGCTGGTCTCCTGCAATGTACACGCGCGTCGTCCTCCCCACCAGCCAGACGCGTCCGGTCAAAGACCTCCTCGATCCGGTCAGCCCCTTCCACAAGGGTCTCGAACCCGGATCCATGTGGTATATGGATTCATCACCATTCCGCTTCATAAGAACCAAGGCCCTCCAACAGGAGAGCTATCTCATATCCCCCAAGGGGGGTGCCATAGTGGCTATCAACCCCCGCGTCTTTGCAGACCCCTGTCTGCGTGATGGCGATATCCTCATGTCAAAGGATTCCAACGTAGGCGAATGCGCTATCGTTGACGGCGGCAATTCGGCAAGTCATATGTTCAGCAGCGGCATACTCCGCCTCCACCCCACCTGTGACCCCTACTACCTCTTCGCGTTCCTGAAGCATCCCCTCTTTAAGGCTCAGTTGACGGCCATGACGGCCCGCGGTGCGACCATCAAGCATGCGAAGACAGTCTGGCTCGATTGCCTCATTCCCTTCCCCCGTGACCCCGACCCCGACAGAGCGATTCACTACGTTGCCGCCCTCACTAGGGCGATCATTGACAAGGAGAGCGCAATACGTGATCGCTCCAACGCCATTCATCACATAATCGACCGAGAACTAAAATCCAATCAGTCGTCCAAGCCTTTCGTTTTCGCACATCCCACGCTGCACGACCTTCGGGATCGTGGAAGGCTTGACGCCGCCATCTACGGACTCGAATACAGGTCCAAGATTTGGCTCCTGGAAAACTACGCTCGCGGATGGACAACGCCGAAGGCCGACGGCTTCAGCATCACCCCCGGTCCCAGCCTCGAAATCAAACTCCTCCGCACACGGATAGACTCTGAATCCTACTTTCCGGGCTACTATGCCCTCATCTTGCCGACTAACATTTCCGAATATGGCACCATGACTAAGATCCCTTACCTCGGCACCGCCAAGGAACTCCCGTTGCTCAAGGAAGGCGACATCGTCTTTGGCGAGGCGGGCTTCCACAAGGGTCGATCCATAGTCTTAATCGAAGTGCCTCACAAGTGCACGACAAACGCTCACGGTCTGTACGCACGCCGGACCGACCATGACCTCGTCAAGTCCGTTTTCTTCCGCTGCGTCTTCAACTGGTATCGGAGCAATCGACTCATCGACCTGATGGCCGTAGGCGGTTCAGGCGGTCACTTTTCGCCCGAGTACTTCGAGTACCTCAAGCTCCCCAAGTTCCCGCACGACAAGCAGCTGGAGATCGCACGTCTCTACCACAGTTCTGCCTCGCCACCACCAGGCTCACCGACGCTTCAAACATTTGTTCAGTGGCACCGCACGTGGAACTCCAGGCTGGGAATATACGAACTCGACCGCGAGACCAAGTGTCTGCAGGACCGCCTCACCCAGACTCAGGAAGACATCATCCAAGGCCGCCCTGTCTCGGTCCCAACTTAGGCACCTTCACCAAACTACCGACCTCCTCACCGCTCACCTGTCCCGTTCCCTCCCCCGCACCGAGCCCTTTCCGGCTCGTGCGGTCCCGCTTTCGGCGACGCGACGGCGAACCTCCCGAGCGGCCCCCTCTCGCTATGGCCCGTCCCTCCCCTCGGCCGGGACCGATGAGGTCGCAGTCGCCCCCAGCTCCCGGTACCCCGGGTAGAAGATACCCACCGAGGCGATGACCACGAACACCAGCAACCCGGCCGCCGCCATGACCGCCTGTGCGCCAACCACATCGGCCAACGCGGCCATGGGGAGGGCCGACAGCGGCATGAGGGACCAGGTGAGCATGTACACGCTCATCACCCGGCCGTGGAAGCGACGCTCGGCGTGGATAAAGATGAGGGTGTTGTTGAGGGTCATGTACCCGGCGACCATGAAGCCCATCAGGGAGAGGGCAGCCAGCGCCAGGACGAAGATAGGAGCGCCGCCGAACAGAAACAGGCCCATGCCAAAGCCCATGCCCAGCACGATCTGGAGGGTGGCGCGGCCCGGGTAATTACTGAAGTAAGCAATCACCAGGGAACCCAGGATCGCTCCCATGCCCACAAACGTGCTCATGAGCCCCAGGCCGACAGAACCCACCTGGTGCACGTCTTCGGCGAACACCGGTAGCAGGATGTTGTAGGGCATACCCAGGAGCACCGCCACGAAGGCCAGGCCGAGCAGCACCATCAAGGCGGAGCGCCCAGTCACGTACCGCACCCCGATGCCGATCTCCTGCAAGATGGGCCCGACCTCTCGACCGGCGGCACGACCCGTCGTGGGGACGCGTAGCAGGGTAAGGACAACCAGCGCGTACAGGAAGACCATCAGGTAGAAGACACCGGGCAAGCCGACCAACGGTACGGCGATCAGCGCGCCGGCCGTAGAGGGGCCAGCAATGCGCGTTACGTTGATCGCGCCGTTGTTCAGGGCGAGGGCATTGGCGAGCTCATCCTCGCCCACCAGCTCCGGAACCAGGGCCTGGCGGGCCGGCACGATGAACGACCAGGTAGCACCCTGAGCCACCCCCAGCATGACCAGATGCCAGATCTGGACCAACCCGGTCTGTACGAGGAGGGCGGTGGTCAGGGCCACGAGCGCCATGGCGACCTGGGCGAACAGCAGGAGATTTCGCTTCTCCACGCGATCCGCCACGGCGCCCCCCACTAGGGAGAGCAGGAGCATCGGCAGACCCCAGGCGATAGTCACCACGCCGAGCGCCGTTGCCGAGCCGGTCAGGTCGTAGGCTAGATAGCCCCGCGCGACCGTATCCATCTGCATGGCCATGAAGTAGGCCAGCATCCCGAGCCAGAGCCAGCGGTAGCCGGGAATCTGAAGTGAGGAGTAGGTTCGCCGCCAGCCTGCGGGCGCGCCAGGATCGACGGGCCAGTCCCGCCGGCTCTCCGGCGGCATGGCCTTGCTCGGGTTGAGTCTGGGGCGCCAGGGCTTTCGCATCTGGCCTTATGCGCTACGCCAGGACAAGCTGGTGGGGAACCGTCCCACCAAGCGGGCCCCCTGAGGATACAGATCGCCCAGCCGGGCCTCGACGTCCGAAGCGGCGCGACAGGGAAATCCAGAAACCACGTTCGGCAGCACCAACGGTACGTCAATCAGGGCCGCAAGGACAAGTCGAGGGCGGGAGGAGGGAAGTGACCGGTGACAGAGGCGGTATGGAGCGGTTGGGAGCAGCACCGGCATCTGATTTCCCGGCCGGTGACGGACTGCGGGGTCGCGGAGACTGACCTAGGCCGCCTCCCTTGCGGCGGCCTCGTCGTGCAGGAGGTCGAGGAATATCGGAAGCTCGCCTGCTAGGCTTTGGCCGCCCCGGGAGGCGGCTCACCCTGCCCGTCGAAGCTGACCATGTCGGAAGAGGCAGGCGCCCCGGTCACCAGGACGGCGCGCTCCCAGTTCAGGGCGACCAGCCAGAGACGGCCGGAGAAAGAACCGGCAACCTCGTCGGCGAGGTTGGGATGCTGCAACACCCCATGCCAGAGGCGCTTCTCTGTCCCGTGACGGAGCCCCTGGCTGGTGGCGATGCTGCAATGGGCGCCATGTGCCAGCGGGCTGCGCTTCTCGTCAAGCACGTCAACGACAGTGGCTAGAGACACATCGCCCTCGCGGAGGTGTAAGCTTGCGCCGGCTATGGCCCTTTGTTCGCGAGGAGAGGGAACCGTCGCCGCCAATCGCGGTACTCGAAGCCCGTCCTGCTGCCCTTCTCCCTCAGGCAGCCCGTACAGGCCGTTTGAAGATTGGAGGGCTCGTCGGTCCCGTGCCGCTGGGTCGGCACGATGTGCACCGCTTCCAGGGTGAATTCGCTGCCCCTGTACTCGCAGTAGCAGCACTTGTAATTATCTCGGCGAAAGACCTGCGCGCGGATGTCGTCAGTGAACATGGATCCAGTTCACCCCCTTTGTTTAGGTTCTCACCGGTCGTCAGGCTCTAGTGAAGCTGCATCACCGTGGTAATGGACGCCGGCAGATCGCGGGTGATGTCGATCACGGCACCGACCGGCGACTGTATCTCCAGCGTGAACCTGACGTTGGGGCCGAGGCTAGACGCGGCCGGAGGCACGATGGTCACCTCGGCCAGCTCGCCGGGCTCCAGCAGGTTGTCGCCGTCGCCCACGGTCCAGAACACCGTGTACGCCAGGTCCCTCTCGATGGTCGTGGCGTCTCTGTAGGCGAAGACCGTCCGGCTGGTGGTGGCCGTCGGGTCCAGCGGGATCGCGTCCCCGCCGGCGGTGGTGGCGAGGTTCAGGATGATCGAGTCTACGGTGGGCGGCACGGCAGACGTGGCGATGACCCCGCCCCGCATCTCCAGGGTGCCCCGTGCCTTCGCCAGCCCCGCGAAGACCGTCTCCTTGCCCCGCTCGGAGCTGAAGATACCGGTGGTCAGGACCACGAATGCGAACACCGTGGCCACGACCACGAAAGCGATGAGGATGATAGCCGTCTCAAGGCCCGTGATTCCCTTCTCCTCGCGGGCCGCTCGGCGTGCCAGTCTGACGTACACCATCTCCTTCCTCCGCTCGCACCTGAAGATACTGGTCATCAGGACTAGGAATGCAAACATCGTGCCCACGAGCACGAAGGCGAGTGCCGTTGCCATATGCTCCCCCTCTCGGCGGGCCGATTGGGAGGAACGGGTGCAGGCCCGCCGGTTACAGCACCCGCTCCGCCAGGTCTTCAGGGAGAACCCCTAAGGGGGACCTCCTTCAGGTCTTTAGGGAGAGCCCCTAAGTGAATCCCCTAGCATTTATCGGCCTTCTGACCGAGGACTTAAGGGGGTATGGGCGTCTTCTTGCGCGAATAGGTGCAGCCGTCATGGGCCATGAGGCCTGTGTATGGCGGCCTGATCGCAAGTCGGGAGACTTGAACCCACTCGCCCGGCGTTTCCCCATGCAGAGGTGATGCGGCGCTGGGCCGTTGCGTGAGCCGGGAAGTGCGTCCTTCCTAGATCGTTGCGGCTTCTTGGAGGTGGTCCCGGCTGCTATACTGTTGAAGGCATCGCTTGACAAGCTGGCCAGAGCGGGGGTAGCTCAGTCTGGCAGAGCTCCTGCCTTCCAAGCAGGTTGTCGCGGGTTCGAGTCCCGTCCCCCGCTCCAGATCTTCTCATAGTGCTATGATCGAATCTGGAAGGGGGATTTCGGACCTGCCGACGACGGCCGGGGAGCTATACGCCTGAGGCGTGCATAGTGATGAGGCCAGCCTCCATGGCGCGGCCTCCTCATTTCATTTCGCGCCTACCTGTGATACAGCTCATTTCGAAAAGGCCTGCTCCAGCTCCACAGGACATGTCTGTCTGCCACCTGGGGGACCAGCAACCCTTCGGCCTCCAGCCCCATTACGTGTTCCTCAGCCTGGTGGAGCGGCAGCGAGAGACACTCCGTCAGCCTCAGCGCCAGATCTTTGGTCGGGCTCTCCCCTATTTCCAGTGGCCCAAGGTTTTCAATGCAATCGTTCTTGAGCAGGCTCCAGACAAAGCGTCGCTGGCTGCTCAGCCTTACCTCCTGCATTTCCGCATCGCTCAATTTGCCCTCTCGTGCTTGAGCCTTCTGATAGCTGACATAGCGCCTTATTTCGTTGTAGTACTGGCGCAGGATTTCCGCCACCTCTCTGGCGCCCGCATCTGGGGTAGCGGTGACCGCCCGGTTGGCATCGTATTTTGACCACTCGTCGGTCAGGATGGTAATGCCATATTCCTCAGCTTTCTCCCTTACCTCGGTTCCGGGGAAAGGAGCCAGCACATGAAAACAAGAGGTACCCAGTTGTCTAGCGAAGTCGTAGCTCTGCCTCATGGTGTCCTTGGTCTCCCCGGGCAGCCCTAGAATAAAGGAGGCGAGAGCCTGCATGCCCGTCTCCTTTGCCAGGGCCACCGCCTGCCTTACCTTTTCCAAAGTGATCTTCTTCTTAGCCCTATCCAATATCTCTTGGTTTCCACTCTCTACGCCGTAGACCAGACCGAAGCAGCCTGCCTGCTTCATCTTTCGCAGGAGTTCTCTGTCGACTGTGTCCACCCTGGAGAAGGCGTTCCACTCGATCTTCAGGCCCCTGTTCACTATCTCGTCGCAGATAGCATAGACATGCGCATGGTTCAAGGTGAGAAGATCATCCTCAACGTGAATCACCCTAAACCCTAGCTCCTGAACGAGCTGCATCTCATCTACCACCAACTTTGGGTTGCGCAGCCGAACCCTCCTGCCCGTCATCCTATGTCCCGCGCAAAAGATGCAATTGAAGGGGCAGCCTCTGCCACTGATGAGGCTGCCCCCAGCGCCGAAAGCGCGGTATTTCGACAGCGGGAACAGGTGTCTGGCCGGAAACGGAAGCTCGTCCAGGTTCTCAATCCAGGGCCGGTCACTGGTTATCACCATGCCATCCCCTTTCCTGAAGACCAGGCCCTCTATCTCCGGAAGCTTCTTGCCCCTAACGATGTCGAGCATGGTGTATTCGCCCTCCCCCCGCACCACAATGTCGATCCATGGAGCCTCCCTAAGTGTTTGCTCGGCACAGAAGGTCACGTGGGGGCCGCCGATCACCGTGATGACGTTTTCGTCGAATCGCTTGCACAGCCTGAGTATGTTCGAAGATATGGGGTAATTCATGGTCACTGCGGTCACTCCCACAACCTCTGGCCTGAACTCCGCCATATGGCGGTACAGCTTATCCTCTGAGTACTGGCTCACTAGAAGGTCGAGAACTTGGACCTCAAACCCATTCTTCTCGAGTACAGCCGCGATGTAGCTCAGGCCAAGGGGCATGATGGGCGACTCTGTGGCAGGGTAGGGAGGGTTTATGAGGAGAGTACCCATAGTATAGTTCTCCTTGAGGGAATTCCCTTCGAGCAGTCGGCAACAAGTTCGTTGCTTTGGAGGTTCCCCCTTGGGAGTCTGCTGCTCGCTAGTTTGACCTCTCGTTCAGGTGAATCCCTCCGTTCATGTGGCGAAGCCTGGCGCAGGTAGGTTCTCTTGGGCTCGTATTGGAGCCCTTTTCGTACTATAGGCCTGAATTTGGCGAGCGCGTCTCCTGGAGCCTTATTACCCCCTGTTTTCCCCTCAGCGTGGCCGCTCGCAGAGGGGATGCCGTAGCTTCCAAGAGCGGTCCTGGGTGGCTGGCTGGTGGCCGACATGTGCCGCTAGCCCGGCCGCCGCCCGTACACGGCCGGCTGGCCCTCACGCCGACTCCGCCTCCTCATGCCC
>JBAUEL010000225.1:0-2686 GCA_049678585.1 Dehalococcoidia bacterium
CTCAGCCTTGCCCGTCCGAGCATTCCGCCCCCGCGCAGCGGGCGGGGGGCCTGGGGGGTGTCCCCCCAGATTCCAAGAATGAGGCCGCGAGCCGCCGCCGGTGGCGGCGTGCGACGTGGCCGGGTCGGCGACAGGCTTTTTCAGCACGCTGCTAGGAGAGATACGCCCATGCTTCGCTTTCTCACCGCCGGCGAATCCCACGGTCAGGGCCTCTCCGTCATCATCGAGGGCCTGCCCGCTGGCCTCCCCCTCTCCGAGGACTACATCGCCGCCGACCTGCGACGCCGGCAGGGCGGCTACGGCCGCAGCCGCCGCCAGGAGATCGAGCAGGACCGCGCCCAGATCATCTCGGGCGTGCGCCACGGCCTCACCCTGGGCAGCCCCATCGCCCTCTTCATCCAGAATCGCGACTGGGAGAACTGGCGGGAAGCCATGTCAGTGGAGCCGCCCGAACAGCCCCCCGAGAGGCTCACCCACCTCCGGCCGGGCCACGCCGACCTGCCGGGCGTCATCAAGTACGGCTACGACGACGTCCGCCCCATCCTGGAGCGGGCCAGCGCCCGCGAGACCGCCGCCCGTGTGGCCGTGGGAGCGGCCTGTCGCCGGCTGCTGGAGGAGTTCGGCGTCCGCATCCACAGCCATAGCGTGGCCATCGGCACTGTGCAGGCCCGGCTGGAGGGCGAGCCCGACTGGCACGCCGTGGAGGCCTCCCCCGTGCGCTCCGCCGACGCCAAGGCCGAGCCCGCCATGATCGCCGCCATCGACCGCGCCCGCAAGGCCGGCGACAGCCTTGGCGGCGTGGTGGAGGTCCGGGCCTCCGGCGTGCCCATCGGTCTGGGCAGCCACGTCCACTGGGACCGCAGGCTGGACGGCCGCCTGGCTCAGGCCCTCATGAGCATCCATGCCGTGAAGGGTGTGGAGATCGGCGGCGGCTTCGCCCTCGCCCGGCTCCGCGGCTCCCGGGCGCACGACGTCATCCTCCCCGCCGACGAGTGGGCCGGCCGGCCCTGGCGTCGCGCTACCAACCGCGCCGGCGGCACCGAAGGCGGCATGACCAACGGCGAGGACATCGTGGCGCGGGCCGCCCTCAAGCCCATCGCCACCCTGCCCAGGGCGCTGCCCTCGGCCGACCTCCGCACCGGCGAGGGCGTGCGCGCTCACTACGAGCGGGCCGACGTCTGCGTGGTCCCGGCCGCTGGGGTCATCGCCGAGGCCATGCTGGCCATCGTCCTGGCTGAGGCGGCCCTGGAGAAGTTCGGCGGCGACAGCCTGGTCGAGACGCTGCGCAACTACCGTGCGTACCTGGGGACGATAGGCCCCCGTGAGCCACCCGAGCGCCCATCGCAATGAGCCAGAACCTGCCGCGCCGCATCTTCATCACCGGCTTCTCTGCCACCGGCAAGTCGGTCGTGGCGCCGCTCCTGGCCGATGCCCTGGGCTGGCGGACCATCGACACCGATGACCTCATCGAGGAGGCCGCGGGCAAGTCCATCCCCGAGATCTTCGCCCAGGACGGCGAGCCCCGCTTCCGCGAGCTGGAGCGCCAGGCCCTCCGCCGCGCCGCCCGCGAGGACGACGTGGTGGTCGCCACCGGCGGCGGAGCCCTGGTCAACCCGGACAACCGTCGCCTCATCGCCGAGGCCGGCCTCCTGGCCTGCCTGGAGGCTACCCCGGACACCATCCTCCGCCGCCTCCAGGAGTGGGAGCAAAAGCCCCCTTCAGAGCGCCCTCTGCTGGCCGGGCCCGACCCCCTGGGCCGCATCCGCGACCTCAAGGCCCGACGCCAGCCCCTCTACGCCCTCGCTGATGTCATCGTGGAGACCGATTCCCTGGCCCCGCCGGAGGTGGCCGAACGGGTGGCGGCGGGCTGGCACAAGCTGGGAGCATGGGCCCTGGGCTGCCCGCTCCGCCTGAGCCTCCCGGAGGAGCGGGAGCCTGCCGCGAGCGGCGGGCCGGTGTGGGTGGAGGCGCCCTCCGCGCGTTACCCCGTCTTCGTCGAGTGGGGCGCCCTCAGTCGCCTGGGCGAGCGCATGCGCGAGGTCGGGCTGCCTGAGCGGGCCTTCATCGTCACCGACGAGCTGGTGGGGGCCCGCCACGGCTGGCGCGTCCAGCGCGCCCTGGCCGAGGCAGGCTTCGAGTCGCATTCCTGCGCCGTCCCGCCGGTCGAGGCGAGCAAGACCCTGGAAACGGCCTCCCGCATCTACGACTGGCTCATCAGCCATCGCGCCGAGCGGGGGCAGGCCATCCTGGCCCTGGGCGGGGGCATGGTCGGAGACCTGGCCGGCTTCGTCGCGGCCACCTTCCTGCGGGGAGTGCCCCTGGTGCAGTTGCCCACCTCCCTGCTGGCCATGGTCGACGCCGCCGTCGGCGGCAAGGTCGCCGTGGACCACCGCGAGGCCAAGAACCTCATCGGCGCCTTCTACCAGCCCCGCCTGGTGGTGGGGGACGTCTCGCTGCTCAAGACCCTGCCCGAACGGGAACTGGTGTCCGGCTTCGGCGAGGTCATCAAGCACGCCCTCATCCTCGATCCCGGCCTGCTGGAGACCCTCGAGGCCCACGCCGAGGACCTCCTGCACCTCGAGCCGGCCGTCACCGCCGACGTGCTCCGCCGCAACGTGGCCATCAAGGCGCGAGTGGTCAGCGAGGACGAGAGGGAGACCACCGGGCGCCGCGCTATCCTCAACTA
>JBAUEL010000226.1:0-1557 GCA_049678585.1 Dehalococcoidia bacterium
GCTACAACATGACCGGCTGGCGCATCGGCATGGTGGTGGGGAACGCCACCATGGTCGACGCCCTCATGCGGGTGAAGTCGAACCTCGATTCGGGGATCCCCCAGGCCATCCAGCGCATGGCCATCGCTGCCTTCGAGGGGCCGCAGGACTGCATAGCCGAACATAACGCTGTCTACCAGCGGCGGCGCGACCGCCTGGTGGAGGCGCTGGCCAGGATGGGGTTGGGGGTGTGCCCGCCGAAGGCCAGCCTCTACGTCTGGGCGCGTCTGCCCGAGGGCCACACCTCCCTGGAGTTCGCCAGTCGCGTCCTGGATGACCTCGGCGTGGTGGTGACGCCGGGCATCGGCTACGGTCCGCACGGAGAGGGCTACGTCCGCCTGTCGCTCACCATCCCCGACGAGCGGCTGGAGGAGGGCCTGCGGCGGCTGGCAGGGTGGAGGGCGTGAGCGCGCGCGGTTGTCCTCGGGGATGGGCGGATGCCGGCAGCCAGCTTCAGAGCCAAATCTACGTGAACCGCCGCCCGCACGAGCTGTCTGAACGCGTGCTGGATGCGCTGCCGTCGCTCGCTTCATTGAACCCGCGCCTCCGTTGGGTGTCGCCTCTTGAGAAGGAGGACTTCGCAGAGTACGGGGACGAGGCGTTCCTAGGTGCGGTTGGGCTCCACAGGCTTGCTGGCAAGCTGGTGGGCGAGTTCTGGCCCCGGCGTGGCCCGTGCTGGGACGCGCTCGCGGTCGTTGAGATTGCAGGGGACCCGGCTCGCAGGGGAGTCGTGCTTGTTGAGGCGAAGAGCTACCGGGAGGAGATGTACAGCAACGGATGTCAGGCGTCCCCCCGATCTCGTCAAAGGATCGAAGCGGCACTTGAAAAGACGAAGCGCTGGGTCGGCGTCCCGAAGGATGTCGACTGGACCGGGCCACTGTACCAGTCGGCTAACCGGCTCGCGCACCTCTACTTCTTCCTTGAGGCTGGCGTGCCGGTCTGGCTGATGAACGTGTACTTCCTTTGCGATCCTTATTGCCCCGCGCCCCACCCGCCGATGTCGCGTGTGGAGTGGCGCGTCGCGCTTGCGGGGGACAAGGCTAAGCTAGGGCTGGCTGGCGTCGCCGTCCCCTACACCGCAGACCTGTTCCTTGAGGGCAAAGACCGCAGCGAGCTGGTGGGGCCGACGGATGCTGGAACCCAGGCTGGATAGATGAGCACATCGCACAAATCGCCGCGCCGCCCCGGCATGCTCGTCCGCTGGTTCTTTCGCGCGCCGGTCGTCCTCTATCGCATCGGCCTGGGCGGGCTGATGCCCATGCAGTTGCTGCTCACAACCGTCGGGCGCAAGAGCGGGCGGCCACGGCAGGCGGTTGTGGACGTGCTGCGCCACGATGCCGCTACGGGCACGTACTACGTGGCCTCGGCCTACGGCGCCGACTCGGACTGGTATCGCAACCTGCAAGCCAACCCGACGGTGCGCGCGCAGGTGCGCTGGCGCAAGTTTCCCGCTACGGCAACCGCTTTGCCCGAGGACGAAGGCGAGGCGGTCCTTCTCGACTACTGGCGCCGGCACCG
>JBAUEL010000227.1:0-9901 GCA_049678585.1 Dehalococcoidia bacterium
CTGCGTGACATAACCACTGACGACCTGGCCGCCTGCGGTCGGCGACTGTCCTCACTTCTGCGCCGGCGGCTGCGACACGTAGTGGAGGAGAAGACCCGTGTAGAGCAGGCGGTCGCGGCCCTCGGCGCGGGCGACCTGGCTGCGCTGGGGCAGCTCCTCAGCGCCTCCCACTGCAGCCTGCGCGATGACTACGAGGTGAGCAGCCCGGAGCTGGACCTGATGGTGGACCTGGCGGGCCGGCTCGACCACTTCCTGGGCGGGCGGCTCACCGGCGCGGGCTTCGGCGGCTGCACGGTAAATCTGGTGCGGGCGGAGGGCATCGACAACTTCCGCGAACGGGTGGTCGAGCGCTGCGCTCGCTCCACAGGGCTATCCGCTCGCATGTACGTCACCAGAGCCAGCGGAGGTCTCAAGACGTGGGATCTGGTCTGAGCGTCGGGCGCAGCGGCAACTCCCCGGAGAACTAGCGCCGCATCGACTAAGGAAGCGAGGCCCTCACTCACGCGGGGGCCTCGACTCGTCGCGGTCGGCGCGGCTGGTGCTAGGGCTCGGCTGGCTCCGTTTCCTCCGACTCCTCGTCGGTGGAGGAGGCCGCCCCCAGGGCATTCCGCTCCCAGCGCTTCAGGTCGAAGGAGTAGGAGTCCGGGAGCTGGCCCCGAGCGACCTTCTGCAGGGCCGTCTTCGGCAGGGGTGTATCCGTCAGGATGATCTCGCTGACGCGCTTGAACGAGGCCAGGTCCGCGCCGAAACTCTCCACCTCGCTGGCCAGAAGGGTGTGCACGCTGCTTTCGTTCAGGGGCATGTTGTCGGCCTGGCAGCGCCCTCTCGTAGCCTCGAAGTTAGGGTATATGATGGCCCCCACCACGGTCTTGTTGCGGACCTCCCGCGGCACCACGCAGATGTCCCCGATGAGAGCGCTTTCAGCCAGCCTATCCTCCAATTCGTCAGGGATGACCTTCTCGCCGGACTCCAGGACGATCACGTACTTGCTGCGGCCGGTGATCCAGATGTTGCCTTCCTCGTCGATGCGGCCCAGATCGCCGCTGCGTAACCACTCGCCTACCCTGGCCTCCCGGGTGGCCTCCTCAGCCTTCCAGTAGCCGGGGCTCACATTGGGCCCGCGTATCACCAGTTCGCCCTCGCCGTGCAGGTGAACGTAAATCTCCTTCTCCGGCACATCGATAAGCTTCACCTCCACGTCGGGGACAGGCGCGCCCACCGAGCCCACCTGCTCCTCGTAGTAGTTGGTGAAGCGGAACCTGTAGGGGGACCAGCGCTGCGCTGCCGCCACTGGCGCCGCTTCCGTGAGGCCCCAGCCCTGGAGTATCGGGAGGCCCAGACGGGAATACTTCAGGGCGAGCTCTGGGCTCAGCGCAGCCCCGCCGCTGAGCATAAAGCGCAGCTTGCCCCCGAGCTGCCGGTGGATGGGCGCGAAGAGCTGTCGACCGATGTTCACCCTGGTGCTGTCCTTGACTCTCTTGGCTATGCGCAGGCCCGTCTCGAACTGCTTCTTGCGCCCTTCGGTCTCCACCCGCCCCTCGATGGCGCGATACATCACCTCGTACAGGGCGGGCACCCCCAGGAACAGGGTGGGCCTGACCTCGGCCAGGCGCTCCCGCACACGCAGAAGGTCATTCTCGAAGACTACCTCGGCGCCCAGGGCCACCAGCCCCAGCACAGCGGCGATGAAGGGATAAGCGTGATGCAGGGGGAGCACCAGGAGCAAGCGATCGCGCTCCCCCAGAACCAGGGTACGCCGTATCTGGTCGACGTTGGACATGAAGTTGCGATGGGTGAGCATGACCCCCTTCATGCCCCCGGTGGTCCCGGAGGTGAACACGATGGAGGCCAGGTCATCGGGCTGGACGCGGGTAGCCGCCAGGATGCGGCGGCTCTCCTCGGTGGCGGCGGTGAACACCTCCTGGAATGGAATCAGGTCAGCGCGGGCCCGCCGTAGGAGGCCTGCCGGGATGCCCGGCCGTGCCTCCACCTCCTCGCCCACCCCGATCACCTTCATCACGCTGGGGATGTCCTCGCGGATCTTCCCTAGGACCCTGGCAGAGGCGATGATGAAGCGCGCCCCAGAGTGGCGCACCAGCTCGTCGATCTCCGGCCTCTTCAGTTCTGTGTACAGGGGTACCCCCACGCCGCCCGCAATGGACTGGCCGTAGTAGGCGATGACCCACTCGAAGCCGTTCTCGCAGATGATGGCCACGCGGTCGCCCTGACGCAGCCCCAGGGCGATGAGGCCGGCACCGAAATCGGTAGCCTGCTGGCGCAGCTCCTCGAAGGTGAGCCTGCGAAACTCTCCCCCCACCTTCATGCGATAGGCCACCCGTGCCCCGTAGCGAGGGCAGCACTCCTCCACCACGTCCCGAGTGGTCAGGGGAGTCCCGGCCGTGGCGACGGCTGCCTCCTCGGCGGCCTCCCCCCTGGACGGAAACTTGATGGGCAGCATCACTCGTTCCCCCTATGGCCGGTCGCGCCTACGCGGTCATAACTTGCAGCTTGCCCCCCAGCCCGTTTACCTGAACGGAAACACTATACACCAGCAATGCGAAAACCCACACCGCGGCCTCGGCCAGCCGGATCCCCGGCAGCCCCGCCTCGCTGGCTAAGGCGAAGCCCGCCTTCTAAGGCGTCGCCGCCACCGCACAGTATATCGGTTTCCAGCGGCATCTGTGAACGCGGCCTCGTAGCTGATAATCTCCGCCGGGTCCTCGCAGGGCGCTGAAAAACTCCCGCCGTCGGGGGTGCAATGGGCAGAGCCCCTTGTCAGGGGCCTGGGGGTGTCCCTCTGGAATAGAATATCCTCGCCCCGAGTCGCCGCCGGGGGCGGCATGCAACCTGGCCGAGCCAGCGACAAGCCCCTTTCGTATCCTGCTAGGCCTCGCCCTCGTCCAGGAGGCGGTGGTGGTCGTACTGGCGGAGTTTGGCCAGGGCCTGGACCTGGATCTGGCGCGCCCGCTCTCGGGTGACCCCCAGCTCCCGCCCCACCACGTCCAGCGTGCGGGCCTTGCCGTCCGGAATGCCGAAGCGCAGCTCCAGCACCTTGCGCTCCCTGGGGGTGAGGATGGCCAGGGCGCTGCGTACTCCCGCCCTCGTGAGCTCCCGGGTAGCCTCCTCCTCCGGCGAGGGGGTGAGCAGGTCCTCCAGGATGCTGCCCAGGGTACCCTCTTCGTCCTCGCCCACAGGCATCTCCAGGGACACCACGGACTGGCGAAGGGCCCGGGCGGCCTCACGCACCTTCTCCTGGCTTACGCCCATAGAGCGGGCCAACTCCGTCACCTTGGGTTCCCGCCCGAACTGCTGGAAGAGCCGCTCCCGGGCATGCGCATACTTGGAGATAAGCTCAGTGATGTGGATAGGGAGGCGGATGGTCCGCGCCTTGTCGGCGACGGCGCGCCCCACTGCCTGCCGAATCCACCAGGTAGCATATGTGCTGAAACGGAAGCCTCGTCGATACTCGAACTTCTCCACCGCCCGCATCAGGCCGGAGTTCCCCTCCTGAATGAGGTCCATCAGCGGCATGCCGCGCCCGGCGTGCTTCTTCGCCACGCTAACCACCAGCCGGAGGTTAGCGTTCACCATCATCTCCTCAGCCTGGTGGGCGCCCTGACGCGCCGCTCGAACGTGCCGAGCCAGCGGGCGCAACCGTTCGGCCAGCCGCCGACTCTGCGGGCCCACGCCCCTGGCGATGAGCTTGGCCGCCCCCTCTACCTCGGACAGCGCCCCCTCCGGGAATACCCGGCAGCCTACCGAGAGGTTGGTGAGGATGGTGCGCACCTGGCCCACGTTGTGACCGGAGCGCCGGGCGATCCGCCGCTCCAGCCGCTCGTCGATCGCCCCCTGAATAGCCTCCTGCAGAATCGGGCTGCGGAACTGCTCCGCCAGGGGAGATTCGGCAGGGAATCCTCTAAGGGCTCTGGCCTCACGGATAAGGCTCAGGCCCAGGAGCATCTCTTTAATGAGGAGGTAGGTGAGCTCAGCCGCATCGGGAGGCGTTCCGTGCTCCTCCGTCCAGGCGTCGCTGAGCTGATCGAGAACCCGCCCGTTTTCGACCTGCTTGAACAGATCTATCTCCTGCTGCGGAGTAAGCAGTTTGAACTTGGCGATCTCGTTTAGATAGAGTTCAACCGCGTCCGGAGCCTCCTCCGGCTGGACCGCATCCTGCATGGGCTTCACTTCCTGATAACGGCGCTCCGCGAGCTCGCTCGTGGCGCTCCCTGCTTGGTAGAGAATATGTCGCTGGGGATGTGCGCAAGCCGGCCAGAGTAGCCATCAAATGTGCGCACGCGAGGGGGCCTCAGACCATGTCCGGCCGGGGCCACTTGAGGTCACAGCTCAAACAGCGCGCCTGCACCATGATCCCGCCGCTCCAATAGCTGGCGGTGAACCGCTTGTGACAGCGGGGGCACTCCTGGTCGCCTACCCGTACCTCGCGCGCCTCCGACGCCTGCTGGGCCTCCTGTGAAGCCTCACGCTCGCCGGCTTTGCCCGAATCCATGGGTACACCTCCCCGCTAGATTTTAACACCCTCTGCCAAGAGTTGGTACACCAGCAAAAGTGTTTCCTCAAGTGTGTAAGGCAACCCGGGTCGGCCCTCACCGCCCTCCCGCTGGAGGACAGCAGGTGTGCTGCTATCCGACCGCCATGTTGGCGAGGGACATGCCGCTCTCGGGTAGGGCGCTGTCCTCAGCGGCCGCCCCGGAGCACCCGGCCGGCAGAGGCGCCCGTATGCACGCCCTCATCGACCACCACCCGGCCGTTAACGATGACGTGACGAATACCCAGGGGATGCTGACGGGGCTCTTGGTAGGTGGCGCTGTCCGCGACCGTAGCCGGGTCGAACACCACCAGGTCTGCGAGCCAGCCGGGCCGCAGCTCGCCGCGCTCAGCCAGCCTGTGCTTGCGGGCGGGCAGCGAGGTCATCTTGCGCACCGCCTCCTCCAGGCCGAGCAGGCCCAGCTCGCGCACGTAGCGCCCCAGCACCCGGGGAAATGTGCCGTACAGCCGCGGATGCGGCTTCCCGCCAGGCGTTGGTATGCCGTCCGATCCGAACATGGTCATCTCGTGGCTCATGATGCGCTGTACGTCCTCCTCGCTCATCATGAAGACCACGGCCACCACCGCGTTCTCTTCCTCCTCCAGCAGGCGTTGGGCCGCCTCCACGGCCGGTAGGCCCATCTCCTGGGCGATCTGGGCCAGGTTCATCCCCTCGTACCGGTGCTGGTGCCGGACGCCAGCGATAAGGACCTCCTCAGGCTCCCACTGTTCGGTGCCCCGCATCAGCACAACGACGCCGAGGCCGGTGCTCCCCGCCGTGTAGGGGTAAACGTCGGCCGTAACGTCCACGCCGCGGGCTCGCGCCTCCTCTATTCGCCGCAGGCTCTCCTCCACGCGGCCCCAGTTGCTTCGGCCCGCCGCCTTCAGGTGCGATATCTCGACCCGCACGCCTCCCTCCTCACCGGTGCGGATCGCCTCCTCCACCGCCTCCAGCAGCCCATCGCCCTCGTTGCGGATGTGGCTGGCGTACATGCCCCCATACTCGGCCACCACCTGGGCCAGCTCGATGAGCTCCTCGCTGGCGGCGAACATCCCGGGCGGGTAGATGAGGCCGCTGGACAGCCCTAGCGCCCCGGCCGCCATCCCCGCACCCAGCAGCTCCTTCATAGCGCCGAGTTCCGAGGCGGTCGGCGGGCGGCGCTCCATCCCCATGGCCAGGAAGCGCAGGGTGTTATGCGGCACGAACGAAGCCACGTTGAGCGAGGGGCCGGCCTCCTCTACCGCCCGGTAGTACCCCTCCGTGGTGGTCCACTCAGGTATGTCCACGGGCCCCAGGATGGAACCCAGCACGGTCCTGTAGAACTCCAGGTAGGACTCCGAGGCCGGCGCTGCGCCCACGCCGCAGTTCCCCACGATGTCCGTGGTAACACCCTGCATCACCTTGAAGTCGACAGCGGGCTCTCGCACCACCGCCAGGTCGTCGTGGGTGTGGACGTCGATGAAGCCGGGAGCGACCACGCAGCCGGAGGCGTCGATGGTGCGGGTGCCCTCCGCCCGCACCTCCCCCACCTCCACGATGCGGTCCCCGGCGATGGCCACGTCCGCCCGGAAGCCCGGTCGGCCGGTGCCGTCCACGACCGTGCCATTGAGGACCACCAGGTCGGACCGCTGAGGTCTAGGCTGCGAGGACATACGGGAACATCATAGACGCCTCCCGGCGGCCGTCAACGTCCAGGGACAGTCGGAAGCCTCGACCAGGATGCGTTCGTCCACGTCGCTAAGGGGGGGTGGAGGAGCCACCTCGCCTACTCGTATCGTAGCGCCTCGGCGATGGGGAGGCTCGCCGCCTGCCGCGAGGGGATGAAGGTCATCACCAGGGAGGCGACATAGGCGAAGAGGGCGATGAGGAAGATCTGGGCCCAGGGGATGTACACCCCTTCGAATCCCAGGGTAGACATCTCCTCGCTAGTCAGGAGGACGAAGGCCAGCAGGATGCCCAGACCGAGGCCGCACAGCACCCCCAGGATCGTCACGAAGGACGATTCCATGAGGAAGCTGAGGGCTACCTGGCCCCGCGTGTAGCCGATGGCCCTCAGCATGCCGATCTGCTGGCGCCGTTCCACCACCGTGCGGAAGGCGATAACGCCCACCGCCGCCACTCCTACGACCAGGCCCAGGCCCATGAAGGCCTGCATCAGGTAGAAGAAGCCCCTCATGAAGGCCATCTCCTCCTCGCGGTCGGCCTTGATGGAACTGGCCTGGACGCCGCTGGTGTAGAGGGCGGCCTCCACGCCCCGGGCGATTTCCTCGCCTGCATCGGGGTCCGTCAGGCGCACATAATGGAAGGACAGGTCAGGCCCGCCGAACACGTTCTCCACGAATTGCGCGGGCGTGACGACACCGAAGAAGGTGGCGCTGGCGCCAAACTGTGTGACACCGATGATCTGAACGCGTCCGGTCTCGCCGGTGGCCCTGTCCTTCACATCCACCATGATGGGCTCAAAGACCTCCTCCCCCTCCTCGATGCCCTCGACCTTGAACATCGCTCCTCCGAAGGCGAACCCGTCCTCCTGGGTCACGAAGGCGTCGACCACGGCGAGATTGGGGTCGCCCCGCAGGGCGCTCCAGACCGCTGCGTCATCCTCGTAGCCGGTCGCCCGAGCCTGAAGGGGGACCTTGCCTTCGGCCAGGAAGGCGTCATCCGCCCCCCAGAGCGGGTAGAACTCGAACTCGTCCTCGGGGTTCTGGCGCAGCTCGGAGGCGTAGGCCCGGGCCAGGCCCAGCCTCCCCACGGCAGCGAACTGACCGGTATCGACGCTGCCCTCCTCGTCCAGGGCCGTCCTCAGGTCGGGCAGCGCGTTGTTGGGATTCTCCTGTACCAGCAGGTCCCAGCCACCGCGAGCCTCATCGCTGAGGAAGATGCGGCTGAAGTTGGCGTTCATAGTTGACATCACGCTCAGGGCGAAGACCACCAGGGCGATCATGGCCATCGTCATGCCGGTGCGGAACTTGCTGGCCAGGGGATAGGCCACGGCCGTCTTCAGCGCTGGCACGATGCGCCCGAAACGGCCGCCAACCTTGGTCAGCACGGCCAGCAACATGTGAGCGTTATAGACGATGACGAAGATGCCGGAGGCGACCATCACAATGCCACTGAGGAAGAACATCTCCTCGCCGTACTCCAGATCGGGCGGGATGCGGCCGCCGGCGCTCAGCGCCCAGTAGACCAGCAACACCAGGAACACCACGGTGAAGAGCGGCCGCTCAGGGAACCGCAGGTAGCGGCCGCCAATGGCCACAGCGAGGAAGACCAATGTGGCGCCGAGGGCATAGGGGAAGCCTTGTCCCGCACTCAGCCCCGCGAGTATAAGCAGGCCGCCCAGGATGGCCAAGGCGATTGCGACGAACAGCGACCGCCACCCCGGCCGCGTCTCCGGTTCCGGCAGGTCGCGGATGGCCCGCACGATGTTCAGCCTGCTGACCTGCCAGGAGGAGAAGGCCACGGTAGCGAAGGTCAAGAAGACCCCCAGGGAGTAGGAGATGATCAGGCTCCGCCCGGTCACGTGGGCCTCGATGGAGAGACCAAATTCGGAGAACATGATGGCCATGATGCCGGTCAGGAGGAGAGAAACCAGCACGCCCAGGAAGACCCCCACCAGGGCGGAGGCCAGGTTATAGCCCATCCCTTCTGAGATGTACATCTGGACTAGATGACGCCGCTTGGTGCCCACGGCGCGGCTGATCCCCATCTCCGTCTTCCGCTCCGCCGCCAGCATGACGAAGATCATGACGATGAGCAGGATGCCGGCGGAGATGGAGAATAGCCCCATGATGAGGAAGAACGTCATCAGGCCGTTGCCGATCTGCTCGGCCATGTCCACCAAGTCCTGTTTGAGCGGCTCCACCGCCAGGTCGAGTTCCTGGCGCTCGATGGCTGCCTCCAGCTTGGCGGTGACGACATCCGTCAGCGGGAGGGCGTCGCGGACGCCGCCGCGATTGGAGACGGCGATGAAGTCGACATCGCCCTCGCGGCTGAATGCGGTCTGCAGGGCGTCCAGGCGGGTGACCATGCCGTCGCTCTGCTCCGGGCCGAAGTCGCCGACGAGGGTGCGGTTCTGGGCTATGTCCACAACCTTGTAGGGGAAGGCCTCGTTCTCGAAGAAGACGGTGACCTCGTCGCCGGGCTGGGCATCCAGCCCCTCCGCCGTCTCCTCGTTGAGATAGAGCTCGTCATCGGCCAGGGAGGCCACGTCCAGCGGCTGGCCCTCGCGGTCCACGATGTCCGGGAAGCCCTCCAGCCGCGCCTCATCCACGCCCATGAAGCTCACGCTGGGGACGCTCAGGCGGGTGCGCGGGTTGAAAACCGGCACCTCCTCCGAGAGCACAGGCAAGATGCCGTCGATGTCCGGGTCGTCGCCCAGCGTGATCTCCAGTTCGTCCACCAGCACCTCCGGGATGTTCACGTCGGCGCCACCCAGCGCTCCCTCCTCGCTCCTGAACTCCACGATCTCGTCGACAGCGCCGAGACCGGTGTAGATCTCGTTGCTGATGCTGTGGTCCACGGTGTCGCCGGTGGTGAAGGCGGCCGAAATGATCAGCGTGCTCAACATAAGCCCGATGATGATGAGGACGGTCTGAGCGACCCGCCGGGGGATATTGCGCAGGCCGATGAGGAACATCACGCGGTTGCGCAGGGCCACCAGGCCGACCGTGGCCAGGGTAATGACCAGCAAGGCCAGCGAAACCCACATGATGAGGTCCATGGGGATGCCGAAGAGACTATCCACGGAATCTTCCTCGCTGGTAGAGCGGCGGGGCGAGCACCGCCGGCCTACTGCCCATTCCCTTCGGTCCGCTTCTCGTCCACGATGAGGCCGTCCACCATGTAGACGATGCGGTGGGTGCGGGCGGCGATGTTTGGGTCGTGGGTCACGAGGACGAAGGTCTGGCCCTCACTGCGGTTGAGCTCGCAGATGAGGTCCATGATCTGATGGGCGTTAGCGCTGTCCAAGTCGCCGGTGGGCTCATCGCCCCAGACGATGGCCGGGTTGTTCACCAGCGCCCGAGCTACCGTGACCCGCTGCCGCTGGCCCCCTGACAGCTCCCCGGGCCTGTGGCTGGCCCACTCGCGGAGCTCCACCCGGTCGAGCGTTTCCAGGGCGCGCCGTCGGGCCTCCGCAGCAGAGACTCCGGAGACCAGCAACGGCAGCTCCACGTTCTCCACCGCCGAGAGCACCGGCAGCAAATTGTAGAACTGGAAGACGAAGCCCATCTTGCGGGCGCGGAACTCCGTCTTGTGGTTATCGGACAGGGTATTGATGTCGGCTCCGTCCACGAGTATCTGACCGCTGTCGATGGTATCTAGACCGCTGAGGCAGTTCAGCAGGGTGGTCTT
>JBAUEL010000228.1:0-3289 GCA_049678585.1 Dehalococcoidia bacterium
GCGCCGGGAAAAACATGATCGCAGGGAACGACGTTAGCAACATCGAGGAAACCAGGAATAACAGGAGGAGTAGGGAGGACGTCCTGGATATCTTCACCCTGATTGTCGAGGTAGAAAGTGATCTGCATGGCGGCGAGAAACATTTGTCGACCATCGACTGAATATTCACCCATTGCGTTTGTGTAAATGCACGTTTGTGAATATTCATGCCATGCCTGACGGACAGCATCGGATGCTTCGTTCCATGCCTGACAAGCGGCAGAGAATGCTGATCGGGCGGAAGACTGAAGAGTTGTGTTGGGATTGATAGGACCAACCTTCCGCCTACAGACAACACCGGGCCATTGACCTTTAGAAAATGTGAGCCCAGCTAGGGATCCGCGATAGTCGGATCCAAGAATAGGCAAGATTCGCATGAGAAGCCTTTCTGTTAAAGGGGAGAACCCCGTCCCGATCTGAAAGGATCGAATGAACGGGGTTCTATCGGGTCGTCATTTCGACGCAGTCACCGCTGAGTAATATAGCACAATCGGAACAGATTCGCAAGTACAACAGGTGGGGTACAAGTGAGAATCAAGTGTACAAGATCATGTATGGGCAAGTGGACATGAGAAAACAAAACAAAAAAACCCCAAAGGGTTTTTTCTGGATGTCTGGGTTCCGGGACGCCTGGGAAAAAAAGCCCCGTGTGAAATTTCAATGGGTTGCTTTCCACACGCGCGTATTTCACATCGGGGCCGCGAAGGGAACACGCCACATGTTTATTCACTCTCCCTTGCGTGTTCCCGTAGCACTTTTTTTCCCAGGCGCTCCGGAACCCAGCCTGAGATTGTAGCCCAGATGCACAGAATCGAACCTCCATTGGTTGGGTGTGTGCCGCAAACAAAGGGCCTGGTACGTACCTAGCGGGGGAGCGAGCCGTAATTGGTCGCGAGCCAATCGTCGTATTGATCCCACCCTGAAGCGATCAAACGCCCACCTTTGATGTCCCAGTCGGTTATCCAAGCGTCGGATTGACATTTTGGGCAGGCATATTTGATCTTAGGTATGGAAAGATCCAATGCATGCCACGATCCAAACGGTTGATAAAGTCGCTTCCCTTTCAATCCTATTCCTATTTCCAAAACAAATCTGGAATCTCCCTTGACCTTCGTGAGATACTTCGTAAGGTAATTAGCGGCGTCAATATTCCACATTGCTCTAACATCCACGATATGAGCACCACTAACATGAATCCATTCACGACGAAATTCATCAATAGGTAACATCAGAGCTTGGCAAATGACGTGCATGTGGACGTGATAACCATTTTGTCCCTTTGTGACCTCGACGACATAGCATCCACCAGTAACTTTAGACTTCCACCAAAGCCTTTGACGCAAGCGCCTGAATGCTTTTGTAAGATTTTTGTAACCTTCTTCACAGGTTTGTGAGTTCGGAATTGTAAGAGTGAGTAGCTTGAAAGTACGGTATTCAAGCTTGGGAACTGAATTTATAAGATGAGATATACGACGTCGCACACGGGACTGTCTACCACGACTGCAGGTGGGACAAAAACGATTCCGACACTTGATCGGTACTTTGAACGAATGCTGGCAGTGACCACAAGTGACTTCGATCCATTCATGGTCCTGGGAACGGAAAGGATAGACATCGAGGAGATCATCCATGTGGGTAAGGTTTTCAACGACCATTAGACATTCCTTTGAGGATTCGGAGCGACGAACTTCGACGGATGTTGACTTCATAAACAAGCAGAAGGACTTCCGGAGCCAGAGCCAGAACCACCCCCCCCGCCCCCTTCGCGCCACACCATAGCGTCGCTTTAGGGGGAGCGGTGACAAGCATCAAAATGATCTGGGGGGATCCGATGACTTGGATTCCCAGACTGCGATTGATAACTGTAGTTGATAAATAGAGTTACGACATCCTTGACGAATGACTGGATCCCGCGTTTGACCAGCGATGAGAGGGAGAAGTCGAAGGAGATATTCCAAGACTTCAAGAGAAATAGGAATAGTATTCATTGATTGACCCGATAAATGAATGTGACAAGATTTTAGCCGGCATATCGATAACGAATGGAAAGCAATGATACGCCTAAAGATAATGAAAAAGAAAAAGAACACAAAAAAACAAATTTAGATCTAAACTGAAAAACTCGAGGCAGAAAATGCACTAAGGAACAGCTATTGCAACTCCACGAATGAACTGACGGAATGAAACCCGGAAGGGTTCCTGAGCTGATATCAAGACGAGGCGAAAGAAGACTACATTCCCTTCAGTCATTCCGGTTTTAGTTAGAACGATAATTCCATGCTGAGAACGTTCCTGTCGAATTGGAAGATTGAATGGTGACTTATGACGATTGATTGTTGGAGAGAATTCATCTGAAGTCCAGATGATGGCAAGGCAATCTTCAGGATTTGGTTGTAACGAATACCAACGAGTGCCAGTCAGACCGGATGCAACCAGTTTTTCTTCACATGGGGCCTGGGAGAGATACCCGGGGGATACAGGCGGAGTGCCTATTGGATCTGAAGGAAGCCAGCCACGAGATCGAGCATACCACGCAAAAGGGAGGGATTGCATAAATCCAGAATGTCCAGCATATGCAAGACGAGAGCCACGACGCCAACGGCGGAGAGAACGAGAATAATCCGACCAACCTTGACGATCCGATCCTGAGAGCGACTGCCAGAGAGCAATTGAAGAAGAAAAGGCGGTTCGCCACCTGATCTGATCAACCGAGGCAGGATCAGACGGAATAACTTTTTCACGGATAACATTAGACTCCCATTGGTTAGGAAAGAAAACGAGATCACCGATAGAACCCCGAACCTGAGAAAAGAGAAGACCTAACCCTTTAGCCACGACTAAACAACGACGTTTGGAACATGGCGAAGGTAATAGGTAGCAGAGAAACGATGCGGAGCATAAGCTGTAATCGCTCGAAATTTAGTGAAGTAAACTAGATCTTCTTCAAGACCTTCATAACCGATGACGCCGAGTCCAGGGGCAGCGATTTCAGCTGATTCCAAAGTATGAGCCATGAAGGGAGACTTCAGACGATTCCGAGCCGGATTGAAACCGAAGGAACGAATAGCGTAACCAACGATTGCTTCGGTACCAATGGATTCGAACCTGAGAGCAATACCTGTAGCGCCGGGAAAAACATGATCGCAGGGAACGACGTTAGCAACATCGAGGAAACCAGGAATAACAGGAGGAGTAGGGAGGACGTCCTGGATATCTTCACCCTGATTGTCGAGGTAGAAAGTGATCTGCA
>JBAUEL010000229.1:0-13522 GCA_049678585.1 Dehalococcoidia bacterium
GGCGTGCACCACACGCTCGGGGATGCGTTCGCGGTCGAAGTGGGCCAGCTTCTCGACCAGGTGTACGTCCTGCAGCAGGGCGGGGCCGGGGCTGCCCGCAGTCATGGTGTTCTGGTCGTCGTCGACCGGGGTGCCAAAGCTGGTGGTCAGCTTCTTCTCAGTCTCGTCCATTGGAAACCTCCGCATGTTGAGACTTCAGACCTACTTGGACAGTCTGCGTTCATCCCGTTACCTAGAGCTTCGTTTCGAAGGTGCAAGCTGGTTGCTGAGGGTGGCAATGTGGCTCATTTCCTCTTTGATGATGGCGTCGATTCTGCCCTTGCCCAGCCTTTCCGGAACTATCTCCCTCATCCCGAGGTAGAGAATGATGGAGTCCTTTTCCAGTCCGATGGCCGTTCTAAGAATGTCTTCTCTTGTCTCTTTGCCTGTCAGCTTTCCGGCGGGATCCGTCCTCACATCAAAAACATGCCCGTCTGCAATTCCCCGTAGGTACAAGGCCGCTTCGCCCCAGGGATCGGGAATCGTCGGCTCCCGCTCTTCGGGCAAGAGGTCCGCCCTTATGGCGGCGAAGACTTTCTGGTGCTCCTCCTCCATGGCGGCGAGGTCAAGCAGCTTCTCGCGAGTGCCGGAATCAGTAATCCCTTGCGCTGCCCGGCGATAGAACCTGGCCCCGTTCCTCTCGATCTGTTCGGCTATTTCGAGGATCTCGTCGGCGTTGAAGGGGATGGTCACGTTCCCTCTCCCTCCGTTGTCGCCGCAGGCATGGTGAATACGCGCTGGGCCAGCTCGCGGTCAAGCATGAGCAGCCCGCTCTTGTCATCGCCCAGCAGCTTGAGCCTCTGCACCACCTCGTTGGCAGACGCCTCCTCCTCCACCTGCTCCGTGACGAACCATTGCAGAAAGATGTTTGTCGCGTGATCGCGCTCGCCGATGGCCAAGTTGACTAGGTCGTTGATCAGGCCGGTGACCTTCTGCTCGTGCTGGTATACGTGCTCGAAGGCCGCCAGCGGCGAGGCCCACTCGGAGGGCGGCCCCTCCACCGGGCGCAGGGTAACCCTGCCGTCGCGCTCATTGACAAAATCGTAGAACTTCACCGCGTGCACCAGCTCTTCCTGGGCCTGCACGCGCATCCAGTTCGCGAAGCCGCCCAGGTTGAGCGACTGGAAGTAAGCGGACATCGATAAGTAGAGGTAGGATGAGTACAGTTCCGCGTTGAGCTGCTTGTTCAGCTCTTCTTGCACTTTCTCGCTCAGCATGGCAGTTCTCTCACCTCCTTGCTTGTGGCGTGCCAGCTACCAATTCTCGGCCAGCAGTTCGAAGTATGCCTGTGGGGCTGCGCAAGCGGGACAGGCCTTAGGCGCCTCCTCGCCCACGTGCAGATAGCCACACTTGAGACACCGCCACACGACGGGCTTGTCTCTCTTGAACACCGTTCCGGACTCGACGTTTGCCAGAAGGCCCAAGTACCGTTTCTCATGCTGCTTCTCGGCTACAGCGATGAATTCGAATATCTTCGCAGTAGCCTCGAAGCCTTCCTCCCGCGCAACCTTGGCGAACGAGGGGTACATCTCTTCCCATTCGTAGTGTTCTCCAGCGGCGGCGGCCCTGAGGTTCTCCGCCATCGTGCCGATCACTCCGGCCGGGAAGGCGGCTTGAATCTCGACTTCACCTCCCTTGAGCAGCTTGAAGAGCCGCTTGGCGTGCTCTTTCTCCTGGCTGGCCGTCTCCTCGAAGATCTGCGCGATCTGGATGTACCCTTCTTCCCTGGCCTTCTCCGCGGCGTACGTATAACGGTTCCTCGCCTGCGATTCCCCGGCAAATGCCGTCAGGAGGTTCTTCTCAGTCCTTGTCCCTTTCAGCTCCATCCTCATCTCTCCTCTATTCCTGTAGCTTGGGCCTGTTTTGAGAGCTCTGCGCTCTCTTCTTGCACTGGGGGCATAGTCCAATGAACTCCAGTCGATGCCCGATTATCTCGTAATCAGTAGCCCTACGAAGGGCGTCTTCAACCGCAGTGACTGGCTCAACCGGGGCATCTTCCAGGCGCCCGCAACGTATGCAGCGCACGTGGTAGTGGTCTCTCGCGTTGCCGTCGAACCGCCTTCGAGTACCCCCTAGCTCCAGCTTCTTTATCATGCCACGTTCAGACAGCATCTCAAGGTTGCGGTAGACGGTGCCGAGGCTCACCCGTGGTAGTCGCTGTCGCACCATCTCGTAGACTTCGTCGGCAGTAGGGTGCGAACTGACTTTTCCAAGCTCTTCGAGGATTACCTGACGCTGGCGGGTCATCCTGAACTTCTGGCTTGACGACAATTCTATTCCCCTGTCCTGGAGTAGAGATGAATAGTAATTACTATCAATACTATCTGGGCCCTGTCATCCATGTCAAGACCGGGCCACCCTCGCTAGGCGACCATTGTCCGGAAGCGGTAGAGAACGCAAGGAGCGAATTAGCCATGCTTGGTGCCTCGCTCGGGGTGGTGGCGCCATGCTATCAGGCGGGAGCCGCTTGTCAAGATACCTGTGATGCTTTTCCAGCAAACGCGACCAGTTGAGGATTTCGCGTGCGCCTGTTGCTGTGGGCTCCTGAGCAACGGTATGATGATGCTCTCTTCCTTGGCAGGGAGGAAAGGAGGTTGGTGTGGTAGATGTCGTGACGAATGACATGAGCATCCTCATCGGAGGTGATGCCGGCCAGGGAGTCGAATCGAGCGGGGCGGGCCTCTGCCAGGCCTTCGCTCGTGGAGGGCTCCAGGTCTTCGCCATGCAGGACTATCGCTCTCGCATCCGCGGCGGGCACAACTTCTATCAGATCCGCCTCTCGGAGCGGGCCATGTATTCCCACAGCAACCCCGTGCACCTCGTTCTCGCGCTGACCGCGGAGGCCGTCCCCCTCCACATCGACAACATCGCCCCGGGGGGCGCGGTGATCTTCCCGGAAGGACTGGAGCTAGACGAAGAGACCTGCAAGGAGCGCGGCGTGCAGTGTTTTCCCATGCCCCTGGCCAGCATCGCCGAGGAGCACGGCAGCCGCATCATGACCAACACCGCTGCCCTCGGCGCAGCGGCCGGAGTGTGCGAATGGCCACTGTCCTACATGGAAGACATCATCCATCAGAACTTTCAGGCCAAAGGCCCCGGAGTAGTGGAGAGCAACCTGGCGGTGGCTCAGGCGGCCTACGACCTGGCTCGCCAGCGCCATGCGACGGCCTTCCGCTACAAGCTCCAGCCCCTCGATGCACCGCCGCGCATGCTGATCAACGGGAACGAGGCCATCAGCCTGGGGGCGCTGGCCGGGGGTTGTCGCTTCATCTCCGCCTATCCCATGACCCCTGCCACCTCCATTATCGAGTGGATGGCGGCGCTGCCGCCGGAGCTGGGGGTAGTCACGAAGCACGCCGAGGATGAGATCGCCGCCGCTTGCATGGCCATCGGCGCCTCATACGCCGGTGCCCGAGCGATGACCGCCACCTCCGGCGGCGGCTTCTCCCTGATGGTGGAAGCCCTGGGCCTGGCGGGCATGACCGAGGTGCCCCTGGTGGTGGTGGAGGCGCAGCGGGGTGGCCCATCCACCGGTCTCCCCACGCGCACCGAGCAGGCTGACCTGCTCTTTGTGATCAACGCCTCCCAGGGCGAATTTCCGCGCCTTGTCCTGGCGCCGGGCACGGTAGAGGAGTGCTTCGAGGCGGCCTGGCGGGCCTTTAACCTCGCCGAGCGCTACCAGTGCCCGGTCATCGTGCTGACGGACCAGTTCCTGGCGACCTCCCTTCGCACGCTGGAGAAGGAGGCCATAGACTTCTCCAGCGTGATCATCGACCGGGGCGAGCTCCTATTGGCGGAACAACTGGAGAGCCTGGAGGACGGCTACCGCCGCTTCGCCTTCACTGACTCTGGCATCTCCCCGCGAGCCATCCCTGGGCACCCCAAGGGGGTCTATGCCGCCACCAGCGACGAGCATGACGAGTA
This sequence comes from Dehalococcoidia bacterium, assembly GCA_049678585.1. Lineage (GTDB taxonomy): Bacteria > Chloroflexota > Dehalococcoidia > DSTF01 > CAZFGZ01 > CAZFGZ01. Next base: position 3,964 of record JBAUEL010000229.1, read on the forward strand.
CGGACACATCACTGAGGAGATAGAGAATCGGCGGCGGATGATGGACAAGCGCATGCAGAAGCTGGGCGCGGCCGCCCGCGAGATCCGGCCCCCCAAGCGCTACGGGCCGGACCAGGCGGACCTGACCCTGGTCTGCTGGGGTTCAGCCTGCGGCCCCTGCCGGGAGGCGCTCGACCTCATCAACTCAGACGGGGGCAGCGCCAACCTCATCCACTTCTCGGACCTCTGGCCTTTTCCGGCGGAAGAGACCGCCAGCATGCTGGACGCCTGCCGCCGGACCGTAGCTGTCGAGCAGAACTACACATCGCAGCTCGCCCGCTTGATCCGCATGTCCACCGGCCGGAGCGTGGACCGGACCGTCAACAAGTACGATGGCCGGCCCTTCTCCCCGGAGGACATCGTTGACGAGCTGCGATAGGAGGTGCGTCATGGTCACGAAGGTCGATGCGAGGACCTACGACACGACGGTAGAGATCACCTGGTGTGCGGGGTGCGGCGACTTCGCCATCCTCAGGGCGCTGAAGCTGGCCCTGGCCGACCTGGACATCGCCCCGCACGAGGTGCTCATCGTCTCGGGCATCGGCTGCGGCAGCAAGCTGCCCGACTATATGAACGCCAACGGCTACATGACCATCCACGGCCGCCCCCTGGCCGTGGCCACCGGCGCCAAGCTGGCCAACCCCGACCTGCACGTCCTCGTGGTCAACGGCGACGGCGACGGCTACGGCATCGGCGGAAACCACTTCGTCCACACCTGCCGCCGGAACCCCAACATCACCCAGATCGTGGAGAACAACCAGATCTACGGGCTGACCAAGGGCCAGTATTCGCCCACCAGCGACGCCGGCTTCATCACCACCACCTCCCCCGATGGAGCGATCGAGGCGGCGTTCAACCCTATGGCCATCGCCCTGGCTGCGGGCGCTACCTTCGTCGGGCGCTCCTTCTCAGGCGAGCCCAAGCACATGGCCGAACTCATCGCCCGGGGCATTACACATCAGGGCTACGCCCTCATCGATGTGCTCCAGCCCTGCGTCACCTTCAACCGGGTCAACACCTATGCCTGGTACCGCGAGAGGATCTACCATCTGGAGGAGGAGCAGGGCTACGACCCCAGCGACCGGACGGCGGCCTGGGCCAAGGCCCAGGAATGGGGCGAGCGCATACCTGTGGGCGTCATCTACCAGGCGGAGGGAGTGCCTACCTACGAGGACCAGGTGAGGGCCATGGAGGGCGGCTCGCCTGCCGGCCGGCTCCTGGAACTGGCGAAGGCGTCGCCCACTGAAGAGTACGACAGGTTGAAGGAGCAGTTCGTCTAGCTCCGGAGGGAGAACTGCAAGATGGAGTACCGAGAATTCATCATTCAGGTGAAGACGATGGGCAAGCTCGCCTCGTTCGAGGAGGCCGAGACGACGACCTTGGCGGTGATGCGCGCCCTGTCCGAAGTTCTCTCGCAGGAGCAAGCGCGCCGCGTGCAGGCATGTCTTCCTAGCGAGCTCTCCTCCTTCCTCGAATGCTGCCGGCCAGAGCCAGACCCACATATAGACACCCAGACCTTCATCGGGTGGACGATGTCGGGCTTGGACGCGACAGGGCAGCGCGACAAGACCCTCGGAGGACTCGATCTCTTCGCGGCCGACACCGGCGCGGAGGCGGTCAGGCGCTGCCGGTGCGTCTTCTGTGCACTCAAGACATGTCTTGATGAGGCCCTGCACGAGGATTTCGCCCGCGAGCTACCGGAAAAGGTCTGCGATTGGTTCCGCGCTGCCCAGGCGTCTCGGTAGCACTTGCTACTGCCGCCGGCTCGCCGCACGCAGAGGAGACCGCAACCAGCTAGACACCGCTACCGTTGCAGCTTCTCCAGGATCCGTTGGGCGGCGAGCTGGATCCCCTCCCAGGCCGTAGCGAAGGGCGGCGCATAGCTAAGGTCGAGAGACTCGATGTCGGCCACAGACATCCGCGCGTACAGGGCCGCGGCCACCGTATCGATGCGCTTGGCGACAGTATCCGGGCCACACATCTGAGCGCCGAGGACCTGCCCGCTTCCAGCGTCCGCCACCAGCTTCACGGTGAGGTCTCTGGCGTCCGGGTAGTAGGAGGCGTGGGAAGGGAAGCGAACGACCGCGCTCACAGGGTCGAACTCGGCTTCCCGAGCCTGGGCCTCGGTGAGGCCGGTCCTGGCCACCTCCAGGTCGAACACCTTGAGGCCCGCCGTCCCCACGATCCCCGCGAACTCTGCCTTCCCGCCCGCAGCGTTGATGCCTGCCACCCGCCCCTGCTTGTTGGCGGTGGTGCCCAGGGGGACGTAGGCCGGCCTGCCGGTCAGTAGATGATACGCCTCGGCGCAGTCGCCGGCGGCGTAGACATCGGGGACGTTGGTGGCCATTCGGCTGTCCGTGGCGATGGCCCCCGTCGGCCCCACCTCGATGCCCGCCTCCCTGGCCGTCTGCACGGCCGGCCGCACGCCCACGGACACCAGCACCAGGTCAACGTCCAGGGTTCCATCGGAGGTCACGACCCTTCGCACGCGGCCGTCCCCCTGCAGCGCCTGAGCGAGCTGCCCGGTGCGGACCTCCACGCCCTGGCGGCGCAGCTCCTCATCCACAAGCGCGGCGATCTCCGGCTCCCCTCCCGGCAGCACGCTCTCCAGTGCCTCGATGACCGTCACCTCCGCTCCCACGCCCCGGAGGGCTTCCGCCATCTCCAGCCCCACGTAGCCGGCGCCGATGATAGCCGCTCGACGCACTGTCTGGCTGCCCATGAATGAGCGGATGGCCATGCCGCTGGGGATGGAGTGGAGGGTGAACACGCCATCCAGGTCCAGGCCGGGGATCCCCGGCCGCACCGGCTGGGCGCCGGCGGCGATGACCAGCCGGTCGTAGTGGAAACTCTCCGACGCCCCGCTCTCCAGGTCGACCGCCTCCACCAGGCGGTTCGCCGTGTCGATGCGTCGTGCCTCATGGCCGGTGCGCACGTCGATGTTGCGCTTCGTCCGGAAGAACTCGGGCGTGTAGACGACCAGGCGACTCTCATCGTCAACCAGCCCCTCAACGTAGTAGGGCAGGCCGCAGAGGATGAACGACACGTGGTCGCCTCGCTCGAGGACGGTGATGGGCCAGTCCGATCGCAGACGGCGGACCCGGGAGGCCGCGCTCATCCCGGCGGCCCCGCCACCGATGATCATGACCGATGTAGCTTCTCCTTCAGCCACCGGTTGTTCCTCCTGTCCCTGCTGGCAGCGACGATGCTGCTGCTAGATCAGTCGTGCTCTTCGAAGTGCTTGGCCAGCGTGGGGTCCTTCTCCTTCAGCCATTCAATGAGCATTGCGGCATGCTCTTTCACCTCGGACACCAGGATCTGGCCGCCCCGCGCCTTATCAGCGATGCGAGCGGCCACAGTGACGGCTGTGCCGGAGTAATCGCTTCCATCCCGGGCCGACTCGCCGCTATTGAGGCCTACCCTCACCTTGATGGGGTGCTCCGGATGCTTGCGGGTTATAATCAGCGAAGGCCTTCTGGAGTCTACGGCGCAGTGCAGGGCCCTGGTGACGATCGGGAAAGCCGCGATGAAATAGTGGCTTCTCGAAGGAGAGGTTGTCAAGCGAGAATAGGTCCGGACGGCGGGCGAGTCCCGTGACGGCGCGTCGTCTTGGCTACGGGAAGGAGGGACGGAGGTGACACCAGCGGAAGAGGGAATGGAGACAGCGAGAATGCCTAGGATCGGTGAGCGGGCGCCGGATTTCGAGGCGCTGACAACGCAGGGTCCTCTCACTATGAGTGACCTGAGAGGCCAGTGGGTGGTTCTCTTCTCCCATCCCGCCGACTTCACGCCTGTCTGCACTACCGAGTTCGTCGCCCTGGCGCGGCGCGCCGAGGAATTCGCCCGGCGCAACGTGAAGCTGGTCGGCCTGAGCATTGATAGTATTCATTCCCACCTCGCCTGGCTCAGGAATATCGAGGAGAAACTAGGGGTCAAGATCCCCTTTCCCGTCATAGCGGATGTGGACATGAAAGTTGCCAACAAGTTCGGGATGATCCATCCGGAGGCGAGCACCACGGCCACGGTGCGAGGTCTGTTTGTCATCGACCCGGAGGGGTTCATTCGGGCCATGATCTACTATCCTCTGCAGAACGGCAGGAGCGTTGATGAGATCCTGCGCCTCGTCGATGCCCTGCAGACCACCGATCAGCACCACGTGGCTACGCCGGCTGACTGGCATCCCGGAGAGAAGGTGATCGTGCCGCCACCCCTGACCGAGGAGCAGGTTGACGAGCACCTGCGATCGGACTACGAGAAGATCGATTTCTACCTGATGAAGAGGAACCTTTGAGGCAATGAGAGGTGAGCCTGCCGCTGGTTGCAAAGCGGCTGCCCAGCTTGGTCTTCCCTCCTCTACAGCCCCGGCTCGGTCATCGAAGTAGGGTCGAGGGCGCGCTCTGACCCTTCGCCTGACAGCTTCGTGCACTCCTGCGCCACCTCGCGAATGGTGCGCCCGCTGCGTGCCGCCCCTTTGGCCACCTCTTGACCCCTTGACAGGCGAGGCCAATCTGCTGAGAATAAAGATAGCGGCTACCGGTTGCCGCATGCCGTATCAAACAAAGAGACCATGAAACGCATCGAACTCCGCGAAGAGGTGTGCATCGGCTGCGGCCTCTGCGAGGTCTTCTGCCTGGTCGAGCACTCCCTCTCGCGCGATATCCTCAAGGCCTTCCTGCGCGAGCGGCCTCGCGCCCTGCCCCGCATCCACGTCGAGCGCCGCGACCACACCTTCCTGGCCGTGCAGTGCCAGCACTGCGCCGAGCCTCTCTGCGTCTATTCCTGCCTCACCGGCGCCACGCAGCGCGACGCAGGGACGGGAGTCGTCACCATCGATACGCAGAAATGCATCGGCTGCTGGACCTGCGTCATGGTCTGCCCCTACGGCGCCATCACCCTCGACGGCCAGCGCGGCGTCGCTGCCAAGTGCGACCTCTGTCCCGACCGCACGGTCCCAGCCTGCGTCGCCGCCTGCCCCAACGAAGCCCTCCTCCGCGTCGACGGCGAGACGCCGGCCGGCGAGGAACCCGCCCAGCTCGCAGGAGCCCTCCGGCCATGACCCCGAGCACCAGCGGCAGACAGCGGCAGAGGGGAGGGAGGCCGCGGACGGCGGTTCGCACCCGCTACCTCATCATCGGCAACTCGGCCGGCGGCATCGCCGCTGCCGAGGCGATCCGCCAGGTGGACGGCGAGGGCCGCCTCACCATCATCTCGGACGAGCCCTACCCGGCCTACTCGCGCCCCCGCATCTCCGATTACCTGGCCGGCCTCTGCACGCAGGAGGAGATGGCCATCCGCCCGCCCGACTTCTACGCCGACCAGGGCATCCAGACCCTCCTCGGCCGGAAGGTGGTGCGTCTGGACCTGGGCCGCCGCCTGGCCGAACTGGACGACGGCGCCCGCATCGCCTGGGAGCGCCTCCTCCTCGCGACCGGCGGCGCTCCCGCCCAGCCGCTCATCGCCGGCCTCGACCGGGAGGGCGTCTTCACCTTCACCACCATCGACGACGCCCGTCGCCTCCGCCAGGCCCTGCGCCCCGGCTCGCGGGCAGTAGTCATCGGGGCAGGCCTCATCGGCCTCAGCGTCAGCCACGCCCTGGCCCACCTGACAGTGCTGGTCACGATGGTGGAGGTGCTGGACCGGGTCCTGGCCGCCGCCCTGGACCGCGAAGCCTCCGCCATCGTGGAGCGGGCCCTCAGGGAGGCCGGCGTCAGGCTGGAGCTGGGCCAGACGGTGCGCGAGGTGCTCGGGCGCCCGGATGACGAACGAAGGGTCGGCGGCGTCCTCCTGGGGAGCGGCGAGCGCCTCCCCTGCGACCTGGTCATCGTGGCCACGGGGGTCACCCCCCGCGCCGAGTTGGCCGCTGCCTCGGGCCTCGCCGTCAACCGGGGCGTGCTGGTGGACCGCTGCCTGGCCACCAGCCATCCCGGCGTCTACGCCTGCGGTGACGTGGCCGAGGGATACGACTTCGTACACCAGGACCGGCGGGTCATCCCCATCTGGCCCAACGCCTACATGGGAGGCAGGGCCGCCGGCTTCAACATGGCCGGAGTCGAGACGTTCTACCACGGCGCCACCGCCATGAACGCCCTGAGCTACTTCGGCCTGACCATCGTCGCCGCTGGCCTCGTGGAGCCGCCCGACGAACCCGCCTACGAGGTGCTGACGGCGGGCGACGGCGACCGCTACCGCAAGGTCGTCCTGCGGGACAATCGGGTGGTGGGCTTGGTCTTTGAGGGCGATATCGCCCGCTCGGGCATCGTCTTCGGCCTCATGCGCGATGGCACGGACGTGGGCGGCTTCAAGGAAGCCCTCGTCTCCGAGCGCTTCGGCCTGATCTGGCTGCCTGAGGAGCTGCGGCGCGAGCGCCTGGCCGTCCCGGCTGGGAGGGGTCGCCGGTGAGGATTCCTGCCGACGGCGAGACAGAAAGCGAAAGGAGGTAGGCCATGAGCTGGATCGGGTCCGTCAACAACCCCTATGGCGACGACAAGGTCATGGCCGCCTGCGGCCTCTTCGGGGTGCTGGACACCTCCGGCAGGCTATTGCCCGCCGACGATGTGGTGGCCGCCATCGCCAACATGCACGACCGCAACAACGGCCTGGGAGGCGGCTTCGCCGTCTACGGCCTCTACCCGGAGCACGCCGACTGCTTCGCCTTCCACGTCATGTACATGCGCGAGGGGGCGCGGGAGGAGACCGAGGCCATCCTCAAGGAACGATCCACCCTGGTGTACCACGAGGAGATCCCTACTCGCCCCTGCCCGCGCGTCGGCGAAGCCCCGGCCCTCTGGCGCTATTTCCTGCGCGTCGACCCGGAGCACGACGGCAGGGAGCCCGCCGAGGAGTACGTCATCGCCACCGTCATGAGAATCAACACCGGCGTGCCAGGCGCCTACGTCTTCTCCAGCGGCCGGGACATGGGCGTCTTCAAGGGCGTGGGCTACCCGGAGGATGTCGCCGAGTTCTTCCGCCTGGACGAGTACCGGGGCTACCTCTGGGTGGGCCACGGCCGTTTCCCAACCAACACCCCCGGCTGGTGGGGCGGCGCCCACCCCTTCGCCATCCTCGACTGGACCGTCGTCCACAACGGTGAGATCTCTTCCTACGGGGCCAATGTCCGCTACCTGGAGATGTTCGGCTACCGCTGCACCATGCAGACCGACACCGAGGTCGTGGCCTACGCCGTAGACCTCCTGATGCGGCGCCACAGCCTCCCCATCGACATCGCCGCCAGCGCGCTCGCCCCTCCCTTCTGGAGCCATATCGAGCGGGAGCCGGAGGGCCAAAGGGCTTTGCACGCGGCCCTCCGCCGGGTCTACGGCGACCTCCTCCTGAACGGGCCGTTCACCGTCATCATCGCCCGCCGCGGCGAGATGATCGGCCTCACGGACCGCATCCGCCTGCGGCCCCTCACCGCCGCCACGAAGGGCGACCTGCTCTACCTATCGTCGGAGGAGGCGGCCATCCGCCTGGTCTGCCCCGACCTGGAGCGCGTCTGGACGCCCATTGGTGGCGAGCCGGTGGTGGGCCGGCTGGGCGTCCGGCCTGGAGCCGCTGCGCCGCAAGAGGAAGCCGCAAGGCGAGTTCGGGCGGTAGCCAACTGATGAACCTTCAGCGGAACGGGGCGGGTGCTGCCATGAAGACCTATCTGCCGGCCAGGTTCGCCATTCGGCGGCAGCAGGACCGCTGCATCGCCTGCGGGATCTGCGTGCGCCAGTGCAGCTTCGACGCCCAGGCCTGGGACCCGCAGGACGAGGCGGTAGTCAGCTTCGATGAGCGCTGCGTCGGCTGCCACCGCTGCGTCGTCTTCTGTCCCACCGGTGCCCTGACTATTACCCGCAACCCCCTCGACTACCGGGAGAACTTCTGCTGGCGGCCGGAGGCCATCGAGGACATCATTCGCCAGGCGGAGATGGGCGGCATGCTTCTCACGGGCATGGGCAACGACAAGCCCTACCGGATCTACTGGGATCACCTGCTCCTCAACGCCAGCCAGGTGACCAACCCCTCCATCGATCCCCTGCGGGAGCCGATGGAGCTGCGAACCCACCTCGGTACCAGGCCTGACCGGCTGGAGGTCGACCCGAACTCCCTGGACCTGAAGACTCAGCTCGGCCCCCAGGTGGCCGTCGAACTGCCGGTGCTCTTCTCGGCCCTCTCTTATGGGGCCGTCAGCCTCAACGTGCACGAGTCGCTGGCCCGCGCCGCCCGCGAGGCGGGAACCCTCTTCAACACCGGCGAGGGCGGCCTCCATCCCAAGCTCTACTGCTACGGCCGGAACACCATCGTGCAGGTGGCTTCCGGCCGCTTCGGCGTCGACCCGGAGTACCTCCACAACGCCCGTGTCATCGAGATCAAGATCGGTCAGGGGGCCAAGCCGGGCATCGGCGGCCACTTGCCCGGCGAGAAGGTGAGCGCCGAGGTGGCGGCCACCCGCATGATCCCGGAAGGGACCGACGCCCTCTCGCCGGCGCCCCAGCACGACATCTACTCCATCGAGGACCTGGCCCAGCTCGTCTACGCCCTCAAGGAGGTCACCCACTACGAGAAGCCGGTGTCCGTCAAGATCGCCGCCGTCCACAACTCCGCGGCCATCGCCAGCGGCATGGTGCGGGCGGGCGCTGACATCATCGCCCTCGACGGCCTGCGGGGGGCCACGGGCGCCGCCCCCAAGGTGATCCGCGACAACGTCGGCATCCCCATTGAGATGGCCATCGCCTCGGTAGACGACCGCCTGCGGGCCGAGGGCATACGGAACCGTGTCTCCTTGATAGCGGCCGGCAGCATCCGCGGCAGCGCCGACGTGGTCAAGGCCATTGCCCTGGGCGCCGACGCCGTCTACATCGGCACGGCCGCCCTCATCGCCCTGGGCTGCACCGTCTGCCAGCAGTGCCCCAGCGGACGCTGCGCCTGGGGCATCTGCACCACCGACCCCGAGCTCACGAAGCGGGTGAACCCGGACATCGGCACCCGCCGCCTGGTCAACCTCCTGCGGGCCTGGAGCCTGGAGATCAAAGACATGCTGGGGGGCATGGGCATCAACGCCCTGGAGAGCCTGCGCGGCAACCGCCTGCACCTACGCGGTGTCGGCCTCACCGACACGGAGCTGGCAACCCTCGGCGTGAAGATGGCCGGGGCCTGAGGAGGCGGCACAGCATGACACTGGAGTACACCGAACAGAGGACCCTCATCGACGCCTCCGGCCTCCCCTACCGGGAGCTGAACCGCCGCCTGCACGAGGTTGTGGCCAGGGGCGAGCGCCGCATCGAGCTGCGCAACGTCTTCGGCCAGCGTTACCTCGGCACCAACCTCTCAGGCCCGGTGGAACTGGACATCTTCGGCACGCCCGGCAACGCCCTCGGAGCATTTATGGACGGACCCCGCATCACCGTCCACGGCAACGCCCAGGACGGCTGCGGCAACACCATGAACGACGGCCAGATCGTCGTGCATGGGCGGGCCGGCGACATCCTGGCCCTCTCGGCGCGTGGCGGTAAGATCTTCGTCCGAGACAGCGTCGGCT
>JBAUEL010000230.1:0-7756 GCA_049678585.1 Dehalococcoidia bacterium
AGTATGGGGAGCTGCTCGCCGACGACCCGGAGTACGCGGAGAAGGCGCGACGGTTCTCGAGCATGGTCCGGGACGTCACCGAGTACGTGGTGGAGCTGCCCTTCAAGGACGGCCTGGGACCCCTGCCCCAGCGGGTCACCTACCAGGACCCCTGTCACCTGGCCCATGCCCAGGGCATCACGCGGCAGCCCAGGGACATCCTCGCCGCAATCCCGGAGCTGGAGCTGGTGGAGATGGAGGATGCTGATCGCTGCTGCGGCAGCGGTGGCATCTACAGCGTGGTGCAGCGGGAGATGTCGGCCCAACTGCTGGAGAGCAAGATGCGGGCGGTGGCGGCCACAGGGGCAGGCGTCATCGCCACGGCCAACCCCGGCTGCGCTATCCAGCTCGAGGCGGGCTTGCGCCGCCACGGGCTGGAAGGAAGGGTGGTGCACGTGGTGGAGCTGCTGGACCAGGCCTATCAGGCCACCGAGGAGCGACAGGACCCATGAACCCCATCCACATCCGGGCGAGCCGAAACGATGTCGCGCCGGTGGTCCTGCTCGTGGGGGACCCCGGCCGGGCGACCCGCGCCGCCCAGCGCCTGGAGGAGGCGGTCTGCTACAACGAGTTCCGGGGGCTGCTGGGCTACACCGGGCGCCATCGCGGGGTGGCTGTCTCGGTGCAAACTACCGGCATGGGCTGCCCCTCCGCGGCCATCGTCTGCGAGGAGCTGGCCGTGCTGGGGGCTCGCGTGGTCATCCGTCTCGGGACGTGCGGGGCGACGAAGGCAGAGATCAAGCCGACCGACCTCATCATCGCCACCTCCGCCTGCCCTCTCGACGGCACCACCCGCCAATACCTGGAGGGCGACCCCTTCGCCCCCACGGCCTCCTTCGGAGTGATGCAGGAGCTGGTGAGGGCCGCTGAGGCGGCCGGCGTCACCTATCATGTGGGGCCTATCGCCACCGAGGACGCCCTCTACGCGGTGCGACCGGCCTGGGTGGAGAGATGGGCCACCCGAGGTATCCTGGCCCAGGAGATGGAGGCCAGCGTCATCTTTACCGTCGCCGCCCTGCGGGGGATGGAGGCGGGCTGCGCCCTGGTCGCCTCTAACTACGCCGGCCAGCACGAGCGCCTGCCCGACGAGGAGCTCCTGCTGGCCATCGACCGGATGATCGAGGTGGGGATGGAGGCGGCGGTGGCCCTCCAGCGCGGGATGTAAGAGCCAACCTTCAGATCAGCCCGGAAACAGGGCTGAAGCCCTGTCCCTACCCTTCCGACAGCCTGTCCAGGACCCTGTCTAGCTGCTCCGGGAGCGGACTCTTGGTGTCCACGATAAGCCGCTGGGCCCGCGGCAGTTCCGTCGGCGGCTCGTAGCGGGCTTTCTGGGCCTCGTAGACCTCCAGGCGGCCGTCCGAGACTGCCTTGGGCTCGTCCCGGCGGCGGGCCAGCCGCTGGTGGATGAGCCGCTCGCCAGCCCGACATTCCAGTGCCAGGACTCGGGCGCCGGTCTGCCCCGCCAGCCGAGCGGCCTCCGCTCGTTGCCTGCGGCGGAGGTAGGTGGCGTCCAGCAGGACCGGTCGGCCTCGCTCGAGGTGCGGCCGCGCCTCCTCCAGCATTCTTCGATAGGTTCGCTCGGTGAGCTTGGGGGAGTAGATGCCGGCGTCGATGGGCTCCTCCCGGCGCTCCGTCGGCTCGATGCCCAGCAGCCGCTTGCGCGTCACATCGGATGAGTAGAGGGCCGCGCCCGCTCGGCCCGCCAGGGCATTGGCCAGGTAGCTCTTGCCGGTGCCCGTAGGGCCCACGGTGATCATCAGGACCCTGGGGACGGCTTGCGTGGCGTAGGCGTGGGCCAGCCGAAAGAAGGAACGCGCCCGGCGGCCGGCCGCGGCCTTCTGGCGCTCCGGCACCTCCGGCTCGTCGAGCTGGAAGCCGTCCACCTTGCCCCGCACGTAGGCCCGGTAGCAGCGGTAGAAGTTAAGGACCAGGGGAAGGGTAGGATCGGCGGCCTGCCCCAGGTAGAGCCCCACCAGCTCGTCGGAGAGGTCGCGGCGGCCGCGGGAGTCCAGGTCCATGGCCAGGAAGGCCAGGTCCGCCGCCACGTCGGAGTAGCGGAAGCGCTCGTTGAACTCGATGCAGTCGAAGATGCACACGTCATCCTCGAAGCAGATGGCCTCGGCACGAAGGTCGCCGTGGCAGTCGCGGACGCGGCCCTCGCCCACGCGCTGGGCGAAGAGATCGGCCTCCCTCTGGCTGAAGTCGTCCACGTATGCGCGGATCTCCTCGAACTGTCGGCGGCTGATCGTCCGGCCGATGTAGGGCTCGGTCTGCTCGAAGTTTTCCCGCCAGTTGCCCAGCACCGTGTCCAGCCCGCCGAAGGCAGCGATCTCATCGCTGGTCTCGGCGGCAGCGTGGAACTCGGCGATGCGGGCGGCCAGGCTAGCCAGCATCTCGCCGGTGACGGCGTCGCGCCGCAGGAGGTGCGGCATCATCCTCTCATCGGGCAGGCGGCGCATCTTCACGGCGTAGTCCACCACGGCGCCCGCCGCGTCTATCTGCACCACCCCCGCCACGAAGGACACCGGCACCACATCCAGGTACATGCGGTGGCAGAGGCGGCGGTTCAGCCGCACCTCCTGCTGGCAGAAGTGGCGACGCTTCTCCAGGGTGGTGAAATCCAGGAACCCCAGGTCCACGGGCTTCTTCACCTTGTACACGAAGTCGCCGGCCAGGAAGACGTAGGAGATGTGCGTCTGGATGAGCTTCACCTTGCCCGCGGGGTGCGGGTAGGCCTCGGGAGAGAGCATGGCCTCGATGTAATCGGGCAGTGCCTTCCTCATGGTTCCCTGTTACCCCGCACGATCCTGCCGGAGCCGGGCCCTCCTCTCGACGAAGAAGAGCAGGCCCGCCAACACGAAGGGCAGCGGCAACACGGCCGCGGCGAGCGCACCTCGCCCCGGTCGCACAGGGTTACGCCTACTTCGCGACGTCCGTCGCCGAGAGGAAGCCGTAAGGCTCATAAGGGCCCAGACAGTAGAACTCGAAGATGCCGTAGCCGGTCTGCCGGCCCAGGGTGAACTCGCACACCGTCTCCGAATGGTCGCCAGCCCGATTGCCGAGTTCCGGGTCGTTGAGGTCCCAGCGCTCCCCATCAACGACCAGCGGGCCATGGTAGTGGCCGTGACGCCAGTCGGTGAAACTGACGTAACCCACGCCGGACATGTGCATCATGGCCAGCGGGCGCATGCCTATCTCCAGGCGGTTGCTCCCGCCCTCGGCCAGGAAGACCCGGCCGCCGTTGAACAGGCGCGTCCCCGGCTTCAGCCTCAGCTCGTGGCCCAGGATGGTCAGCTCCTGGGGCTCCCGGGCGGCGGCGTAGGGATAGACCCGTTGCGCTGACTGGTGCCAGGGGCGGCCGTCGGCCTCCTCAGTGATGGTGTACATGATAGAGAAGTCCGGGAACTGCATGGGCGCCCACTGCCAGAAGAAGTTGCGCAGCCCGCGGGCAGTCAGCGCGCTGGGCGGCTCCGGGTCGCCGACGGGCCGGATGCCCCAGGACCGGTCCCGGGCCCCCCACCAGCCCTCCGGCTCCACGGCGAAGTCCTCGCCGGCCACGCTCAACTGGCCCGACCAGCGGCCGCACTGGCCGAGCCGCGTGTAGTCGAAGATGGCACGGCCTCCGGCCCGTCGGAGGAAGCGGGGCTCCTCCACCGGCGGTGTTACCCCTTCAAAGGTAAGGTCATAAGCCAGGCCCCATTGGTTGGGCTCGCAGGCGATGCGCAGCCTCCGCAGCCCCTCTACCACCTCCACCCGAAGAGGGCCCACCCGGGCCTCCATGCGGTCTCCGTCCAGCTCACGGGAGGCGCGGACGATGTGCTGGACGCCCTTGTGCACCGCCGAGGTGAAGGCATCCATGACCCCCAGGTTGGGATACGCACCCAGGGCCAGCACCAGAAAGACCTCGCCCTTGCTATCGTGGCAGGAGAAGTAGTAGCGGTCGTAGAAGTTGCGGTCGCTGGTGGCCACACGGTCGAAGGTGTCGGGAGTCTGGTGGATGAGATAATCATCTGCCGCGGTCAGCACCTCGGCTACCTCCCTGTGCTCTGCCGCTACCCCTCGCCCGGTCGGGCCTCATACTACCACGAAAGGGTGTCCCCGGTTGACACGCACCGGACAGCGCCTATGATCCACTCGCGCTGCGAAAGGAGCCTCAGGGAGTGGAAAGCTGCGAGGGGGAGTCCTCTTCGATTTGAGGCCTCATGAGGGGTGCCAGGAGGGCAGCCACCAACCGTCGGATGGAGGTCTTCGTGGCCGATGGTAGGCCCAGACAGGTCTCTACCACCAGCCCATCGTGGACGGCCAAGGTCAGGGCCGCAGCCGTGGCCGGCTCCACATCCCCGGCGATGACTCCTTCGTCGCGGGCCCGCTGGAAGGCGCTGGCCAGCAGGTTCTTCCAGCCGCCGTAGGCCGCGTTGAGCCGGCGGCGCACCTGCGCGCTTCGCAGGGCCTGAGACCAGAACTCCAGGAGCAGGGGAGGCCAGTGAGGGCCGCGATCTTCATAGGAGAGGAGCCCCTCCACCGTCTCCATCAACACGACCGCCGCTGGCTGATCGGTCCCCGCGCTCGCCTCCAGCCGCTCGGTGCGCTCCTCCGTCCAGGCGTCCAGCAGCTCCAGCAGGACCTCTTCCTTGGTGGAGAAGTGGAAGTAGTAAGCACCCTTGGAGTAGCCCGCGGCGGCGGCGAGGTCGTCAACGGTGGCCCGCTCATAGCCGCTGGTGGCGAAGATGCGCTGGGCAGCCTCTATAAGCTTGCCTCGGGTCTGCTCCCGCTGTAGCTGCCTGGCTGCTATCCCCTGTGCCATAGCATCTCACCGAATGATTATCGACCTCGCAGGCCGCTGGGCGCAGCAGCACCCTCGCCTCCATGCCCTCCGGACATCGAAGCGCTCGAAGGTGACCGCCCTTCACCAAAACGGGGACCAAATGCCTGGGCCATGCGGCTCCGGTTCCGCCACGCTGCCGGGCCGCAACGATAACCCACCCCGCAGCGCCAGCATACCAGACCAACCCTCAACCGTCAGCAGGAAAAGCCTAACTTTGTCTCAAAGAGCTGTTACGTATCGCCGGAAGGGGCGTTTATGCATTGGTGACTCCCAGAACTCCTCGAAGTGGCATGGAAGGCTCGCGGCAAGGAACGTCGCCACAACTCAATAAGGGGCACCGAGAAGGGCAAACCCTTCGAAAGAAGGGGGCGCAAAGCCACGGGCCTATCGCTCGAGAGAACCCCGCAGCGAGTTAGGGCCGCCGGGCTGCCGAAAGCCTCGATGGGCGATCCGCTTACCGCTTCGCCCAGCAACCCCGGCCAGTAAAAGGGTTTGCCGCCATCGGTCGCTTCCAAGGCGGCATTTTTCATGCCCGAAATCTGCCTGCACAGTCGGGGGAGGCGAAATATGCAGAACCGAGACCAGATGATCCTTCAGCACCTGCCGCTCGTGGCCTTCGTGGTGGGGCGCATGTCCACCGACCATGGCAGGCCCCTGGGCCTGGAGCGGGAAGACGCCATGGGCTACGGCACCGAGGGGCTCATTCAGGCGGTGGACTCCTTCGACCCCGAGCGTGGCACCAGCTTCGCCAGCTTCGCCGTACGCCGCATCCGCGGCTCCATCCTTGACGCCATCCGCCGGGCCGACCCCCTGCCCCGCTCTCTGCGCAAGAGCACACGGGGGCTGGAGCAGGCCTCCCAGGAACTGGCCGTCCAACTGGGCCGTTGGCCCACCGCCAAGGAGGTCGCCCTGAAAATGGGTCTCCGGCCGTCCCAGGTGCACCAGATCATGAAGCACTCCACCGCTAGGGTGGTGTCCCTGGAGCATATTCTCCAGGATCGGGAGAACGAGGCAAGCTACCTCCTGGACCCCCTGGACGACGACGAGCAGGGCGACCCCGCCCAGGCTGCGGAGCGCCAGGCCTCTCTGGAGTTGTTGGGGCAGGCCATCGCCGGGCTCCCTCCTCGCGACCGGGCCATACTTCAGCTTCGCTATAACGAATCCATGCCCTTCCACCAGATCGGTGAGATCATGGGCCTGTCGGAGTCACGAGTGTGCCAGCTCCACAAGCGGGTCATCGCCACCCTGCGCCGAGAGCTCACCTCGGTCCTGGAGGAGGCGGCCTAGGGGCGGGGCCAGGGCCGACCGGTACGCCGGAGTGCGGGCTATGCCGATAATGGAAGGGTGGGGCTGGGGCTCTACCGCTGTAACTCCGGGGCAGTTCTCTGTGCAGCGCGACTTCAGTGAGAGCGGGGGCCTTGGGCGATGACTGGCGGCGGTCAGGGGAGCGTCTCCCGTCAGTCTGCCGATCCCACCGGCGGCGGCCTCTTAGTGCTGCCCGTGAAGCCTTCTGAGCAGGACTCCTCCGGCTACGTCAATCACATCGACCGCACCCCTGACAATCTGACCCGCCTCGCTACCCTCTACATCCTGCTGGTGTTCCTCTCGGGGTTGGCCGCGGTGGCCTACTTCGGCCCAGGGATCTCGGCGATCTCCCGCAGTGACCTGGCGGGCCTCATCGTTCTGGGCATCCTGGCCACATTGTTCGAGCGCTTCGGCGTGCACGTCTATGGCAACACAACCGTCTCCGTGGGCATGGTGACGATCTTCGCTATCGCCCTCCTCTACGGCCCCGCCGGGGCGGCCGTGGTCTCTCCCCTGGTAGCTTTCGCCGCTGAGGTGTTCGGGCCCAGCCAGTGGTACCGGCGGGTTTTCGACATGGGAACCTATACCCTGGCCAGCGTGGCCGCCGCCCTGATCTTCCGGGCTCTGCTGGGCGCAGACCCGCCCGTGGACGGTTGGCTCGTCCCAGCCGCCCTGGTAGCAGCCCTCGCCAACTACGGAATCAATGCCTACCTGGTGGCTTTCGCCGTGAGCCTCACCACCGACCAGGGGTGGTGGAGCGTGTGGAAGGAGAAGTTCCAGTGGCTCTTCCCCCACTACCTGGTGTTCGGTCTCTTGGGGCTGGCTCTGGCAGTGGCCTACCGGGTGCTGGGCGTGGCTGGCGTGCTGGCCTTCGTGGTGCCGCCCCTCATGATGCGGCTGGCCATCCGCCAGTACATCGGGAAGACTGCCCAGCATGTAGACGAACTGAAGAGAACCAACCTGGAGCTGGAGACGGTCAACCGCGAGGTACTTCAGATGTCCGACGAGCTTCGCGAGACCTACGACGGCACCCTGGTGGCGCTGGTATCGGCCCTGGATGCCCGTGACCGGGAGACCAAGGGCCACTCCACCCGAGTCACCCGCTACATGATGGACATGGCCCGGCGACTGGGGGTGCAGGAGGGAAGCCAGGAGTGGGTAGACATGCAGCGCGGCGCCCTGCTTCACGACGTGGGCAAGATCGGCGTGCGCGACTCCATCCTCCACAAGCCAGCACGCCTTACCGATGAAGAGTGGGAGGAGATGAGGCGCCACCCGGTCATCGGCTTCGAGATGTTGAAAGACATCGCCTTTCTGTCAGGGGCGGCCGCGGTGGTGAAATTCCACCATGAGCACTTCAACGGCCGGGGCTACCCCGAAGGCCTTTCCGGCCACCAGATTCCCCTGGGGGCCCGCATCTTCGCCGTGGCCGATGCCTTCGATGCCATGACCTCCGACCGCCCCTACCGCAAGGCCATGCCCTGGGAGGCGGCCCGCGAGGAGATCATCCGCCATATCGGCACCCAGTTTGAGCCGGCCGTGGTGGAGGCATTCCTGGTGACCTATGAGGACTGGCTGCAGGAAGGG
>JBAUEL010000231.1:0-2088 GCA_049678585.1 Dehalococcoidia bacterium
GCGTTGACGAGGGCGACGTTCTCCTCGGGCACTCCCCTGGCAGCCAGTTCGGCGAGGATGGCGGGGAGGAGGATGTGGTTGGGCGTCGGGCGGGTGATATCGCTGAAGACGATGGCCACCCTATCGGTGGGTCGCACCAGCTCGGCCAGCGGCGGCGACCCGATGGGCTGCCGCAGGGCCTCGCGCACGGCCTGCTCCGGCCGGGCCAGGGCGGGCACGCGCTTGGGGAGGAGCACCCGGGCCTGCGTTGGTAGCTCCACCTCCAGGCCCTGGCGTCCATACGGTAGGTGAACCTTCATGGCGCTTCCCAGTCTAGACGGCCAGCGGGAGGTGTGTCTAGAACGGGCGCAAACAAAGGAAGGCCGGGCTCTCTGCCGCGGGTGTGCGTGTCATGAGGTACAGCGCTGGCAAGCTCAGACGGGGCGTGGGGGAGACGGTGGAGGACGTATCCTTCTCCACTCCTACGCTACTTCGCCAAGAGATGGTCTCGGCGCCTCGGGGGCAGTATCGCGTGCCCGGCCGTCGACCGCCCGCTCCGCTGCGGCGCAAAACTTGGGCAGCAAGGACAGCACACGTTCCACCTCATCATCGGTCAATTCCTGCCATAGCTCGTCGGCATGACTGCTTGCCATCGGCAGGCTATCTAGCACTTTGTGCTCACCTTCCGTTGTTAGCTTCACGAGTTCGTCTCTGGAGCGCCTCTTCTCCCGCCACTTCCTCACGAAACCCGCCCGCTCCAGCGCGCACAGGACTGACCTTACCCTGTCCTGATGCAAGCCCGTGATGCGGGCGACGGCGTCTTCCGCCACGCTCGCGCCTGCCTCTGCCAGGATGGCCAGGACGTGGAGTTGGGGCACGGTAAGACCCAGGCCCTGCGACTCTCTTCTCCATATTCTGTCCGTGTGGTTGGACCACTCAGCGGCTCGCAACCACCCCGCCAGCCCCATGGTGCGCGGGCGGCCATGCGACTCAGACACCAGCGTGCCAGTGAGAGTCTGTACTGTCCTTGCACCCTTACGCGTGCCGTATCGGGGGTCCCGAGATGTTCCTCTATGATGCGTTCCAGCGTATGCTACCACCTTCCGTACCTTGGCTCGCATGAATTCCGCATCCTGTGGCCCTCGCGCGTCTATCATCTGGCGCATGAACTCGAACAGCGCAGGCGCGATGCTATTCAGCAGCCGCTGGCCGCCCTCTTCCATCCGCACGAAGACCTTGCGGCGGTCTTTCTGCTGATGCGAGCGCGTCACTAGCCCCCGCGCCTCGAGCTTGTCCACGGCTCGCCTCAGGCGATCCGTTTCGAAGAGGGTGGCGCGCGCGATCTGGCTAACGGGGAGGGCATCACCTGCGTGGGCGAGGGAGATCAGCACGACTAGTTCGGCATTCGATAGTTTGAGCGGTTGCAGGATTGCGTCTACAGCCTGGGACCACAAGTTGAAGATGCGGTGGACGGTAGTCCACGCGTCCAGTCCAGTTCGTCCGCGAAATCTGCCCTGCTGGCTCGGCAAACCGCGGTTATTCATCTGGCCCCACCTCCCCGGCTGTGGAGCACGCATGAGTGAGCACTGCACCGACGCGGCTGGGCCTGTACCCACTAGAGGTCGGACTGTGGGAATCAGAGCGCCCCGCGATACGCCCACTGTTGCGAGCGGATCGCTGGTGGCATTGTACATAAAGCGCAGGCAATTGGCAACCGCGGGGGTCTGCCCGCTCTACTGCGCCCTTATATATTCGACCGGCTCTGGCCGCCGTCCACGTTGACGCAGGCTCCGGTCACCCAGCTGGCCCGCCCCGAGGCCAGGAAGACCACCACGTTGGCCACCTCCTCGGCGGTGCCGAAGCGACCGGCGGGGATGTTCTGCCGCACGAACTCGGCCATGCCCTCCGGGTCCTCCTGCTGGCGGCGCCACCAGGAGCCGCCGGGGTGGCTGACGCTGCCGGGAGCCACCGAGTTCACCCGAATGTTCTGGGGAGCAAGCTCCAGGGCCATCATCTTGGCGTGGCTGATCATGGCCGCCTTCAGCGCGTTGTAGGTGGGGATGCCGCCCGACTCGCGGCCCCAGATGGAGGCGATGTGCACTATTGCCC
>JBAUEL010000232.1:0-1863 GCA_049678585.1 Dehalococcoidia bacterium
TCATCGGCGTGGTCGGCCAGGTCTACCCCGAACTGCGCGATCACCTGGAGATCATGCCCGGCGTGGAGAGCACCGTCCCCATCAGCAGCCCCTACAAGCTCGCCAGCCGCGAGTTCAAGCCCGACGACACCGTCATTACAGTGCGCGATGTGGAGGTAGGCTCGGGCAAAACCGTCATCATCGCCGGCCCCTGCGCCGTCGAGAGCGAGGAGCAGATCCTGGCCACCGCCCACGCCGTCAGGGAGGCGGGCGGCCACATGCTGCGAGGCGGCGCCTTCAAGCCACGCAGCTCCCCCTACAGCTTCCGAGGGCTGGAGGAGCAGGGCCTTGAGTTACTGGCCCGCGCCCGCGAGGAGACAGGCCTCCCCATCGTCACCGAGGTCATGGCGGTCAAGGACGTGGAACTGGTGGCCCAGTACGCCGACATCCTCCAGATCGGCGCCCGCAACGCCCAGAACTACTTCCTCCTCGAGGAGGTGGGCCGCGCCGACAAGCCCGTCCTCCTCAAGCGCGGCATGGCATCCGAGGTAGAGGACTGGCTCCTCGCCGCCGAGTACATCCTCGCCGCCGGCAACCGCCGCGTGATCTTCTGCGAACGCGGCATCCGTACCTTCGAGACGGCCACCCGCAACACCATGGACCTGGGAGCCGTCGCCCTCGTCAAGCGGCTCAGCCACCTGCCCGTCTTTGCTGACCCCAGCCACGGCACCGGCAAGTGGTACCTGGTCGAACCCCTGGCCCTGGCCTCGCTGGCGGCAGGAGCCGATGGCCTCCTCATCGAGGTCCACCCCAGCCCGGACCACGCCCTCTCCGACGGAGCCCAGTCCCTCACCTTCGACAGCTTCCAGCAGCTTGTGCACCGCGTCCGGGCCATCGCCCGGGCCGTCGACCGGCCCCTCGCCGAGCCCGTGGCCAGGACCGGCATATGAGCGCAGCGACGCCCGGGGAGGCGGCGGGTGGGGCCGCCGCCTCCCCGCCATGAGTAAGTTATGTTCCAGCTCAAGCTCTCCGTATTCGAAGGGCCCCTAGACCTCCTCCTCCACCTCATCGAGAAGGAGGACCTGGACATCACCACCGTCTCCCTGGTGCAGGTCACCGACCAGTACATGGCCTACCTCCACTCGGGCGACCGCATAGACCTGGCCGCCCTGTCCGAGTTCGTGGCGGTGGCGGCCAAGCTCCTCTACCTCAAGTCGTGCGCCCTCCTCCCCCGGCCCCCCGAGGCCGAGGACGTGGAGCCTTCCGAGGAAGATGTCGGCGAGGAGCTGACCCGTCTCCTCAGGGAGTACAAGCGGTTCAAGGAGGCCTCAGAGTCCCTCCGCCAGCTAGAGGAGGAAGGATTTCGCGCCTATCCCCGCCTGGCCCCGCCTCCAGACATGCCCCTTCCTCTCGGCCTCGATGGGGTCACCATGGACCTCCTCATGGGCATCTTCCGCGAGGCCCTGGAACGCCAGCCCCAGGAGCCCGTCGGCACTATCGTGCGGGAGGAGGTCACCGTCGAGCAGAAGGTCGACCAGATGACCGCAGCCCTCAGCCGCGAGGGGCGGCTCAGCTTCCGCCGGCTGATCTCCGCCTGCCGCTCACGCATAGAGGTCATCGTCTCCTTCCTGGCCGTCCTCGAGCTCATCAAGGCCCTGCGCGTCCGCGCCCAGCAGGATGGACTCTTCGGAGACATCCTCCTGGTCTCGCTCATCGCGTCGCCGCCCGCGGCTTCCTAAACCGTACGTCACAAGCTGCGCGATTTATAGCGACGTAGGGGTGATTCGCGAATCGCCCCTACTGGCACCGTCTCCCTGCTCCACATCCGCCACCCGCCGCCCCCGCGCAGCGGGCCGGGGGTCTGGGGGTGTCCCCCCGATCCCC
>JBAUEL010000233.1:0-12208 GCA_049678585.1 Dehalococcoidia bacterium
CAAGGTCGCCCGGTCCGAAGGAGACCTGGAGGATGGGCTTGGCGGCCCTGCGGGAGAGGTCGTGCATCGCCTCCACGTGGGCCTCCCAGTCCTGACTGCGGGTGGTACCGCCGATGACCACCACGGCGTCTACCCCTGGATCGAGGATGGTGGCCTCGAGGGCGCGGCGGTATAGCTCGGGCGCGCCAGCGATGACCAAACCGATGTCCACGGGGTTGCGAACACTCGTGCCGGCGCCGGCTATAATGCCGCGAAGGCGCTCCTGGGTGTGCGGTGAGAGCTCGGCCAGGGTCAGGCCCGCCTCCTCGCAGGCGTCGGCGGCGGAGACGGCGGGGCCGCCCGGGCCGGTGACGATGGCCATGCGGCAGCGAGTCGAGCGGCCCACGAAGCGGAGAGCGAGGAGCGTATCGATGAGCTCGTCGAGGTCGCACACCTGGAGGGCGCGGGCCTGCCGCAGCAGGCCGGCCCAGACCTGGGCCTCGCCGGCCAGAGCGCCGGTGTGGGAGCTGGCGGCGCGGGCGCCGGCGGGGGTGCGACCTACCTTCCACACCACCAGGTGCTTGCGGCTGCCCGCCTCGCTGAGGGCGCGGTGGAGGCGCCGGCCATCCTTGGCCCCTTCGATGTAGGCGGCGATGATCTCCGTCTCGGAGTCGTTGGCCAGGTACTCCAGGAAATCAGATGTCTCCAGGTCGGCCTGGTTCCCCACGCTGATGACCTTGCTGAAGGCGAGGCCACGCTCGCTGCCCGTCCATACCACGCGGTTGCCCAGGGAGCCGCTCTGCGAGACGAAGGAGATGGGCCCCACCTCGGAGGGCATGCCGGGAAAGCTGCCAAGGCCGCTCTTGGGGACGTAGACGCCCATGCAGTTGGGCCCCAAGAGGCGCAGGCCGCCGCTGCGGGCGGCCGCGAGGAGGCGGGCCTCCCTGTCGCGTCCGTCCTGGGTGCCGAGCTCAGAGAATCCTGCGGTGAAGAGGATGGCGGCCTTCACGCCCCGCCGGGCGCAGTCCTCCACCACCGGGACGGCGGCCTCTGCGGGCACGGCGACGATAGCGAGATCCACAACCTCGGGGAGGGCCGCCAGCGAGGGGTAGCAGGGCAGGCCTAGGATCTCCTGCGCGTTGGGGTTGACCGGGTAGATGCGGCCGCCATAGCCGGGGTCGAGGAGGGCTCGGAGAAAGAGCTGGCCGGGCCTGGGTTCGCGAGGCACCCCCACTAGCGCGACCGAGCGGGGCTCGAAAAGGGCCTGGGCGGGGAATGTCGAGGGTTGCTCCATGTAAGACCTGGGCGAAGGTAACTCGACGGCAGGGCCATTGTAGCATCGCTGGCCCTCATGGTCGCGCGAGCGTGGTCGCGGGTGACTGGTTCACAGATGGTGGGTTGGCTTTCGTGCTGTGCGGACTGGAGAGTCTGCTGGAAAAACGCTTTTGCACCCGCCTCGTCATTCTGAGCGCAGCGAAGAATCTGCTTCACGGAGACCCTTCGCTTCGCTCAGGGTGACAGGGCAGAACGGTTTATCAACAGACCCTAAATCCCGCAGCTTGCGGCGGCGAATTCAGGGAGCTACAGGTTTCAGAGTCCGTGGAGAAGTCAGGTGGTTCTGCCCTCCCGCCCGCCCTCGGGATGTGTTTGAAATCTGGGGGACACCCCCAGACCCCCGGCAGAGGGCCAGAGCCCCTCTGCACTCCCCTTTTGCAGGACGCTCTCAATGGCGGGGCCTGTCTTCGCTTCAGGCGGCGCCCATAGAGCCCAGGCAGAACGGGGCCAACCGGCAGTAGCCAATCGAGCGGACAGGCTGCTAATCTGTTCGGTATGGTGGTCCGGCGGTACATAATGACCACGCGCTGAGCGGCACGCTGCAGATCCGCGGCGAATGGTGGAGGCACGTTCATGAAGCTACGAGTCCCGCAACTCTACTGGTACGAGAACAGCCAGCTTGAGATCGAGTTTCCAGACTCCTGGGAGGTTCACTTCTGCCCGCCAAAGGGGCACGACCGACCCAAGCTGAGCCCAGAGGAGATGCAACGGGCCTTCGATAGCCCCATCGGGACGCCGCGGATCAGGGAGCTGGCTCAGGGCAGGCAAGAGGTGGCCATCCTCTTCGATGATATTAGCCGCCCCACCCCGACTTACCGGATCGCCCCCTTCGTGTTGAGGGAACTGGAGGAGGCAGGCATCCCCGACGACCACATCCGATTCATCGCGGCGGTAGGCACGCACGGGGCTCATGACAACAATGCCCTGCGCAAGAAGCTGGGGCAGGAGATCATGGGGCGCTTCGCCGTCTACAACCACAACCCCTACGAGAACTGCGTGCCGGTGGGGACGACCAGCCGGGGGACCGCCCTGGCGGTCAACCAGGAGGTGATGAGCTGCGACCTGCGGATCGGCATCGGCTGCATCGTGCCGCACCCCCAGGTGGGCTTCGGAGGCGGGGGCAAGGTCATCCTGCCGGGGGTGTCTCACATCGATAGCATCAACCACTTCCACAGCGTGGTGCCGTTCAGCGCGCCGGAGACGATAGGGACGGGGAACTACGACCAGAACGTGATGCGCCTGGAGTTCGAGGAGGCGTGCAAGCTGGCGGGCTTGGACCTCACGGTCGACGTTCTGATGAACCTGCGCGGCGAGATCAGCGCTCTGTTCGTGGGAGACCCCGTGCTGGAGCATCGGGAGGGGGTGAAGCTGGCGAAGGAGGTCTACGCCACCGAGCACGTCGCGGGGCTGGACGTGGTGGTTTCGAATGCCTACCTCAAGTCGAGTGAGGCCTTCGTTTCCGTTCCTGTGACCATACGGTCTCTGGGACTGGAGGGCGGGACCATCGTGATGATCATCAACGCCCCGGAGGGGCAGATCGTCCACTACCTGATGCGGAGCTTCGGCAAGGGCTACGGTGGCCGGCTGTACGCGGACCGGACGCTACCCCCGCAGTTCAAGGTGATCGTGCTGAACCCGCTGAAGGACCTGAACTGCGTGGACATGTTCACCAAGCCGCACGCGGTCACCTGGGCCAGCAACTGGGGCGAGGTCCTGGAGGAGCTTCGAGGGCTCTATCCTAATGGGGCGAAGGTGGCGGTCTATCCGGACGCCACCACCCAGTACCTGGCCAGCTAAAGGCGAGGCTGGCGCAGACGGTGAACGGCTGGCCAGGAGAGTCGAGGGTGCTGGAAGGGAGCGGGAGATGAGCACCGAGGTAAAGGGGCCTCAGGAGCTTGGAAGCGAGGTAGGGGGCAGGCTCCTCTGCACGCTCTGCGGCGCCTGTGTGGGCATGTGTCCCTACCGGGTGGCCTACCGAGGCAGGATCGTCGTCCTGGACGAGTGCAACCTCTCAGAGGGACGGTGCTACGCGTTTTGCCCCCGTGCCCCGGTAGACCTCGACCAGGTCAGTCAGGTGGTGTTCGGAGTGCCCTACGCCGCCGACGAGCTGGGGACGCTGCAGGAGATAGTCATAGCGCGAGCCAGTGACGGTGACATCAGGTTCAAGGGGCAGTACGGGGGGACGGTCAGCGCCCTGATGTCGTTCGCCCTGCGCGAGGGCTTCATCGATTCAGCGGTGCTCACCTCCAGCGATGAGCGCCTGCTGCCGAGCGGGACCGTGGTGCGGGACGAGGCGGGGGTGCTGGCCTGCGCAGGCTCGAACTTCGTGGCCTCGCCCACGCTGGCAACGTTCAACCGGGAGGCAGCGACGGATGCCCAGCGCATCGGGGTGGTGGCTACACCCTGCCAGGCGCTGGCCCTGGCCAAGATGAGGGTATCGGCGCTGGAGGACCGCAACAACATCGACAAGTTGAAGCTGGTGGTGGGCCTGTTCTGCACCTGGGCGCTTCGCTACGAGGACTTTGTGGAGTTCCTCCAGGAGAGAGTACAGCTCGAGCAGATCACTAGAGTGGACATCCCACCGCCGCCCGCCAACGTGTTCGAGGTGTACACCGACTTTATCCGCGTTCCCATCCCTCTCGATGAGGTTCGCCGCTTCATCAGGCCCACCTGCGACTTCTGCATCGACATGACGGCGGAACTGGCCGACGTTTCGGTGGGCTCGGCGGAGGGCGTGGAGGGGTGGAACACCCTCATCATCAGGAGCGGAGCGGGCAAGGAGCTAGTGGAGGCAGCCGGTGCAGGGGGAGCGATAGAGACGGCTCCGCTGGCCAAGGAGAACCTGGAGCATCTCAAGGAGGCCGCCCTTCTCAAGAAGAAGCGGGCGCTGAGGAACATCGTTGATACCAGCGGGAACACCGGGAATCTGCTCTACTTGAAGCTGAGCGGGGAGGCGCTGGAGAGGCTTCTAGCGTAGGGGCGGCGTTCATGGCGAGCGGAGGCCTGACGCTGGAAAGGGGACGCGAAGATGGTGAACATCGCGGCAGGTGACCCAGGTACGAGCGAGTTGCTCATGGGCAACGAGGCCATCGCGCGGGGAGCGCTGGAGGCGGGCGTGGGATTCGCCGCCGCCTATCCGGGGACCCCCTCGTCCGAGGTCATCGGCACGCTGGCGGAGGTGGCCAGGGATGGGGAGATCTACGCGGAGTGGTCCGTGAACGAGAAGGTGGCGGTGGAGACCGCGGCGGCCGCTTCCTTCGCGGGGGTGCGAGCGATCGTGGCCATGAAGCAGAACGGCCTCAATGTGGCCTCGGACTTCCTGATGACCCTGAACCTCACGGGGACCAAGGCGGGCCTAGTGCTGGCGGCCTGCGATGACCCCTCGGCGCTGTCCAGCACCAACGAGCAGGACTCCAGGCCCTTCGCCAAGTGGGCCGACCTGCCGCTGCTGGAGCCCGCCACCTTTCAGGAGGCCAAGGACATGACCAGGTGGGCCTTCGAGCTGTCGGAGGAGATCAAGAACGTGTGCCTGGTGAGGACGGTGACGCGGGTCTCGCACGCTCGAGGGGACGTCCGGCTGGGGGAGCGAATGCCGCCCAGCAAGGCGGCGAGGTTCGCACCCACCTCCCCGGTGGAGTTTGCCTCGATACCGGCTCCCCTCAAGCACCACCTGATGCGTCAGAAGCTGGATAAGGCCAGGGAGATGTACGAGTCTTCTCCCTTCAACTGGTACGTCGGGCCGGAACGACCGGGGCTGCTGCTGGTCACGAGCGGGGCCTGCTGGTTTTACTCGCTGGAGGCGGTCAAGGCGCTGGGCGTCGAGGAGAGCGTGGGCATTCTGAAGCTGGGCACGACCTGGCCCCTGCCCGAGAAGCTGGTGCAGGAGCATCTGGCGCGCACGGAGAGGGTGCTGGTGGTGGAGGAGGTGGCCCCGTTCCTGGAGGGCAACCTGAAGGAGCTAGTGGGTGAGAACGTGGCTGCCCTGGGGCCGCTGACCTTCTACGGCAAGCGGAGCGGGCATGTGCCCGACTCGGGCGAGCTCAATCCGGACGCGGTGATCAGGGCGCTGAGCTCGGTTCTGGGGGTGGAGAAGGCGGGGGTTGCGCCCGAATACGCCCAGAAGGCCCAGGAATTGACGGGGGCCCACACGCACATGCGGGCGATCGGGTTCTGCGCGGGCTGCCCCCACCGGGCGACCTTCTGGTCGCTGAAGAACGTCCTGAAGCTGGACGGGCGGGAGGGCTTCGTGACGGGGGACATCGGCTGCTACACCATGGCTCTGGGGCCGACGGGGTTCTTCCAGCTCAAGACGGTGCAGGCTATGGGATCGGGCGTGGGGCTGGCCTGCGGGTTCGGCAAGCTCGGGCAGACGGGGTTTGAGCAGCCCGCGGTAGCGGTGTGCGGCGACTCCACCTTCTTCCACGCGGCCATCCCGGCACTGATCAACGGGGTGTACAACCGCTCCAACTTCACCCTGCTCATCCTGGACAATCAGGCCACTGCGATGACCGGCTTCCAGCCTCACCCGGGGACGGGGATGACCGCGATGGGTGAGTCGGTGCCCGCCGTGGACATCGAAGGGCTGTGCCGCTCGCTGGGCATCCGGGTGGAGGTGACCGACCCCTTCGATCTGGAGGGAACCACGCAGAAGCTCCTGGACCTGATGCGGGACGATGGGGCGGTACGGGTGCTGATCTCGAAGAGAACGTGCGCGCTGGTCAGGGCCAGGGAGGAGAAGGCAGCGTACAAGGTTCACGTGGACACGGAGAAGTGCCTGGGAGACAACTGCGGGTGCGCCCGGCTGTGCACGCGGGTATTCCAGTGCCCCGGGATCATCTGGGACACCGAGACGGGGACGGCGAAGATCGATGAGGTGATCTGTAGCGGCTGCGGGGTCTGTGCGGATATCTGTCCGGCCTCGGCCATCATCAGGGAGGCGGCCTGACCATGAAAGAGAAGGACCCCCTGAACGTCATCGTCACCGGGGTAGGCGGGCAGGGGAACGTGTTGATCTCGCAGCTCATAGGCAAGGCGCTGGTGAAGGGGGGCTATCACGTGACCATCGGCGAGACGTACGGCGCCTCGCAGCGGGGGGGAGCGGTGATGAGCCACCTGAGGGTCTCGCGGCAGGAGCAGTACGGCCCGTTCATTCCCGAGGGCCAGGCTGACGTCATCCTGGGGCTGGAGCCGGTGGAGACGATGCGGGTGCTGGCGCAGTACGGGCATCCGGGGGTGGTGGTGATCGCGAACTCGAGGCCGGTCTATACGGTGGCCGTGACCACGGGGCTGGCCGCATATCCCGGCACCGAGGAGGTAGCGAGAACCCTGGAAGAGCTGTCCAGCAGGGCCTGGCTGATCAATGCTACCGAGATCGCCCTGGAGCTGGGGGCTTCGATCCTTACCAATATCGTCATGGTGGGGGCGCTAGTTGGGAGCCAGTCGCTGCCCCTGCGAGCGGAGGCGTTCGAAGCGGAACTCCGGGAAAGCCTGCCGAGCGAGCGGCTTGACCTGAACTTGAAAGCCTTCCAGAAGGGCCTGGCGGAGGCGAGGAAGCGGGGGGCAGGACCGTAGCGCGAAGGCCTGTCGCCGCCAATCCCCCCGATGGCGGCGGCCGCTCAGCGGCGGTGGGCGCGGAGCCGCAGGCGCTCCGAGGTAGTGGGCCGCACTCTGGCCCACTCGGCGAGGCGGTGGCCGACCACCCAGACGATGCCTCTCGGCGTGCACACTAAGGGCACGGCATCGCGCTCCGCTCGAGGCACCCGTTCGTCCACCAGGAAGTCCTGGAGCTTCTTGTCCTGCGGCATGCCCAGGGGCTGGAAGCGGTCGCCGGGGCGGCGGCGGCGGAGCCACAGCCTCTCGCCGACGGCCCGGGCGTCCACCAGGGCCTCCCAGGGGTCAGACGAGGGCTGATCGTCGGGCCCGGCCGTCTCCACCCGGAAGGTCCAGGGGCCTACTACGGTGCGACCGGGCACCGCCAGGGGCATCTCCTCGGTCGGGAAGGGGGACACCGCCAAGGGGCTCCCCAGGGAGAGGACCACCTGGTCGTAGCCTACCTCCAGGCGGAGGTCCCGGGGCAGGTCCAGCCTGGTACCGACAGGCTTGCCTGCGGCGGCGGCCATGGCCCGGAGGTGCCTGTCGCCGAGGTCGCGGGTATCGCCCAGGAGGCGTTCGGCGGCCAGGCGCAGGGCATGGAGGCGCAGGCTCTGGGGAAGGTCGGCGAGGCGCCGGCGGGGAAGCCGTACCAGGGAGCCATCGGCGCTGGCGGTGGCGGAGAGGGCATCGCCGGCCAGCTTCTCGATGATCTCCAGGTCAGCGCGGGCGGCGTCGGCGAGCCGCAGCAGCGCGGCATCCACGCCGGGGTTGTAGCGACGGAGCAGGGGCAGGAGCTGGTTGCGGACGCGATTACGCAGGAAGGCGGGGGAGCGGTTGCTCGGGTCGCGGAGAGGGGTGAGACCGGCCTCCCGGCAGTAGGCCTCGGTCTCCTCCCGAGTGAGGCCGAGGAGAGGGCGCACCAGGGCGAGTGCATCCCCGGCTGCGGGGAGCGGCCAGGGCGAGCGGGGCGCCATGCCACCCAGCCCCTTGAGGCCGCTGCCCCGAAGGATGTGCAGGAGGACCGTCTCCACGCGGTCGCCGGCGGTGTGGCCCACCGCCACGACTCCGCATGCGGCCTCGCGGGCGGCCTGAGCCAGGAAGCGATAGCGCAGCTCGCGGGCCGCCTCCTCAAGGGAGAGGCGGCTGGCCTGGGCGTGAGCGCGCACATCGCCGGAGCCGGCGACCAGGGGCAGGCCTGCGCGAGCGGCCAGATCCTCGACCTCCCGCCGCTCCCGTGCGGAGGCCCGGGGTCCGCGCAGGCGGTGGTCGAAGTAGGCGGCACGGAGCTCGACCCGGAGCGGGCGGGCCAGCGAGGCGAGGATCAGCAGGAGGGCGGACGAATCGGGCCCGCCGGATACGCCGACCAGGACGCGCTCGCCCCGGGCCAGCAGGGCGTGCTCACGGATGTAGCGCAGCACCCGGCGCTCCAGGGTGGGGCCGAGGCCGGGTGGGCGGCCGGCAGCCTTCTGCGCCTTCGGGTGCGCCATTCTCGCTTTCCCTCCTTCACCGCGGGGCCGCGGGCCCGACGATGCGGGCGGCCCCTGAGGACCGCCCTTGGACATATGCGTGGCATGGTTGGGGCCGCCTAGGGCTCGAAGAGCCGCTCCCACCACAGTCGCCCGTCATCAGGCGTTGGCTCCGGCTGGGCATCCTCCTCCGCCTGGTCCGCAGCGGGTGTAGCGACGGCGTCCGTAGAGGCCACCAGGACCAGCGTCTCCCCCGGCCTGACCAGGCCCAGGATCCGCCGGGCCACCCCCTCGATATACTCGTCCGAGAGGAGATAGTCGCGAACCGCCAGCAGCTTCTCGTGCTGCCGCTGGAGATCGAGGACCTCGCGACGGACGCTCTGCTCGTCGGCCTCGAACTGGCGGGAGCGGAGGTACTCGCCCCCGGCGACGAACACCAGATAGGCCGTCGCGACGGCGGCCAGGAGGATGATCACCCTGGCGGGGAACAGGCGAGGCAGCCTCAGCAACTCCCTCCAACTCTCCGGTCGGCCCCGCCACCAACCTGCGAATCACTCTAGCACAGCTTCGGCAGCGCAGCAAGCAATAGGACGTTGGACTGCGCGGGATGAAGAGCCTGTTGCAGAAGTGAGGTGGTTCTGCCCACCCGCCCGCCCTCGGGATATGTTTGGAATCTGGGGGACACCCCCAGACCCCCGGCAGAGGGGCTGTGCCCCTCTGCACTCCCCCTTTGGCAATACGCTCTGAAGCCCGCAGGGCAGAAAGGCCAACCCACCATCTGTGAGCCGGACACGGAGGCGCCTCGCGCCCGCAAGGGCGCGGCAACGGTGATCGGCTGCGGGTTCAGGACGAGCGGGAGCGCCACCAGAAGGCGCTCTCCGTCAGGCCCCCCGCCTGGAGGTGGCAGGTGTCGTTGAGGCGCGTGAGAACGATGCGGTCGTCGCGGATGTCCAGAGTGGTGAAGGCGCCGAGCTCATGGCGGAAGCGGCGAAAGTCGGCCAGGGAGAGGCCCAGGGCGCGACAGAGCAGGGTGAGGATGACGAAGTTGTGGGTGACCGCGAGCACGGTACTCTGGGGGTGGCGCTGGCGAAGACGCTCCAGGGCAGCCCAAGCGCGTTCCTCCACGTCGCGCAGGCGTTCGCCGCCGGGCATGGGCAGTTCTCCGGCGTCCTCGGAGAACCAGCGGCGGAGGAAGTCGCCGTAGCGGTTGCGCATCTCTTGGAAGGTGATGCCCTCCATCTCGCCGACATCCATCTCGATGAGCCCGTGGTCTATCTCCACGGGCAGGTCCAGCACGTCGGCGAGGGCGCGGGCGGTGTCCACGGCCCGGCGCAGGGGGCTGGCATAGAGGGCGGCGATGGGCTGTCCCGCCAGGGCACGGGCCAGGGCCCGCGCCTGGAGGCGCCCGCGCTCGTTGAGGGGGACGTCCTCACGGCCGAGGGCGAGGCGGTCGCGGTTGCTGTCGGTCTCTCCGTGACGGGCCAGGATGAGGCGCATGGGCTGACTTGCTCCAGGCCAGCTAGAGCCTACTCAAAGCGTCCTCGTCTTCGCCAGGCCTCGCGCGCCGGCGAACTCTCCGCCAGGATGAGCCGCTGACGGTGGATGCGATCAGGCTCGGGCAGGCCCAGGGCGGCCGTTACCTGCTCGGGACGTCCCGTGCCCGTGTCGTCGGTGCGCAGGCGCATGGCCAGGCGGTAGGCGTTGTCCAGATGGCCATCCAATCGGATGTCCTGGACGAGGGCACGAATGTCGTAGCGACGGACTTCCTTGTCTCGCAGGTGCTCCCATGGGATGCTCTCCGCCTCCAGGAAGCGGCGCACGGCGTCCTGGAGGTCCTGGGGGTCGCGATCGGCGGTCACCTCCACCTCGTAATCGGACCAGCGCACCTGGGACTGGAGGGAGGGCAGCCCTATACCTACCTCCTCCACCTTGAGGATATCAATGCCCGGCGAAAGCTGCCTGCTCACCTCCTGGGTGAAGCGGCGGAGGCCGGTGCGACGGCTCAGGAAGATGTCCATGAGCTCGCCGCTGCTGGTGACACCTACCGCCAGGGGCGCCCCGAGGGAGATTCGGGGGCGGGGCGTGAATCCCTCGGAGTAGTCCAGGTCCACGCCGGCGCGGCGCAGGGCCCGCTCCCAGAAGCGCATGAGGTCCAGGTGGGTGATGTACTTGACCTGGTCCCCCCGGGAGAAGGTGACGCGGAGCCTTTGGACCTTCATCTACGTTCTGGTGACCACCACGCGCTCGATCTTGACGCCGCGCACCTCCCCCACCACCATGCGGAAGCCCTCGCCGGTGACGGCCTCTCCCTCGCGGGGGATGTGGCCGACCCGGCTGAGGACGAAGCCCGCTATGGTCTCGTAGTCGCCCTCGGGGATGGCCAGGCCCAAGGTCTCGCGAGCCTCGTGGACGCTCATACCCCCATCCACCTGGATGGTGTGCTCGTCGATGGCCTCGAACTCGCGGCCGGGCGGAGCTAGCTCGTCGGCGACGCGGCCGACCATCTCCTCGAGCAGCATCTCCAGGGTAACCAGGCCTGCGGTGCCTCCGTACTCGTCGACGGCGATGGCCATCTGCTGGCGCTGGTCGCGCATTTCGGCGAAGAGTTCGCCGATGAGCTTGCTTTCGGGCACGAAGTAGGCGGGGCGCATGCAGGTCTCGACGGGGCTGGAGGGGTCGATCTCGCCGCGGGCGAGGGCCCGCAGCACGTCCTTGATGCCCACGATGCCGATCACGTTGTCGATGCTCTCCTCAAACACGGGGAAGCGGGAGTGAGGCGCGCGGTCGAAGATCGCGTAGAACTCGCTGATGGGGGTGCCGCGCTCCAGCCAGGTGACCTCGGTGCGGGGGACCATCACCTCGTTGAGGCGGCGGTCGTGGAAGTGGAAGACGCGCTCCAGGAGCTGAGCCTCGGCCTGGGCCACCTCGCCGCTGACCGCGCTGAGGCCGATGAGCATGCGCAGCTCTCCCTCGGTGACGCTGGACGTGACTGAGGCCCTTCCAGGCAAGAAGACCCTGGAGAGGAGGCGCGGCAGCGCAGCCATGGCCCCCGCCAACGGTCCCAAGCCCTTTACCAGCCACTCCACAGGCCGCGCTACGAAGACAGCATATCGCTCGGTGGCCTGGGCGGCCAGCACCTTAGGGGTCACCTCGCCGAAGAGGGCGATCACGAGGGTGATGATGATAGTGCCGAAGAGGAGGCCGATGCCTCCCATCGCCTCCACGGCGATGATCGCGGCCATAGCCGATGCCAGCACCACAAAGAGGTTCTGAAGGAGAACAATAGAGGCGAAGAAGCGGTCCTGGCTGGCGCTGAGCCGCTCGATGGCCTGGGCGCCTCTGCTGCCCTGCTGAGCGAGGTGCCGGATGCGGATGAGGTTGGCCCCGACGATGGCGATCTCAATGCTGTTTACCAGGGCGTACCCCAGGACGCTGAGGACCAGGATGAGCACAGCGAGCGGAACACTGAGCCCGCCAACGGCCAGTCCATCCTGGGCCAGGAGGGGCGGAAGGGGGTATGGAGGATGAATCGACATCTAGGGCTCAGCCGCCTTGGGCTCAGCAGACCGGCGAGCCTTCGGGGATCATTGCAGGTCCCTCTCGCCGGCCCCTCTGCGGAAGGAGGACGCCGAGCTCACTCCGATCATAGGGAAGCGCCCCAAGGCTGTCAAAGAAGGTTTCACTCTGCGGGATGAATCCCGCAGCTTCCGACGGCGAATTCAAGAAGCTACAGGTTTCAGAGTCCGTGCACAAGTCAGGTGGCTCTTGCCCACCCGCCCGCCCGTGGGGTGTCTTTGGAATCTGGGGGACACCCCCAGACCCCCGGCCCGCTGCGC
>JBAUEL010000234.1:0-19619 GCA_049678585.1 Dehalococcoidia bacterium
GGCGCGCTCGTGGGATGGTGCAATCTCCTCGGTTGGGTGGTAGTCTCGGCCGCGGCAACGAACCTGGCATGTCTTGTCGCCGGGTAGTCGCGGCGCCTGGGTAACGCCTAAGGCCGTTTGGGCGAGCTAGATGGCGAAACCAGGCCGCGACCCTCGTTGACAGCCTTTGCGCTGCAGGCCACAATCGACGCATCTACGATTCGAGTCTTGGTAACGCTGGTCAGGGCGATCAGAGGGGGAGGACGCGATGATCGTTGATGTACATTGTCACATCTGGGAGAGGAGCATGGTCACAGGCGATATGGAGAAGATGCTCCATAGCGTAAACGCCCACTTCGGCTTTCAGGACCTCGAAAACATCTTCGACGGTTCTGGTGAGCGTCTCCTGGCCGACATGGATGAGGCAGGTATCGACAAATCGGTGATAGTTGCCCTGGACCCGGAGTTCACCTACCGGGCGGAGATGGCCTTCCCGGCCTACAACGACTACGTGGGAAAGCTGATCCGTGAGCACCGAGACCGGCTCATCGGCTTCACGGGCATCGATCCGCGAAGGGGCAAGGCGGCCATCAGCGAGTTGGAGAGATGTATGGAGGGGATGGGTTTCAGGGGGGTGAAAATGTGGCCCTTGACCGGCTTCTATCCCGATGACGAGGCGTTCTATCCCTTCTACCAGAGGGCCGAACAGCTAGGAGCGGTGGTGCTCTGCCACACAGGGATGGGACCGCCGCCGACCTATCTCAAATTCAACCGTCCTGTGTATCTGGACAAGGTGGCCGTGGATTTCCCGGGCATCAAGATCATCATGGCCCACGTGGGCCAACCGTGGGTTGAAGAGGCTGTGGGTGTGGCATACAAGAACCCCAATGTGTACGTGGATATCTCGGGGTGGCAACTTTCATTCAAGAAAGTACCTCTCACATTGTCTCAATGTCTGGCCTCGGCCAAGGCGGTGCATGGGAGTGTTGGGAAGATCCTCTTCGGCAGCGACTGGCCACTGATGACGGAGGTGATGTCGCAGAAGGAGTGGGTCGAAACGATCAGGTCCTTGGAACACCCGCCTCCTTTGCAGGTCATGGGGCTTCCAGAGATCACTGAAGAGGACAAGAAGATGATTCTAGGTGGGAACGCTGCAGGGGTGCTGGGCCTATAGTTGAATCGACTCGAGTTGGGGTGACCGGGCAGGGTGGAGACCCTTCGCTTCGCTCAGGGTGACAGAAGAGGGGGGTGACAGAGCGGGAGGGTCTGGCAACAGGGTGTGAAACGCAGCGCTTGTGAGCAGGCCGGGGGTAGGCGATGAAGGACGCGCTTTCTGACGGCATCGTGGTGGACCTGGAGACGCTGCGAGGGCCCGACGAGGCGGGAGGATGGGAGCACCCGGAGCGCTTCGGGCTGGCGGTGGCGGTGACCTGGGACCCAGGGCAGGGGTTTCGCGAGTGGTTTGAGGGTGACGCAGGAGCGCTGACGGAGGAGCTGTCGAGCTTCGGGCGTGTCGTCGGGTTCAATGCTCTCCGGTTTGACTATGGGGTGCTGGCGGCCTACGTGCCGAACGTTCGGGCGTTGCTGGCGGGGAAGACGGTGGACATCCTGGCCGACGTGTACCAGGCGCTCGGGTTCAGGGTCAGCCTGGACGATCTGGCGCGGGCGACGCTGGGGAGGGGCAAGACGGCGACGGGGGACCAGGCCATCAGGTGGTGGAGAGAGGGGAAACGCGATCTGGTCATCAGCTACTGCCGGTCGGACGTGGCGCTCACTCGGGATCTGTACCTGCACGGGGTCGCTCACGGGGTGATCTACTATCCCAGCTATGGGGAGACGCGCGAGCTGAGGGTGAGCTGGAGGGCGAGCTAGGGTGTGGATGGTGGGGCGGCGGGCCTGTGGCGTGCTCGCGGGATGGTGCAATCTCCTCGGTTGGGTGGTAGTCTACGGGTTGATGATGGGGGTGGGGGGAGGGAGGTTCAAGCGGGTGGTGGCATGGCGGGGACGGGGGTTGACGCGGCGCCGGTTTGCGATAGAATATGTGTTCGGTGGGCGTGTGGCAGGGGCCACGACCGTGGTAATATCTGCTGAGAAGATCGGTCCCAGGCAGGGCCAGGAGTGCCAGAAAGGATTGTCATGGCTGGCATTGAGGTCACGGAGCGGTTCGCGGATCGAGCGCTGAAAGGGAAGCTCAGCCACTCGGGACCAGCCTTCAGAGGGGTGGTTCAGGAGTTGTTTCCGCCTTCTCACGTGGTTCTGCCGCAGATCAACCAGATCTACGAACTGGATCTTGCCTACGGAGAGTACCGGGCGCTGTCTGCGGAGGAGCTCGTTCAGCGTGGGGCGTACTTCCGGAGCGTCGAGGGCGTGCCGACGTATCACTTCCGCATCTGCATGAGCACTCCAGACCAGGTGAACGCGAGTGCACGGCAGGATCGGAAGAACTTCTTCGCCGCAAACGTGTTTGCGGTTGGCTACGCGACACACGGGCTGTTTCCGTACCGTGGCAAGTTCCACCCGCAAATGATCAAGGCGGTGATGAACATCATCGGGTTGCGGCCGGGGCATGTGGTGCTGGATCCGATGGCTGGATGCGGCACAACGTCCATTGAGGCAAGCATCATGGGCCTAGACTCGGTCGCAGTGGAACTGAACCCCTTCGCGTGCCTGATGACGCGTGCAAAGGTCGGGGTGCTGAATGTCGATTGCAGCGACTTCCCGCGCCTGCTGAAGCATGCCGACGACGTGTACCGGCAGTTGGCGCCCTACGGGAACCGACTTGCGGTGCAACCAACGTTGTTCAGGGGTGGGGAGGCAAGCGGTGACATTGCCGACGCACTCGCGGGTCTCCCGACGCTCTCAGAACCCATGCGCGAGTTGGTGCTGCTTTGTTACCTGGACGCCGTTGGCTACGCTAGCCGGCGGAAGGGGAAGACGCCTGGCGACCTGTTTCCCGACCTACTGAGTCGGTACCTGGCCGCTGTGGCTGCGTTCAATGCTAGCCGGGAAGAGCTTGGGCTGGCGCTGGGGAAGGCCGACGTGATCGAGGGCGACGCCCGACGCCTTGAACTAGGCGACTGCTCCGTTGACGGTATCGTATTCTCTCCACCGTATTCCTTTGCAATCGACTACATCGAGAACGACAGACCGCAGTTGCAGTTGCTGGGGGTGGACGTTGCGCGCTTGAAGGGGAACATGGTGGGCTTAGTAGGCTCTGGACGGACGAGGGACGAACTGATAGGGTCGCGAGTGGCAAACTACTTCTGTGACATGGAAGTCATAATGAGGCATTGCGAGCGGGTGCTGCGGCCCGGCCGCTACTGTGTTGTGGTTGTCGGTTCGAACACGAACCAGACCGGCGGGGTCTCGTTAGAGCGGGGCATCGTGGAGATCGGCGCGAAGATCGGGATGCCCCTGGAGTTTCAGATAATGCGGGAGATAGAGGGGATTCGCAACACGATGCGTGACGAGTTTCTCCTTTTCTTCCGAAAGCCCGAAGCGTCGTCAACTCGTGGCGGCAACGCGGAGTGATGACGGCTCCCCTCAGACCTTTCGAAGCGAGCTTCGAGCAGCTCCAGGCGGGCATTGACGCGTACGTAGAGGACTTCATCAGGAGCCTGCAGTCGTTTTTCATGGTCATGCCCAAGGGCACCGCGTTCGTCGATTTTGTGCGGTTTGCCCAGGCGTACGAAGCGCTGAGGGCTGGCACCTCCGACTTCGCTGAGTTCTCGGAGGGGCGGGTGCTTCAGGTGGTTAGGGAGGACTCGCTGGCGCTGGTCGTTCTGCGGACGATGGTTGGTCTCTCGCCACCAGAACTGGCGCACGTGGCTAGTCTCACTGCCGGGGTGGTAATAGACCAGTCGGCTGCTCGTAGGTTGGACAAGCGGGCGCGAGATGGGGCGGACTTGTTCGTACGGTCGAGCGAGAAGTCGCGGCGCCAGGTCGAGGCTCTGGTGCGGATGGCCGTTCAGATGATCGAAGAGGGGTCCCCCAGCGTGGGGGAAGGCGTGATCCATCGATTGGACAAGCTTGACACGCGTGAAGGACTTGCCGGTGTGCGGGCAGCCGCGGAAGGAGGCGTCCGATACGAAGCCCTGCTCTACGAGAGATTCCTGGGCCGTCCCTTTGCGACGCATCGGGACGCTGTCAGCGAGCGTGTTGGAGATATCCTTGAGGACGCGGTGACTCGGAGGCTCCACTCGCGGGGCATTGCCTTTCACAAGGCCGGTGTGGCGGAACGCTTCGAGGATATGGACCAGGGCCCTGACTTCCTTGTGCCCGACCGGGTCCATCCTACCGTCGTGGTTGAGGCGAAGCTAGCCGAAGACGATGGGACGGCGCGAGACAAGGTCACGCGCGTCCAGCACCTGGCGGAGCTACGCGACCAGCGCTTGCGTCGGGGAGCCGAGGCCTTTGAGGTAGTGGCGTGCGCCGACGGACGCGGCTTCGGCATCCGGCGGGAGGACGTGAAGAAGCTTCTGCTCGCTACGAGGGGCAAGCTGTTCACGCTTCAGACGATAGACAGCATCATCGACGCCACGTCTCTCAGGCGCTTCTGCTTGAGCTAGCCTCACGAAGTGTGTCCCGGTTAGGGAGGGCATGGATGATCCGTATCAGCGTCTACGGGGGGGCGCGGAGCATCGGCGGGAACAAGATCCTGCTGGAGGACGGGGATGCGCGCGTGTTCTTCGACTTCGGGATGTCGTTCAAGGTGCGGGAGAGGTACTACGAGGAGTACCTGAAGCCGCGGCCGGGAACGGGGCTGCTCGACCTGCTGGAGATGGAGCTCGGGGAGAAGGGGCACTACTACGGGAGCCTGCTGCCCCGGCTGGAGGGGCTGTACCGGCGGGACCTGGAGCCGGCGGGGGACGTGTGGGCGCGGTTCCGGGATCGGGCGTACTACCGTCGTCTGGAAGATGTCGCGGGGGTGCTGGTCTCGCACGCGCACATCGACCACACGGGGTACATCTCGTTCCTGCGGCCGGAGATACCGATCTACTCGTCGGCGATGACGGCGTTCATCGCCAAGGCGATGCAGGTGAGCGGGATCGCGGAGTTCGAGAAGGAGGTCTGCTACCTGACGCCTCGCGAGCAGGACGACGAGGAGGGCCCTATCAGGTCGACGAAGGACTGGCGGAAGGTACCGCACATCCAGCGGCCCTTCGCGCTGGTGGACGGGCAGGGCCTGAGCGAGAAGGCGCGGGCCTTCTGGAACGAGAAGCCGGGTCGGGGTCGCGGGCTGAAGGTGGCCGAGGCGGTGCCCGACCCGTCGCGGATCGGCGGGCTGAGGGCGCGGGCGTTCCCGCTCGATCACTCGGTCTACGGGGCCTGCGCGTGGGCGGTGGAGACGTCGGTCGGGTGGGTTGTGTACACGGGCGACCTGCGGGTGCACGGCTCGCGCTCGGAGATGACGCGGCGCTTCATCGAGGAGGCGCGGGGGCTGCGGCCGCGGGTGCTGCTGTGCGAGGGGACGCGGGTCGGCGAGATGGAGGCGCGGGGCCACGAGCGGACGGATGCGACGGAGGACGAGGTCGCCGAGAACCTGCTGGCGGAGGTGCGGGGGGTCGAGGGGCTGGTGGTGGCGGACTTCGGGCCGAGGAACGTCGAGCGGCTGGAGACCTTCCTGCGGGTGGCTCGCGAGTGCGGGCGGCGGCTGGTGATTCTGGCGAAGGACGCGTATATGCTCGATGCGATGCGGCTGGTGTCGGGGGAGGTGGCGAGCGTCGCCAGCGAGGAGGACATGCTGATCTACAAGGACCTGAAGGTGGAGCCGATGGAGTGGGAGCGCCGCCTGCGGGGCGACGTGGACGGCGTGCCCGGCTATCGCGATCGGTTCGTGACCGGTCGGCAGGTGGCGGCGGCGCAGGGCGAGTACATCCTCTGCTTCAGCTTCTGGGACGTGAAGAACCTCATCGACATCGAGCCGAAGAGGGGGAAGTACATCTACTCGTCGAGCGAGGTGTATAGTGAGGATCAGGGCATCGACATCGGGCGGCTGCGGAACTGGCTGGCGCACTTCGGGCTGGAGCACAGGGGCCTGCCGTTCCAGAAGGACGACGGGAGCTGGGGGACGGAGGATGAGGGGCTGCACGCGTCGGGGCACGCGGCGTCGTCCGACATCATGGAGCTGGTGAGG
The DNA here is from genome assembly GCA_049678585.1 of Dehalococcoidia bacterium. Lineage (GTDB taxonomy): Bacteria > Chloroflexota > Dehalococcoidia > DSTF01 > CAZFGZ01 > CAZFGZ01. Next base: position 6,116 of record JBAUEL010000234.1, read on the forward strand.
GAGATCCGGCCGCAGACGGTGCTGCCCATCCACACGGAGCACCCGGAGCGGTTCGTGGAGGAGTTTCGGGGCGAGGAGATCGAGGTCATTGTGTCGGAGTACGGGGAGGCCGTCGAGCTGAGCTGAAGGAGGTGGCCTGTGGAGGCCATCATCATCGTCCTGCTGATAGCGGTGCTGGTCGCGATTTCGGGCGCGATGTACTACTTCGTGCGGCAGGGCCAGGAGGCGGGGCGGGCTGCGCAGTCGCAGATGGAGGCGCAGCGCCAGGAGATGAGCGCGCGGCTCGATCAGCAGCGGCAGGAGATGAACGAGCGCCTGGACAGGGTACAGAGCAACATCAGCCATTCGCTGACCAGCACGAGCGAGACCATCGGCGATATCAACAAGCAGTTGGGGCAGATGTATGAGTCGACGCGGCAGGTGCTGGACGTGGGGAAGGATATCTCGGCCCTTCAGGATCTGCTGAAGCCGCCGAAGTTGCGGGGTGGATTCGGGGAGATGCTGCTGGAGCAGCTTCTCTCTCAGGTGCTGCCGGCAGAAGGCTACGGTTTGCAACACAGGTTCCGGAGCGGAGAGGTGGTGGACGCGGTGATCCGCCTGCCGGAGGGGATGGTTCCCATCGACTCAAAGTTCCCGATCGAGGCGTTCCGGCGGGTGCTGGAGGCGGGGACGGACGAGGAGCGGGCGCGGCAGCGGCGGTCGTTCGTGCGGGAGGTGGGGAACCGCATCGACGAGGTGGCGAAGTACATCCGGCCGGACGAGGGCACACTTGACTTCGCGCTGATGTATATCCCCGCTGAGAATGTGTACTACGAGACGATCGTTGGGGTTGAGGGTGAGAGCCCGATGACCCAGGCGCTGGAGAAGCGGGTCTATCTGGTGTCGCCGAACACGTTTTACGCTTTTCTGCAGGCGCTGACGCGCGGGCTGCACATCATCCGGGTGGAGGAGCACGCGAGGGAGATCCTGGGCCGGCTGGACCAGCTCAAGCACGATTTCAGCAAGTTCCAGAGCGAGTTCGGCGTGCTGGGTACGCACATCGGCCACGCTAAGAACAAGTACGACGAGCTGGACAAGATGGCCGACAGCTTCGGGGGCCGCCTCGCCCGCCCCCTGGAGCAGGAGTGGGCGGAGCTGCCCGTGAGCTCGGCGGCCGGCGAGCTTCCCGCGGCTGGAGAGGAGAGCGCGGAAGCCTGAGCGCTGGGCCTCGCACTAGGCAGGCGCGAGGAGAGAGGCTGTTCAAGAAGGCCCCAGCGCCGGCCTCGTCATTCTGAGCGCAGCGAAGAATCTGCTTCACGGAGACCCTTCGCTTCGCTCAGGGTGACAGGACAGAAGGGTTTATCAACAGGCGCGAAGAAAGCCCGCACGGTCGAGCACCGTGCGGGCTCTTCTCGTCAGGCTGGGCCCTCGACGAGCCACGCCGGGGGCCCTGGCCTACTTCGTCTTGTCGCGCCTGCGCTATGAGGGCGGCTTCAGCTCGTTGACCTTGGCGCGGGCAGCGTCCTTCTGGCCTTCCTTGAACCAGTCGTAGTTGACGGGGATCCAGGCCTTCTGGTCGTCGGGCACATCGTCCTCGGCGAAGATGGCTGTGACGGGGCAGGCGGGCTCGCAGGCGCCGCAGTCGATGCACTCGTCGGGGTCGATGTAGAGCATGCGGTCCGCATCGCCGTCATGCTTGATGCAGTCGACCGGGCAGACATCCACACAGGCCAGGTCCTTCACGTCGACGCAGGGTTCGCAGATGATGTACGTCATGGCTCGTTGAATCCCTCCAGTGAACTAGAAACACGCCGGACCGGACAAACCGCGCTATTTTAGGACATGCCCGCCCTAGAGGGAAGTAGTTTAGAAAGTGATCTCTTACTAAACTGGCCGGTTTTTTGGTGGGAGATCGAAATCTCGGGCTGCCGCCGCCGCGGGCGGCTGCGGCCGCTCGGGCAGGGTGCGGAGGTAGTGATAGAGGTTGTAGACGGGGTTGGCCTGGAAGCGAAGCTCCGGGACGCCCTGGGCCGGGTCGCCCGGAATGACCAGTGTCATGTTGACCCGGCCCTCTAGCCCTTGTGCTTGCGCTGCCAGCGGGTCTTCTTGAGCATCTTGCGGTGCTTGTGCTTGCTGATCTTCTTCCGCCGCTTCTTGACGACTGAGGTCATAGACGCTCCTTTCTCGATTTGCTGAACCGGAATGTAGGGAAGGCCTTCAGGCCTCCCTCAACGGATTCGCCCCAGCGATTATAGCAGGCGCTCGCCGGTCATACGATAGCAGGGGCGGTACGCGAACCGCCCCGCTATGGTGTGTTTGGTCTGAGCGTTGGGGGTTTTCGACATCCTCGTCCCATTGCGCTGGATTGTCAATGATGTATTGCCGGATCTGACGCAGCTCTTCTTCGTTGCGTATGACGCGCTCGTAGTAGTTGCGTTGCCATACCGGGAGACCGGGCGTACGCCGCATCTCGTTGATGCGTTTGGTTACGGCGGATTTGAATCCAGCGATGAAGGAGCCGAGTGAGCGTGCCGAACGATGCAGGGGCGCACGGCCTGGGGGCGCACGGCCTGGGGGCGCATGGCCTGGGGGCGCACGGCCGTGCGCCCCTACGGTCTGGCCGTCTATGATGACGATGCCGTGAATATGATTTGGCATAACCACGAACGCATCCAATTGAATTTCGCGGCGGATTTGGGTCGACCGTAGCCATTCTTGCCCCACCGCTTCGCCATAAGCACTCACCAGCACTTGCCCGTCGACAACTTCACCAAACAGGCATTGCCGCTGGTGGGTAACCACAGTGAGGAAGTAGGCGCCGGGCTGCGCATAGTCATAGGCTGGCAGCCGGATTGAGCGACGATGGTGAGGAGGAGGGCTGTAGGTCATTTCAGTGTGTGGGGGCGGTTCCCGAACGGGGCCTACGGGTGTGTCCCCTGGCAGGGGTGGTTCGCGAACGGCGCCGACGGGCTGCTTGTGGCGGTTCGCGAACCGCCCCTACGGGTTCTCCATCGCGGGCGGCGGCGAGTTTGGGGCGGAGGTACTGGCCGGTGTAGCTCTTTTTCACCCGGGCGACCTGCTCCGGCGTGCCCTCGGCGACGATGTAGCCGCCGCGGTCCCCTCCCAGGGGCCCCAGGTCGATGAGGTGGTCGGCGCTCTTGATGACATCCAGGTGGTGCTCGATGACCACCACGGTGTTGCCCGCGTCGACCAGCCGCTGGAGGACGCGGAGGAGGGCGTTGGTGTCCTCGAAGGAGAGGCCGGTGGTGGGCTCGTCGAGGATGTAGAGGGTCTTGCCGGTGGAGCGACGGGAGAGCTCGGTGGAGAGCTTCACGCGCTGGGCCTCGCCGCCGGAGAGGGTGGGGGCGGGCTGGCCGAGGCGGATGTAGCCCAGGCCCACGGCGTTGATGGTCTCCAGCTTCGAGCGGACGCGGGGGAAGGGCTGGAAGAAGCGCAGGGCCTCCTCGGCGGTCATGTCCAGCACCTCGGCGATGTTCTTGCCGCGGAAGGTGACCTCGAGGGCCTCGCGGTTGTAGCGCTTGCCCTTGCAGACCTCGCAGGGGACGGTGACGTCGGGCAGGAAGTGCATCTCGATCTCGATGTAGCCCTCGCCCTGGCAGGCCTCGCAGCGGCCGCCTCTCACGTTGAAGGAGAAGCGGCCCGGGGAGTAGCCGCGCAGGCGGGCTTCGGGCACCGAGGCGAAGAGCTCGCGGATGGGGGTGAAGGTGCCGGTGTAGGTGGTCGGGTTCGAGCGGGGGGTGCGGCCGATGGGCGACTGGTCGATGCTCACTACCTTATCGATGTGGTCCAGGCCGAGGATGCCGTCGCACTGCCCCGGGCGGTCCTTGGCCCCATAGAGAAGCTGGGCGGCCTTCTTGTAGAGGATCTCGGCGATGAGGGTGCTCTTGCCCGAACCGGACACGCCGGTGATGCAGACGAACTTGCCCAGGGGGATGTGCACATCGATATTCTTGAGGTTGTTCTCCCGCGCCCCCTTGATGGTGAGGACGAGGCCGTTGCCCTCGCGGCGGCGCGCGGGCAGGGGGATGCGGCGCTCGCCCCTGAGGTACTGGCCGGTGATGGACCGGGGGCAGGCCATTACCTCCTCGATGGCGCCCGCCGCCACCACCTCGCCGCCGTGCTCTCCCGCGCCGGGTCCCATGTCGATGAGGTGGTCGGCGGCGCGCATCATGGCCTCATCGTGCTCCACGATGAGGACGGTGTTCCCCAGGTCGCGGAGCCGATCGAGGGTACGGATGAGGCGGGCGTCGTCGGCGGGGTGCAGGCCGATGGTGGGCTCGTCGCAGACGTAGAGGACGCCCATGAGCCCGGAGCCGATCTGGGTGGCGAGGCGGATGCGCTGGGCCTCGCCTCCGGAGAGGGTGCCGGTGGCCCGGTCCAGGCTCAGGTAGTCAAGGCCCACCTCCACCATGAAGTCGAGGCGGGCGCAGATCTCCTTCAGGATCTGGTAGGCGATGGTCTGCTCGCGCTGCGAGAGGGCCGTCTTGGGCCCCGCCAGCCAGGCGAACCACTCCTGCGCCTCGACCACGCTCATGTGGGTGATCTCGACGATCTTCCTGTCGGCCACGGTGACGGCGAGGGACTCGGGCTTGAGGCGGGCGCCCTGGCAGGCCGGGCAGGGGTTGGCGGCCATGTAGCGCTCGATCTGCGAGCGCACGTAGTCGGAGTCGGTCTCGCGGTAGCGGCGGCTGAGGTTGGGGACTACCCCTTCGAAGGTGGTCTCCCAGCGGTGCCTGATGGTGATAGGGCTGTCGTCCCCGTAGAGGATGATCTTTAGATGCTCCGGCTTCAGGCGTGACAGCGGCACATGGACCGAGAAGCCGTACTTCGTGGCCACTGCGTCGATCAGTTGACGGTACCAGTTCACCACGGGGTGGCCTCCGGCCCAGGGGTGGATGGCTCCCTCGGCGATGGTGAGCTGCCTGTTGGGGATCACCAGGTCGGGGTCGATCTCCATCTTCACGCCCAGGCCGGTGCACTCGGGGCAGGCGCCGTGAGGGCTGTTGAAGCTGAAGTTGCGAGGTGCCAGCTCGCCCAGGCTGATGCCGCAGTGGACGCAGGCGAAGTGCTCGGAGAAGAGGCGATCCTCCTGTCCGTCGATGTCAACCTGGACCACGCCCCCGCCCAGCTTGAGGGCCGTCTCCACTGAGTCGGCGAGGCGGCTGGCGGAGGCGGCGGAGCCCTCGCCCTCCGGGCCCTCGGTGATCAGGCGGTCCACGACCACCTCGATGGTGTGGCGGCGATTCTTGTCCAGGTCGATGTCCTCGGCCAGGTCACGCACCTGCCGGTCGACGCGCACGCGCACGAAGCCCGCCTTGCGGGCATCCTCGAAGACGTGCAGGTGCTCGCCCTTTCGATCGCGGATGACGGGCGAGAGGATCATGATGCGCTGGCCCGGCGGCAGGTCCAGGATGGCGTCCACGATCTGCTGCACCGTCTGCCGCTCGATGGGGCGGCCGCAGCCGGGGCAGTGGGGGTGGCCCACTCGAGCGAAGAGCAGGCGGAGGTAGTCGTAGATCTCGGTCTGGGTGCCGACGGTGGAGCGGGGGTTGCGGCTGGCGCCTTTCTGGTCGATGGAGACGGCTGGGGAGAGCCCCTCGATGTAGTCGACGTCGGGCTTCTCCATCTGGCCGAGGAACTGGCGGGCGTAGGCGGAGAGCGACTCGACATAACGGCGCTGTCCCTCGGCATAGATGGTGTCGAAGGCGAGAGAGCTCTTGCCGGAGCCCGAGACGCCGGTGATGACGACCAGCTTGTCGCGGGGGATGGCGACGTCGATGTCCTTCAGATTGTGCTCGCGGGCACCTTTGACCAGAATGGCGTCCAGGGGCACACCGGCACCTCCGGGTGAATCTGTGGCCTGGGAGAGGCCCAAGCGATCCATTATAGTGTCGGGGTCAATGGGCGAACAAGGGTCCTAGAGGTGCGTTGGGGGTATTGACAACAGGGCGATAAGGGGATAATCAGTTCAGTGACAGGTCGTCCTTGCCCCGCCCTAGGACCTGCGCCAGCACTCATGCCGCAGCTACTTCTGGCCAGCCCCGACGATGTCGTGTGTCAGGCCTTCCGTCGCTCTCTCGCCCCGGAAGGTCACACCACGTTTGACGTTCAGACCCTTTCTCAGGCGCGACGCGCCCTGGCATCCCTCGAGGTTGACCTGCTCTGTCTGGACACCTCATTCCGCAGGTCCGACCTTGTGGCCTTCTGGCGCTGGCTGCGCTCCGAGCCGGACTACTGCAACCTGCCCGCTTTGCTGCTGGCCTCGCGGCGGGCCATGCTGGCGGATGGACTGCTGCCTCTGGCACCCGACCCGGCTTGCGACCATGTCCTGGCCAAGCCCCTGGAGCGGGAGGAGCTGTGCCGGGAGGTAGGACGTCTGGTGGCCGTTGCCCGAAGAGCGCCGCGCGGGGAGCGCCCTTTGCGGGCCGGGTCCCTACGCCTGCGCCTGGGACAGCGAGAGCTTTCCTTCGCCGGGGGCGCCAGTGTCAGGCTCACCCCCGCCGAATTCCGCCTGATCCGCTACCTCATGGAGCGGGCGGGCGAGGTGGTCTCCACGGAGGAACTGCTCGAGCAGGTCTGGGGCTACGCCCCGGGGACCGCAGGGCCGGAGCTCGTGCGGGCCCACATCCGCAACCTACGGGCCAAGATCCGGGCCGCGGGCTTCAGCCCGGAGCTCATCAGCACCCTCCCGAGGCACGGCTACGGCCTCCTGGGGCGCTAGCCCGACGGGGGTCACAACTTCTCGATCACCTCCAGCGAGCTATGGTTGCAGTGTCCTGAGCATGGCCGCCCATGCTGCTGGATTCATCCGGAGAGAAAGGGGCTTGAGTCCGAGGTCGAGAAAAGGCAATATGGCACGGACCGCTTTCGGGTTCCCGCTGGCAGGACAGCGCGAAATGAGGAGGGCAGGAGCATGGAAGGGCCTAGCTACTGGCGGCAGATGGAAGGGAAGCGCCTCTCGAGGCGGGCGTTGCTCAAGTCGACGGCGGCTGCGTTCGCTGCGGTGGGTCTGGGCGCAGCCTGCGGAGGGGAGGAGAAGCCGGCGGGCGGCATCGGGCCTGCCGCTGGGACTCCGGCAGTAGTCTCAGGGCCCGGCAACGGAACCGCCAGGAACGCCATCGTCGTCATGCTCGACACGCTCCGTGCCGACCACGTCGGCTGCTACGGGAATGACTGGATCGAGACGCCAGCGATGGATGCTCTGGCGGAGGAGAGCATTCTGTTCACGCGGGCCTACCCGGAGTCGCTGGCGACGATCCCCGGGCGCCGCTCTATGCATACCGGGCTGCGCACCTGGCCGTTTCGCGTGTGGGCGCTGGAGCGAGGCAACGTGCCGCTCCCCGGCTGGCAGCACATCCCCGAGGAGCAGATCACGGTGCACGAGGCCATGGTGGACGCGGGGCTTCACACCGTCTTCGTCACCGACACTCACCATTTCTTCAAGCCGTCGCAGAACTTTCACCGTGGCTTCCGGCAGTGGCGGTGGGTTCGGGGCCATGAGTCGGATCCCCACCGCTCCATTGTGGAGGTGAAGCCCGAGGAGGTGGAGCAGTTTCTCCCCGAGGGCCTCGACGAGAAGAAGTCGTCCCATACGCGCCTCCTGCTGACGCAGTACCTCGCCAATCAGGGGGAGCGGGAGAGCGAGGAGGACTACCAGGCGCCACGGGTGTTCCGCGGGGCTATGGAGTTGCTGGAGGAGAACCAGAAGGTGGATAGGTTCTTCCTGCTGGTGGACTCGTTCGACCCGCACGAGCCGTGGGACCCGCCCAAGAAGTACGTGGACCTGTACGACCGCGGCTACGAGGGGCGGGAGATCATTCAGCCCCTCTACGCGCCGAGCGACTACCTGACGGAGGCGGAGCTGAAGCACATGCGGGCCCTTTACGCTGCAAGCGTGACGATGGTGGACCGCTGGCTGGGGCTGTTCTTGGAGCGGGCGCGGGAGCTGGGGATGCTGGAAGATACTCTGCTGATCGTGACTTCTGACCACGGCCATCAACTGGGGGAGCACGGGTTGACCGGCAAGCTCCCCGGCGGGCTGTGGTACGAGCTGATGGACGTGCCGTTGCTGGTGCGCCGGCCGGACGGGGTGGGTGCGGGCACGCGAGTGGACGCCTTCGCTCAGCTCCATGATATCCCGCCCACTGTTCTGAAGGCGCTGGGGGTGGAGCCGCCGGCGCCGCAGGATGGGATGGACCTCTTGGAGCTGGCGGCGGAGCGGGTCGCTCCTCGGGAGCAGGTCAGCGCTGGCTATGCCTTCAATTCGTGGTGCCGGGACGAGCGCTACGTGTACTTCGCTGGGAATGACGGGCGCGCGCCGCATCTCTACGACATGGTGGCCGACCCGCTCCAAGAGCAGGACCTGGCGGCGGAGGAGCAGGGAGTGGTAGAGCAGATGCACGAGAAGCTCCTGGCCGACGCCGGCGGTCCCCTCCCGGTCTAAGCGTGGACGCGAGGGAAGAGAAGCCAGCGGGTGGCATCGGGCCTGCCGCCGGGATTCCGGCAGTAGTCTCAGGGTCCGGCAACGGAATCGCCAGGAACGCCATCGTCGACATGCTCGACACGCTGCGGGCCGATCACCTGGGCTGCTACGGGAATGACTGGATCGAGACGCCAGCGATGGACGCCCTGGCCGGGGAGAGCATTCTGTTCACCCGGGCCTACCCGGAGTCGCTGCCGACGATGCCAGGGCGGCGCTCTCTCCATACCGGGCTGCGCACCTGGCCGTTTCGGGTGTGGACGCCGAATCGAGGCGACCTGGCGCTCCCCGGCTGGCAGCACATCCCTGAGGAGCAGGTCACGGTGCACGAGGCGATGGCGGGAGCGGGCCTTCATACCGTCTTCATCACCGACACCTACCATTTCTTCAAGCCGTCGCAGAACTTTCACCGTGGCTTCCGGCAGTGGCGGTGGGTTCGGGGCCATGAGTCGGACCCTTACGGTTCCATCAGCCAGGTGCGGGCCGAAGACGTGGACGAGTTGCTTCCCGAGGGTCTCTCCCAGGAGGAGGTGTTCTGGATGTGGCTCCTGCTGACCCAGCACCTGGCCAATCAGGGGGAGCGGGAGAGCGAGGAGGATTATCAGGCGCCGCGGGTGTTTCGGGAGGCGATGCGGTTGCTGGAGGAGAACCAGGGTGTGGAGAGGTTCTTCCTGATGGTGGACTCGTTCGATCCGCATGAGCCGTGGGACCCTCCGGAGAAGTACGTGGAGAAGTATGACCCTGGGTATGAGGGGCGGGAGCTCATTCAGCCCCACTACGGGCCGAGCGACTACCTATCGGCGGCCGAGCTGAGGCACATGCGCGCCCTCTATGCGGGAGAGGTGACGATGGTGGACCGCTGGCTGGGGCTGTTCCTGGAGCGGGCGCGGGAGCTGGGGATGCTGGAGGACACTCTGCTTATCGTGACCTCCGACCACGGCCATCAACTGGGCGAGCATGGCCTGATAGGGAAGCTCTCCTCGGGCCTCTGGTACGAGCTAATGGACGTGCCGTTGCTGGTGCGCCGGCCGGATGGGGTGGGCGCGGGGACGCGGGTGGAGGCCTTCGCTCAGCTCCACGACATTCCGGCCACTGTCATGAAGGCTCTTGGCGTGGAGCCTCCGGCGCCGCAGGACGGGATGGACCTCTTGGAGCTGGCGGCGGGCGGAGTTGCGCCTCGGGAGCACGTGAGTGCGGGCTATGCGAACAACTCGTGGTGTCGAGACGAGCGCTACGTGTACTTCGCTGGCAATGACGGGACTGGGCCTCATCTCTACGAAATGGAGGCCGACCCACTCCAGGAGCATGACCTGGCTGCTGAGGAGCGGGGGGTGGTAGAGGAGATGCACGAGAAGCTCCTGGCCGACGCCGGCGGTCCCCTCCCGGTCTAGGCGTGTGCCGGCTCGCGGCGCTACCAGGCTGCTGAAAGAGCCGCCGCTCGCCCTTCGACGGGCTCAGGACGAGCGGTTCTCAGATTCCGCTCGTGGTGAGCCTGTCGAACCACGAACGGCCCACTTGGGTTTATCAGCAGACTGCTAGGGTAGCCTGAGGACTGCCCCCGTGCTGGCCGAGGTGACCATCGCGGAGTAGCGGCGGAGGTACGAGGCTACCTCCCTCTTCAGCGGGGGAGGTGACCAGGCTGCCAGGCGTCGCTCGATCTCCTCCTGCGCCAGCCGCACGTTGAGGGTCTTCTCCGGGATATCGATCTCGATGATGTCGCCCTCCTGGAGCACGGCGATGGGTCCTCCTTCCATGGCCTCGGGCGAGACGTGCCCGATGGCGGCGCCCCTGGTCGCTCCGGAGAACCGGCCGTCGGTCACCAGGGCGGCATCCGCGTCCAGGCCCATGGAGACGATGGCCGAAGTGGCCGAAAGCATCTCGCGCATGCCGGGTCCGCCCCTGGGGCCTTCGTACCTGATGACCACCACGTCCCCTTTCCCGATGTCGCCGCGGAGGATGGTCTGGGTGGCCTCCTCCTCGATGTCGAAGACGCGGGCGGGGCCCTGGTGGCGCAGCATCTCCGGCCGGACTGCGGCCTGCTTGACCACCGCCCCATCGGGTGCCAGGTTCCCGTAGAGGATGGCTAGGCCTCCCTCCGGGTCGTAGGGGTTCTCCGTGTCCCTGATGACATCGCGTCGCTCCACGCGGGCCCCCGCGACCACCTCTCCGACGGTCTGGCCGCCGAGGGTCATGGCCTCGAGGTGGAGCAGGCCTTTCCCGGCCAGCTCCTTCATGACCGCCTGGAGGCCGCCGGCCTGGTAGAGGTCCTCGAGGTGGTGCCGGCCGCCGGGGCTCATGTCGCAGAGGCGGGGCGTCCGCCGGCTGATCCGGTGGAAGAGGTCCAGGTCAAGGTCGACCCCGGCCTCGGCGGCGATGGCCATCAGGTGGAGGACGGTGTTCGAGGAGCCCCCGATGGCCATGTCCACGGTGATAGCGTTCTCGAAGGCCTCCCTGGTGAGCACGGCGGAGGGCGTGATCTCCTCCCGGACCAGGTCCATGACCCGGGCACCGGTGAGCTTGGCGAGCTCTCTCCTTTTTCCGTAGACGGCGGGGATGGTGCCGTTCCAGGGCAGGGAGAGCCCCAGCGCCTCCGACATGCAGTTCATGCTGTTGGCCGTAAAGAGCCCTGCGCAGGAGCCGCAGGTTGGCGCGCAGGCCTCCACGAACTCCATGGCCTCGTCTCGCGAGACGTCTCCCCTGGCGATCCTGCCCACCAGCTCGCCGGCCTGGGCGATGTCAACCGCCTCGCCCTTGAACTGGCCCGCCAGCATGGGCCCGCCGCTGACCATGATCGCCGGCACGTCGAGCCTGGCCATGGCCATCATCATGCCGGGGGTGATCTTGTCGCAGTTGGTCACCATGACCATGGCGTCAAGGGCGTGGGCGAGCATCATCGCCTCAACGGAGTCGGCGATGAGCTCGCGGCTGGGCAGGGGATAGCACATGCCGGCGTGGCCCATGGCCAGCCCGTCGCAGATGGCGATGGCGGGGAACTCGAATGGGGTGCCGCCGGCGGCGACCACGCCCTCGCGCACCGCGCCTGCGATGTCGTCGAGGTGGATGTGGCCGGGGACCAGCTCGTTCTGCGAGTTGACGATGCCCACCAGGGGCCTGGCCATCTCCTCGCTGGTCCTGCCCATGGCCAGGAAGAGGGGCCTGCGATTCTTTACCACGTCGCTGCGCATCGTGCTCAGCTCCTTCCGAAAGATGAGTCAGCCAAACCGCGGCCGCTGCGGCGCACCCTGCCGCTGGTCGCGGGTGCTCCAACATGAGCGCCTCGCAGAGGACGCCGCGGGCCATCTTGAAGCATACTTTGGCCTGGGGGTCTTGCGGTAGCCCCGGCCGGGCGGTGACCGGCTCATTCTTGGTGGGAGGGCATTGTCAGCGACCCCGCGGGTTGAAAACCCGCGGCTTGTGAATGGGGGAGGAGGTGCTGCGGAGTTCAGAGCCTGTTGAAAAACGCCCTTGCGCTGCCCTTGTCATTCTGAGCGGAGCGAAGAATCTGGTTCATCGAGACCCTTCGCTTCGCTCAGGGTGACAGGACAAGGGTTTGTCAACAGACCCTTCAGGCGGCGGGACAGCAAAGCCAACCCACCACCTGTGAATCGGTCACCGGGGGGCGCTCGCCTGGTTGACACCCTTCTGAGCACGGCCTAGACTCCGGGCGAACGTTGGGCAGGCGCGATCAGCCGCCTTGGATATGAAGGGGAGGTGAACGATATGAACGCCCAGGATGCCTACGAGAGTCTCGTTGCGGGTGTGGGCTTTCCGGGTTCGGCCCGACTGCGCCGGGTGCTCGAGGACCTGATGACCCCGGAGCAGGCGCAGATGGCTGCGGCTCTGCCGGCTACCGTCGCCGAGGTCGCCGAGAAGACGGGCTTCCCGGAGGATGAGGTGGGCAGGGCCCTCGACGATCTCTTCTACAAGGGGGTGGCCTTCCCTCGGGGCGACTTCGTAACCCGTGACTACTACCGGTTCGCCCGCAACATCACCCAGCTCCACGACGCCAGCATGGCCACCCAGGATCGCGACGTGGTGAAGGACCGCCCGTTCTATGAGCTGTGGTACGACTTCATCATAAACGAGATGTACCCCCAGACGGCCGAGCGCATCCGACAGGCGCCGGGTCCCCTGACGCGCGTGGTGCCCGCCTACAAGAGCATCAAAGACCTGGCGGACGTCCTTCCCTGCGAGAACTTCCCGGAGATGCTGAAGGCCCAGGAGCTCATCGGCGTGGTGCCCTGCTCCTGCCGCTACTGCACCACGGCGGTCGGCGAGCACTGCGAGCACACCAGCGAGGAGGAGCGCTGGAACTGCCTGCAGTTCGGTCGGGGAGCCGAGTACGCCATCAAGCGCGAGTCAGGCAGGCAGTTGAGCATCGAGGAGGCTCTCGAGCTCTGCGAGAAGGTCGAAGAGGACGGGCTGGTGCACCAGTGGCCGAACAGCGCCATCATGACCGGCGTCAACACGAGCTGCCAGTGCTGTCGCGACTGCTGCATGATCTACGTGCCGTTGGACCAGGCCCGCATGCCCGCGGGCAAGGCCTGGCAGAAGAGCCGCTACCAGGCCTACATGGTCGACCTAGACGCCTGCGACGGCTGCCAGGACTGCGTGGAACGCTGCCAGTTCGACGCGGTGACGATGGCCAAGGTGGAGGGCAGCAGGAAGCTGAAGGCATCGATCATTGAGGACAACTGCTTCGGCTGCGGCTCCTGCGTGGTGGGCTGCGAGCCCGGCGTCCTGAAGATGAAGGTGGTGCAGCCTCCGGAGTTCATACCCGGGGCGGTCGCATAGCCGGACCCCTACGGATCCTTAGCTGGGAAGGTGTGTCCATGGACTTGGGACTGGCGGGCAAGAGCGTCATCGTGACCGGCGGCGCATCCAACATCGGCCGGGCCATCGCGCTGGGCTTCGCGCGGGAGGGGGCGAACGTGGTCATAGGGGACATCGACGAGGGCCAGGCCCTCAAGGTGGCCTCGGAGGCCGAGGCCTCGAGGCCGGCCGGCCGGACCATCGTGGTGAGGA
>JBAUEL010000235.1:0-9930 GCA_049678585.1 Dehalococcoidia bacterium
CTGCGGTCAAGGAGAGCAAGGACCCCTTCAGCCCGGTGATCGTTAAGGCTGACCTGGACGAGGAGACGGCCTTCCGTCTGCGCGAGGCCGAGCCCGGCCTGGCCGGCGTCCATGTGCTGGTGGAGCCCAAGCGCCGTTACATCGAGGGGCCGCTTCTGGCCCATGTCCTGGGCTATGTGGGCAGACTGGACGAAGCCGAGTACGTGGAACTGCGGGACCGGGGCTACGAACTTAACGACCGCATCGGCAAGACCGGGGTAGAGGCGGCCTATGAATCGATGCTGCGCGGCGTGCCCGGCCGCAAGCAGGTGGAAGTCGACGCCAGCGGCCGCGAGATCCGCACCCTCAACTCGTTGGCCCCCCGACCGGGCCACAGCGTAGTACTGGCCCTGGACCTGGACCTCCAGCGCAAGGTCACCGAGATCCTCCAGGGAGCCATGGGCTCCTCCACCAACGCTGCCGCTGTGGTGATGGACGTGCGTAGCGGGGAGGTCCTGGCTACGGTGTCCCTCCCCAGCTTCGACAACAACCTGTTCTCCGGCGAGATCGATGAGGCGCAGCTCCAGCGCCTTCTGGACGACCCGGCCAAGCCTTTGGTCAACCACGCCATCGCCGAGATGTATCCGCCCGGCTCCACCTTCAAGCAGGTCACCGGTGTGGCCGCCCTCCAGGAGGGGATAGCTACGCCCAGCACCACCATCACCAGCCGCGGCTACATCACCGTTCCCAATCAGTACAACCCTGAGGTGGTCTACGTCTTCCGCGATTGGGCGGCCCTGGGCACGCTCAATTTCTACGGGGGCGTGGCCATGTCCTCCGACGTGTACTTTTACTACTTGGCCGGCGGCTACTACCAGCAAGGGGTGGAGATCTTTCGTGGCCTGGGAGCCAGCCGCCTGGCGAGCTACGCCCGCGCCTTCGGTCTGGGGGCACCCACCGGGATTGACCTGCCCGGGGAATCGCCCGGACTGGTGCCGGACCCCCGCTGGAAGGAGCAGACATTGGGCGAGCCCTGGGTGACCGGGGACACCTACAACTTCGGCATCGGCCAGGGCTACCTGGCCACCACTCCCCTCCAGATGGTCAGGGTGACCGCGGCCATCGCCAACGGGGGCGACGTGCTGGTGCCCCGGCTGGTGCGGGAGGTGGTCGACGCCGACGGCCGCCTGGTGCGTCCGTTCGAGCGGGTGGTGCAGCGGCATCTGGAGGTGTCCCCGGACAATCTGGCGATCTTCCGAGAGGCCATGCGACAGGCCGCCTCCTGGGGCACCGCCCGCAGGGGAGCGGTCCCGGGAGTGAGTGTGGCCGGGAAGACAGGGACCGCCGAGTTCGGGCTGCCCCTGGCGAACGGTCAGTACGAGAGCCACGGCTGGTTCACCGGCTTCGCCCCCTTTGAGGACCCCCAAGTGGCAGTAGTGGTGTTCCTGGAGAAGGGCAACGGGTCGATCGATGCGGCGCCAGCGGCGGCCAAGATCCTAGACTACTACTTCCACCGGCAGAGCTTTGCGCGACAGGCAGAAACCCGATGAACGCCCGCGCCGTCCGCGACTTCGATCTCATACTGCTCCTCTCGAGCGCCGCCCTGGTGGCCTTCGGCGCCTTGCTCATCTACAGCGGCAGCCTCACCACCTACGGGGAGCTTACCGCTTCCCTCTCGCACCCGGTGGTGCGCCAGGCGGCCTTCGCCGGGGTGGGCATCGCCCTGTCCATCTTGCTGGCGCGCCTGGACTATCGAGCCCTGGGTGTGGTCAGCACGGGTCTCTACGTGGTGGCAGTAGTTGTCCTGCTGTTTGTGTTGGCGGTGGGGGAGAGCGCCTATGGCTCCCGTCGCTGGATGATGCTGGGCGACATTCAGGTCCAGCCTTCGGAGGTGGCCAAGCTGGTGGTCATCATCGTGCTGGCCAAGTACCTGGCGGACCGACAGGAGCGGCTGCATGACCCGAGGGTGTTCCTTACCTCGCTGGGCCTGGTGGCGGTGCCCACAGCCCTGGTCTTCGCCCAGCCGGACCTGGGCTCTGCGGTCATCTTTATGGCGATCTGGCTGGGGATGGTGATGATGGCGGGGGTCAGGCCTGCCCACGTGCTGGGGCTCCTGGGCGCGGGGCTGATATCTGTCCCCTTCGTCTTCCTGGCCTTCGTCAGCGATTACCAGCGCGAGCGCATCGCCCTCTGGCTGGACCCTGCCAGCGACTCGCTGGGCTCGGGCTTTAACATTCTCCAGGCGGAGATCAGCATCGGCTCGGGAGGCATCCTGGGGAAGGGGCTAACCCAGGGCAGCCAGACCCAGCTCGATTACCTGCGCACCCAGACCACTGACTATGTGTTCAGCGTGCTGGGCGAGGAGTTGGGTCTGATGGGAGCCCTGGTGCTGTTCGGGCTGTTCATCATCCTGCTGTTCCGAGGGATGCGGGTGGCCTCGCTCTCCCAGGATACGTTCGGGCGGCTCATGGCCACAGGGATCGTTATCTTCATCGTGCTCCAGGTCTTCATCAACGTCGGGATGAACCTGCAAGTTGTCCCGGTCACCGGCATCCCCCTGCCTTTTATCAGCCAGGGGGGGAGTTCCCTCATCACCCTGTTCATCGCCCTGGGCATCCTCCAGAGCATCGTGGTTCGCCACCGACGATTCATGTTCTGAGGCGGCTGCGTGCACCATATAGAAGCGGGGGAACCTTGGTTGAGGTTCCCCCGTCGGTCAAATGATGCGTTCTCTTGGGGTCAGGTCAGGGCGGGCTCTGACATGTTCTTGAGGATGACCTCGCCAGCCTCGCAGTCGATCTGGACACGCTCGCCAGGCTGGAAGCGCCCTTCCAGCAGGGCCTCCGACAGGCGGTCCTCGATCTCGTTCTGGATGACCCGGCGCAGGGGCCGGGCGCCGAAGACCTCGTCGTAGCCCTTCTCACCCAGCCAGTCGCGGGCAGCGTCGGTGACCTCCATGGTGACTCCCCTGAGGATCAGCTGGCTCTCTACCTCCTTGAGCTGGAGGTCCACGATCTGGCGGATGTGCTCCCGGGAGAGGGCGTGGAAGACCACCGTGGCGTCGACGCGGTTGAGGAACTCCGGCCGGAAGATCCGCTTCAGCTCGTCCAGGACCTTCTCCTTCATCTTCTGGTACTGCTGCTCTGCGGTCTTGGCCTCCTGCGTCTTCACCTGGAAGCCCAGGCCCGTCTCCTTGCGGATGAGGTCGGAGCCCACGTTGCTGGTCATGACGATGATGGTGTTGCGGAAGTCCACCCGCCTGCCCTTGGCGTCGGTGAGGTGACCATCATCGAAGATCTGGAGGAGCATGTTGAAGACGTCGGGGTGGGCCTTCTCGATCTCATCGAAGAGGATGAGGCAGTAGGACTTGCGGCGCACCGTGTCGGTGAGCTGGCCGGCGTCTTCGTAGCCGATGTAGCCCGGCGGGGCCCCCACCAGCCGGGAGACGTTATGCTTCTCCATGAACTCGGACATGTCCAGCTTGATCATGGCGTCTTCGCTGCCGAACATGAACTCCGCCAGGACACGCGGCAGGAAAGTCTTGCCCACACCGGTGGGCCCCAGGAACATGAAGACGCCGATGGGCCGCTTGGGGTCCTTCAGCCCGGCACGGGAGCGCCGTACGGCCTTGGCAATGGCGGTGATGCCCTCATCCTGCCCCACCACCCGGCCGTGCAGCGCCTCATCCATGTGCAGGAGGCGCGCCGACTCCTCACTGGCGATGCGGGAGACGGGGATGCCCGTCCACATGCTCACCACCTCGGCGATGTCCTCTTCGCTGACGACGGGCTTGCCCTCCTCGATCTCCCCTTCGAGCCCCTGCTGCAGCTCTTCCATCTTCTGCTGGAGCTTGACCTCGCGGTCCCGCAGCTCGGCCGCGTACTCATACTGCTGGGAAGAGATGGCCGCATCCTTCTCCCGGCGCAGGCTCTCCAGACCTTTCATAGCCTCCTTCAGGGAGGGCGGAGTGAAGGAATGCTTGATGCGGACGCGGGAGGCTGCCTCGTCCACCACGTCTATGGCCTTGTCCGGCAAGAAGCGGTCGGAGACGTAGCGGGCAGCCAGCTTCGCTGCCGCCTCCACGGCCTCCGAGGAGATGCTGAGCTTGTGGTGCTCCTCGTATCGGCTCTTGATGCCCTCTAGGATCTCGATGGTCTCCTCGACGCTGGGCTCTTCCACCACCACGGGCTGGAGGCGACGCTCCAGGGCGGCGTCGCGCTCGATGTGCTTGCGGTAGTCATCTAGGGTGGTGGCGCCCACACACTGGAGTTCGCCGCGGGCCAGGGAGGGCTTGAGGATATTGGCCGCGTCCACAGCGCCCTCGGCCGCTCCAGCGCCCACCAGCATGTGCATCTCGTCGATGAACAACATGCAGTTGCCGGCGTTCTTGATCTCCTCAATGACCTTCTTGAGTCGTTCCTCAAACTCGCCCCGGTACTTGGTGCCAGCCACCAGGGAGCCGATGTCCAGGGTGAGCAAGCGCTTGCCCTGGAGGCTCTCCGGCACGTCGCCAGCCACGATCCGATGGGCCAGGCCCTCCACGATGGCCGTCTTGCCCACGCCGGGTTCGCCGATGAGGACGGGATTATTCTTGGTCCGACGGGACACGATCTGGATGACCCGCTCGATCTCCTTGTGGCGGCCGATGACCGGGTCCAGCTTGCCCGCGCGCGAGGCTGTGGTTAGGTCTATGCCGAGCTGGTCCACGGTGGGGGTGCGGCTGCTGGCCCGGCCCGCCGTGGCCGCGCTCTGTGGCATGCTCTGGGCGAGGATGCGGGTGGTTTCCGCGCGCACCCGCTCCAGGTTGACCCCAAGGCTTTCCAGGACGCTCGCTGCGATACCCTCGCCCTCACGGACGAGGCCCAGGAGCAGGTGTTCGGTGCCGATGTAGTGGTGGTTGAGGCGACGAGCTTCGTCCACGGCCAGCTCGATGACCTTCTTGGCCCGCGGAGTAAGGCCGATCTCGCCGAGCACAGCGCGGTCCCCACGGCCGATGATGAACTCGACGGCGGAGCGCACCTTGCTGAGCTCGACGCCCAGGTTGGCCAGCACCTTGGCGGCCACCCCTTCGCCCTCCCGCACGAGACCCAGGAGCAGATGTTCGGTCCCGATGTAGTTATGGTTGAACCGCTGGGCCTCTTCCTGGGCCAGAGTTAGGACGCGACGCGCTCGCTCAGTAAACTTGTCGAATCTGTCTGCCATCTCGCGCCTTGCCCGGATCTTCCCCTTCTATTCCAAGCTACCACACCGCTTCTCCCCGCGTCTAGGGCCGAAGCGACCTCCTAGGGCCGGCCTTCCTCTGACTCCTCTACCTCAGAGTCTGCCACCGGCTCTTCGGCGACCTCACCCTCTACGACGGGCGCCTCAGCCACAGGCTCAGCGGCCACCTCTGCCACCGGCTCCTCAGGCGCAGGCTCCTCGACCGCAGGCTCAGCGGCCACCTCTGCAACCGGCTCCTCAGGCGTGGGCTCCTCAGCCGCAGGCTCAGCGGCCGCCTCTGCCACCGGCTCCTCAGCCACAGGCTCAGCGGCTGCCTCTGCCACCGGCTCCTCAGGTGCAGCCTCCTCGGCCACGGGCTCAGCGGCCACCTCTGCGACAGGCTCCTCAGCCGCAGGCTCAGCAGCGGCCGCCTCTGCAACCGGCTCCTCAGGCGCAGGCTCCTCGGCCACGGGCTCAGCGGCTGCCTCTGCGACAGGCTCCTCAGGCGCAGGCTCCTCAGCCGCGGGCTCAGCGGCCACCTCTGCGACAGGCTCCTCAGGCGCAGGCTCCTCCTCCGCCACAGGCTCAGCGGCCACCTCTGCCACCGGCTCCTCAGGCGTGGGCTCCTCGGCCATGGGCTCTTTGGCCTCGGGGGGTGCCAGCCCTTCCCGGTCCTCGATCTCCGCGCGGATATGGTCGGGCACGGTGATGACCTCACCGCCGTCACTGAAGACGAAGCCAGCCACTTCGGCCTCGTCGCGAGCGCGGCGCAGGCTTAACCCCAGGCGGTGGCGGTCCCGCTCGATGCGGACGATCTTGAGGGGGAGGATATCGCCCTCTCGCACCACTTCTTTGGGATGGGCGATGCGTCGCTCCACCAACTCGGACACGTGGATAAGCCCTTCCACCGGGCCCTCGATGCGCGCGAAGGCGCCAAAGGTGACTAGCTTCGTGACTACGCCCGTGACCATCTGCCCCTCAACGTACTTATCGACAACGTTCTCCCACTCCTCAGGCCGGGCCCGGCGCAGGCTCAGGGCGATCTTCTTGTTTTCGGAGTCCACCTTCATGATGTAGACCTCGACGGTGTCCCCGACTTTGCACAACTCCTCCGGGGCCTTATTGCGGTCCCAGGAGAGCTCCGAGAGGTGGGCCAGCCCGTCGGCGCCTCCCAGGTCCACGAACACGCCGAAGCTGCGCACGCTGCTGACCTTGCCCTCGCGGATCTCCCCCTCGCGCAGCTCGCCCAGGAGCCGCTCCTTCTGTTGCGCCCTCCACTCCTGCAAAGCGGCGCGTTCCGATAGGATGACGCGGTTACGGCGTCGGTTGATCTCGATGACTTTCAGGCGTAGCGTGCGACCTACGGCCTGGGCGAGGGAGGACTCTCCATCCTCGCTGCGGTCCGGCCGGAGGCCCACCACCTGGGAGAGAGGGATGAAGGCGTGCACCCCCTCTACGTTGACCAGGAGGCCGCCCTTGTTGTAGCCGCTGACCTCGGCCTCGAAGCTCTCGCCCTCCTCGTAGCGCTGCTGGAGGATACGCCAGCCCTTCTCCCCGCGGGCCCGGTCCACCGAGAGCAGGACCTGGCCTTCCGGGGTCTCCGGCTGGAGCACGAACACCAGGATCTTGTCGCCCTCGGAGAGATGAGCGGTGGGGTCGGGTCCCAGGGAGTGCATCTCGTGGTGCGGGACTATGCCCTCGGACTTGGAGCCGATATCCACCACGAGACCATCCCGGTCCCAACCCATAATAACCCCCTCGACGACCTCGCCTCGCCGAAGGGATTTATAATTGAGGCTTTCCTGCTCGAGAAGGGTCTTCATGTCGAAGACCCCTTCGCCTGTGTCTGCTGCCCCTCCACCTCCCGTCTGCTCCTGGGGATCGTTTGTCAAACCTTGGGTCCTCCTTAGTCAGCAAACGAGCCGGACAGCCTACGAGTCCGTGGCCCTGACCGTCCGGCTCCTTGGTTGCTATTCTAGCATAGCTTCGCCGCTCTGGAAAGCCTGTGTAGCCAGCCGGGCCCTTAGTGCCGTTCCAGGCAGCAGGCCCTACGAGGATAGGGAAGAAGGCGGAAGTTCTTCAGTGCCCTGCTAGCGCATCGGTTTGATCAGGCCCCACTCGGTCCACGAGCGTATTCGCAGGGCCAGGGTAAGGCGGGGACGCCAGTCGACCTCCTTGTACTGGGGGTACTTCTGGCGAATGAGTTGCCAGGCATGGTCCCGCTCCTCCCCTTTCGCCACCTGCACGTCACAGTGGAGGAGCGCGCCCCTCAAGAGAGACCAGTCCTCGTCGTACTCGTCCAGGGCCACCTCGGCGCGGGGGTTGGCAGCGACGTTGCGGGCGTTGGCCGAGTTCCGCCCCACATCGACATAGAGGGTGCGGTCGCCATCGAACACGGGGCAGAGGGGTACCACGTGGGGCTGGCCAGAGGGGTCCACGGTGGCCAGCCGACAGACGCGGGCCTCGGCGACGAAGCGGCGGACGGCCTCGGGAAGCTCCCCCGTGTTCATGGCTGGGTGCCCTCGCCTTCCCGTCGCTCCTCCGCCTGCTTGCGGCGCTGCTCCCGCAGCCAGGCGATGATGGGCGGGGGCTCGGGTGGCTGCCAGCGCCTGTACCACTCGTCGTGGTCGCCGCTCCACTTGTCGGGCAGGTGCTCGACTGTCCGCGGCTCGCGAGCGTCGCGCAGCACCCGCAGCGCCTCGCGGATGACCATGAGTTGCTCCTCGCGGTCTCCGGCGTGCCCCAGAGAGTGGACGAATGGAAACTCCACTCCCAGGGTCCGCGGTACGCCGAGCGGCTCCGACCAGTAGGGCATCATGGTCACCAGGACGGTGCTGATCCCCGCAGCCTCGATGACACGCGCCAGCACGGGCACGTTCTTGGTGCAGTCCGGTCAGACGGGGGTGAGGAGGGCGGCGTCCACATCTTCTTCCTTCATGCGACGGGCTACCTCGGGCCCGTAGCGGTCGCGCCAGGCATCGGTGTTCTGCTGATAGCCCATGAAGGAGTAGTGGCTGGGGGCCAGGGAGCCGATCTCGCCCGCCTCCTCCAGCTCCAGGAAACGCTGGATGGGCAGGGCGATGTTCATGTCCTGAAGCAGGTCCTCGGTGTTGATGTGGAGGTGGGCGGCGCCGACGTCCTCCTGGCCCACGTTGCGGGGGATGATGCGATAAGTGGGGTCGCCCCAGAAGGGCTCTCGCTTCTCCCGCTCCAGGTCGAAGGGCGGGTCCTTGCCCTTCAGGTAGAGGCCGGCGGTGGTGAGGAGGGCGAAGCGGCACTGCTCGATTGGCTTGGCCAGCGGCGTCCAGGGCGCCTCCTCCTTCTCCAGGGTGAGGCCCTGATAGTAGGCGCCGAGGCTGCGGGGCAACCACGTGAAGCTATCTACGGACATGTGGGGCACCTCCACCGAACCGGGAGCGTACGGTCGGCCTCGATTCTATCACAGGTGGGGAGAAGGTGAGGAAATGGAGAGGGCCCCTAGCCTTGCAGGCTGGGGCCCTCGAGCACCCTGGCGGTGGCCTATTTTCCACAGGGGGTTGCCCCCCAAGTATCGTCAGCGCTGAGGCGTTTCACTTCCGTGTTCGGGATGGGAACGGGTGGGTCCACCTCGCTCTAACCACCAGGATACGATGACACGTTCAGACATCGGGGGCCACGGTTTTTTTCCGTTGGCCCCCGGTGACGCCATTGGTAGCGGGAGAGGGATTCGAACCCCCGACCTTCGGGTTATGAGCCCGACGAGCTACCACTGCTCCATCCCGCGTCGAAACCGAACAGGGTTGGTGGTACTTCTTTGTGCGGGGGACTTAATGTAGGTCAAGCCCTCGACCATTAGTACGGCTCAGCTGAACGCATTGCTGCGCTTACACCTGCCGCCTATCAAACGGGTAGTCTTCCCGTGGTCTTACCCGGTTAACCCGGTGGGAGGCCTCATCTTGAGGGGGGCTTCGCACTTAGATGCTTTCAGCGCTTATCCCTGCCAGACTTGGCTACCCGGCGATGCTCCTGGCGGAACAACCGGTACACCAGCGGTCTGTCCATCCCGGTCCTCTCGTACTAGGGACAGCTCCTCTCAAGCCTCCTACGCCCACGCCGGATAGAGACCGAACTGTCTCACGACGTTCTGAACCCAGCTCACGTACCGCTTTAACCGGCGAACAGCCGGACCCTTGGGACCTGCTCCAGCCCCAGGATGCGATGAGCCGACATCGAGGTGCCAAACCTCGCCGTCGATGTGAACTCTTGGGCGAGATAAGCCTGTTATCCCCGGGGTAGCTTTTATCCGTTAAGCCACGGCCCTTCCACACGGAACCGTAGGATCACTTTGCCCGACTTTCGTCCCTGCTCGACTCGTAGGTCTCGCAGTCAAGCCCCCTTATGCCAATGCACGCAACGGGTGATTTCCATCCACCCTGAGGGGACCTTTGGACGCCTCCGTTACCTTTTGGGAGGCGACCGCCCCAGTCAAACTGCCCACCAGGCACGGTCCTCCTGCTTGCTCAGGAGTTAGAAGGAAAACCAGAGAAGAGTGGTATTTCAACGGCGGCTCCCCCAAGCCCGAAAGCCTGGGTTCGTAGCCTCCCACCTATCCTACGCATCCCTGGCCCACCTCCAGTGCCAAGCTGCAGTAAAGCTCCACGGGGTCTTCTTGTCCTGGCGCGGGTAACCCGCATCTTCACGGGTACTTCAATTTCGCCGAGTCCCTCGTTGAGACAGCGCCCAGATCGTTACGCCATTCGTGCGGGTCGGAAC
>JBAUEL010000236.1:0-4932 GCA_049678585.1 Dehalococcoidia bacterium
CCCAAGGTGAGCCCGGTGAGAGCCCGCCGCCGGGCCCCAGCATGTTGATGATGGCCTGAGAGAGCCGCTGCTGGAGTTCGGTCCCGTAGAGCTTGGAGACGGAGGCCTCATAGTTGGGGATGAGGCCCCGGGACTGCATCCAGGCCACGCGGTGGCACAGGAGGCGCCCCACCTCGAACTCCAGCTTCAGCTCGGCGAGCTTGTGGCGGATAACCGGCCGGTCCAGGAGTGATGTCCCACCGTGCCCGGCGGCCCGGGCGTAATCGATGACCTCATCCAGGGTGCGATAGGCGTACATGACGCGCTGGATGCCGGAGCGCTCAAAGTCCAGGGTGGTGGTGGCGACGTACCAGCCCTGATTCAGGTCGCCCACCAGGTTCGAGCGGGGGATGCGCACGTTGTCCATGTAGATCTGGCTGAAGGCGCTGGAGCCCAGGATGTTGGTGAGCGGCTGGATTTCGATGCCCGGCGACTTCATGTCCATGAATAAGTAGCTGATCCCCTTGTGCTTGGGGGCGTCGGAGTCGGTGCGGGCAAGGAGAATACACCAGTCGGCGCGATGGGCGTAGGAGATCCAGACCTTGGTGCCGTTGACCACGAAGTCGTCGCCGTCGCGGACGGCGCGGGTCTGGAGGGAGGCCAGATCGGAGCCGGCCTCGGGCTCGCTGAAGCCCTGGCACCAGTGCTCCTCGGCGCGGGCGATGGGCGGCAGGAAACGGCGTCTCTGCTCGTCGGTGCCGTACAGCATCAGGGTGGGCCCGGTCAGGTGGATGGCGATGTTGGTGGTCGCGCCGGGCGCGCGTGCGTAGGACATCTCCTCGTTGTAGATGAGCTGCTGGAGCGGGTCCGCGCCCTGGCCGCCGTACTCCCTGGGCCAGGCCAGAGTCAGCCAGCCCTTTTCGGACAGCTCCTTCTCGAACTGCTCCGCGAACGACTGCTCCTCCGGCGTCAACTGCTCGCGGTCGTTCTTGCTGCCCCAGGTAGGCGGCAGCGCTTGGCCGAGGAAGTCGCGCACCTCCCGCCGGAAGGCTTCGTGCTCTGGGGTGAAGCGAAAGTCCATGGCTAGCCTCTCCGATGTTCTTGCGCCCTACCGTCCCTGAAACCTCGGCGGCCTCTTCTCGATGAACGCCCGCGGGCCCTCGCGGGCGTCCTCCGTGGACTGGACCATGGCCATGGCCTGGCTGGCCTGCTCCAGCGCCTCGTGCACGCTCGCGTCGAGGCCCCGGTAGACGAGCCGCTTGGCGAGCTGGATGGCCACGGCAGGCCCTTCGGCGAGCCGCCGGGCGAACTCCCGAGTCGTGGGCAGGAGATCGTCCAGCGAGACGACCTTGCTCACGTATCCCACACGTTGCGCCTCCTGGCCATCCATGAAGTCGCCGGTCCAGATGAGCTCCAGGGCCTTGGCGACGCCGACGATGCGGGGGAGGAAGTAGCAGCCGCCGTCGCCGGGGATGAGGCCCATCCGCACGTAGCCCATCGAGAAGCGGGCAGTGTCGGCGGCGAAGCGGATGTCGCACATGCTTGCCATGTCCATGCCCGCGCCCACTGCCGCGCCGTTGACGGCGGCGATGTAGGGCTTGTCGAGCAGGGCCATCGCTCGGGGCACGTAGTGGACGCTATCGCGCAGCCAGTTGCGACGCTCGGCAGGCGTAGGCGGGCTCTCGCGCTGCGCGGCCTCTGAAAGGCTGAGGCTGCCGCCACGCAGGTCCGCCCCAGCGCAGAAGCCGCGGCCCGCGCCCGTAAGGATGACCGCGCGCACCTCCGGGTCGAGGCGGGCCTCCTCCAGCGCCTGCGCCCACTCCCGGATCAGCTCGTTGCTCAGGGCGTTCATGCGCTCGGGCCGGTTGAGGATGATGGTGGCGATGCCCTCGCTCTTCTCGTAGATGATCGTCTCGAAGTCCATGGTGACGCCTCTCTAGCGGGAACTCGTCTTGACCGGGGCGAGGCCACTATACCTGATGGCGCTGCCCTGTCAACTGCGCCCGCTGTTGACAGCGGCCCGGCGAGCGGCGAGAACGCACGGCGCAAGGCCGCGGCCCTGTACTTGATCCGAAGTGTCGCCGTGACTGCTCAGCGCTGGTTTGGCTGGCCCAGGACCGCCCGGAGCTGCTCAACAGTGATGTTGGCCCCGGTCAGAACGAGCACCACCCTCTTCCCCCGGAGGCGGCCCTTGGCCTTCAGTGCCGCGGCCAGCGAGGCCGCGCCCGCGGGCTCAGCCAGCATGTGCGCTTTGTCCAGCAGGGTGACGATGGCCTGCCGCAGCTCCTCCTCGCTCACCAGCATGATGTCATCGATGCGGTCCTTGATGATCGAGAAAGGCAGCGCGAAGGCCACGCGGGTGGCCAGCCCCTCGGCGAAGGTGTCCGAGGACTCCGTCTCCCGAAGCTCGCCGGCCTTCCATGAGAGGTAGACGGCAGGCGCCCGCTCTGCCTGCACGCCTACGACCTCGACATCGGGCTTGATCCCTTTCGCCACGATGCAGTGGCTCGAGCAGCCGCTGCCGCCGCCGAGGGGGTTGATGATGACGTCTACCTCGGGGAGTTCCTCCATGATCTCCAGGCTCATAGTGCCTACCCCGGCGATGAGGAGGGGCTCGTTGGCGGCGTGGACGTCACGGTAGCCCTGGCGGGCCGCCTCCTCCTCCGCCCAGAGGCGGGACTCGTCGAAGTCCTTGCCGACCAGGGTTACCCGCGCCCCAAGACGCTCCATGGCCCGCCGTTTGCCCGGGTTGCAGTTCTTGGGGGCGGCGATGACGGCGGGGACGCCAAAGAGGCGGGCGGCGTAGGCGATGGACTGGCCGTGGTTCCCCGTCGAGGCGGTGATGACGCCCCGGCGCCGCTCCTCATCGCTCAGGGAGGAGACGAGGTTGATGCCGCCCCGTACCTTGAACACGCCGATAGGCTGCACGTTCTCGCACTTGAGGTAGGCCTGGCAGCCCAGCAGCTCAGAGAGGGCATCCGAGCGTACCAGCGGTGTCGGTCGCAGGTAGGGCGCGATGACCTGCCGGGCGCGGTACACGTCGTCCAGAGTAGGGATGCGCACGAGGCCTCCCTAGCGATGGCGAGGGCAGGCCAGCCTAGAACTGGCCCGCCCTCGCAGCCTATCCAATGAAGGACGTTCGGTCTAGGGCCGACGTCCCAGCAGGATGAGTTCCCAGTCGCCGCGCTGCGGCGGTCGCTGGGTGTAGTTCCCGGCGATGCCGCCGTAGACACCCAGGCACTGCAGACCGGCGAGGCGGCACATGAGCCGCAGCTCGCGGGCGGTGAAGGCCAGATCGGGGGCGTCTTCCGGGTAGTCCGGCTCCCCCTCGAAAAGCTTGGTCTGGGGGCGAGGCTCTCCTCGATTGTCGACAGGGTCGAGTTCCCAGAACCGCTCGGCACCGCTATAGACGTGGCCGGCGCAGACGCTCACCCGGCCGCCCGGCTTCACCGCCCTGCGCATGCCCTCCAGGATGGCCAGGTTCTCCTCGTCGGTGGGGACGAGGCTGAAGGCGCCCTCGCACACGCTGTAGACAGCGTCGAACTCCGAATCGTAGTCCAGAACCCTGGCGTCGAGATGCCGCAGCTCCACGTCCACGCTGGCCTCGCGGGCGAGCCTCTCCCCAACCCTCAGCAGGCCGCGTGAGACATCGATGCCGGTCATCCGGTAGCCGCGCCTGGCCAGCTCGACCACGTGCCGCCCGACGCCACAGCCGACGTCCAGCAGCCTGCCTCCCGGTCTCACATCGAGGACGCGCTCCAGGTAGTCGCAGTCCGGGACCGTGCTCGGCACCCACGGATATTTCAGGTAGCCCTCGCCCAGGGCATCACCAAAGGCTTCGTACCATGCTGGCTTCAAGGTAGATCCTCCCAACGTGAGACGCCGCGAGCGCTCCGCCCGCGG
Source organism: Dehalococcoidia bacterium (assembly GCA_049678585.1). Taxonomy (GTDB): domain Bacteria; phylum Chloroflexota; class Dehalococcoidia; order DSTF01; family CAZFGZ01; genus CAZFGZ01. The sequence goes on from JBAUEL010000236.1 coordinate 3,883, forward strand.
CGTCGATAATTCGTGTCCTGGCCGACCTCAGCAGGCCGACCTTACGAACGAAGCGATCTCACATCGAGTCAGCGTCAACACAAGGGCCAGCATACAACGCCCCCTTCGAGCGTAAGCTGCAGCCATCGTACGATGCTCAGGCCTGCGTGGTCAACTGCCCGGCCGGTTCGATGGCCGCCGGTGCGCCGTTCATCTCGGAGCATGCACGGGCTTGCCCGGACGGGCGCTCGAATCTAAGATAACGGCCGACCCTCTGTTCGGTGAGACCAAGATCTTAGTATGGGTGAGCGGCAGCAGCAACGGGTCAGGCGAGGCATCACCGTCCTCGCGGGCGGCACCGGCGGGTCTCGCTTCCTCCAGGGGCTGGTCCAGGTGGTCACCCCCGAGGACGTGACCGTTGTGGTCAACACGGGCGACGATGAGGAGCTCTACGGCCTGCACGTGAGCCCGGACCCCGATATCATCACCTATGCCCTAGCCGGCCTGGTGGACGAAGAGCGCGGCTGGGGCCTCCGGGGCGACACCTTCCACTGGCTGGAGGCTATAGGGCGCCTCGTCCACGAGACCTGGTTCCGCATCGGCGACCGCGACCTGGCTACCCACCTCCACCGGACGCGGCTGCTGCGCGAGGGGAAGGCCCTCTCCGAGGCCACCGCCGACATCGCCCGCCGCTTCGGGGTGCGCGTGCGTCTCATACCCATGTCCGACGACCAAGTGCGGACGCTCGTCGTCACCGGCGCCGGCCCTCAGCCCTTCCAGGAGTATCTGGTGAAGCGAGGGGCACAGGACCGCGTACGCGGCGTGACCTATGAGGGTGCCGCGGAGGCCCGGCCGGCGCCCGGCGTCCTGGAGGCGATCCAGACGGCCGCTGGGGTCGTGGTCGCGCCCAGCTACCCTGTCGGCAGCATCGGCCCCATCCTGGCGCTGCCAGGCGCCCTGGCCGCCCTGCGTGAGAGCGAGGCGCGGGTGGCCGCCATCAGCCCCGTAGTGGGCGGGCGTGCCTTCCAGCCCCCCACGGACGGGATGATGCGGGGGCTGGGCATAGAGGTG
>JBAUEL010000237.1:0-3772 GCA_049678585.1 Dehalococcoidia bacterium
ATGGTATTGTGGTTAAATCTCCAATGTCTCCCAACCTTTTGGCAAGGAATCCTTCCCTCCTGGGCAAGCTTGTAAACAGATGATCGAGGAATCCGAAGATACGCGGCGACCTCTTCAACGGTCATCACCGCTGGTTGATGTTGAATCACGATGCCCATCGCTGCGTTGAAGTTATCAATGGGGATCCCCCAGTCATGAAAATCAAGTTTTCCGCCCCAATATCAATTATTGCCGATAATTGTTTCTTGTAAAGCGTACGTTGGGTCTAAAACCTGTGTTTGATTTGTTATTTACCTTCTCTTGCTAGCTAACTTACACATCCAATATATTAACAGTCATCTATCGGAGGTTAATATTATTTTGGAATGTATATTCCGTTTCACAGATGTGCCTTAAATCAGAAAGAGTGATTGTAGGAAAAGGAGAGGCCCGCCTAAAACGGCGATCCGTTTACGGGCATGACGATGGGGCCATCCGCAGTTGGAATTGCATAGCTATATAGGGTGCGCACGCCGTATAAGCCTTGTCGATTTCGTATTTAATGTGTTATACCGATTCCCTACGCTAGGTCGTTCGCCTCCCGGAAGAGTTCAGCATATTCCACATTAGTGAACCTTAATGGTGTGACCGATCCCCTTTCTTTGACCTTGCGCGCTTTGACACCTGGCCTTGCAAGCTTAGAGTGGAATACTAAGTGTATGGGCAGAAATAGAATTCGCAGTAACACATAAGAGCCGACGCCGAAGATTAAAGCGCCACCAAATGCGACTACTGAAGACTGTCCTATGTGCAAGAGTTCTGCCCAGCCTTTCTGGACGACGATTCCAATTAGACCCATGAGTGCTCCAATGAGCCCGATAACCGCGGCAATTATGATACCCCCGCCTATCCAATCCTCCAGGCGTCGCACTTTACCGAAGCAATCGTCACAGTAAGGAATGCGATCGTTGAGGTCTCCCATAACATCGATATGATCTTGCGTGGCAGGCTTGAGACACAAGACGCAAACCTGCGGCCAAACCAAATCCTCGCCAGTACTGATTTTAACAGTGTTTTTACGCATCTTAGTTCACCTCCCACTGAACTATCTAAAGGCTGCGAACTTAACGGTTGCGCGATGCCTGTCGTGAGCCTGTAATGTGGTAAAACTATATATGTTCTAAATTCTAGCGCAACCTCGCCGGCCAATCTGGTATGATTACGCCTTGTCTACTCATTCCTGATCTAAAGCGAGGTTGAATTGATCTACTGGCTACTCTGGTGCTTCATAACGATATTGATGGACGTCTTTGCCACCCTCATGGTAGCTCAGGATGAGAAGGATCATGAGATCCTCATGCTGCGGCAACAGGTACGAATTCTTCAGCGTAAGATATTACCTTCAATGCGAAGTACAAAACCAGAAAAGCTCATCCTGAGTCGGTCACACTGCTCCTAGATCAATCGATCCATGTGAACCGGGGCTCTGGGGTAAGGATTATCAGGTTTTTATCCGAGTGTTGCTTACAATAAATAAGCCTTAGTTGATCAGGCGGTTTCCGTTTATGCAATCGGAACCAAGAAATCACACCCCTTCACAAAAAATCATGGTTGCCTTCAAGACCTTTTCATATCACCACATATCTAAAAAGAAGCAAGAAGGGTATAGAATAAGGGCAAATCTGGGTCAAAGAAATAAGAGAGACTCTTTGACCAGATTGAGATAATCGGTAAAAAGGAGAACGGATGGAAGCCAATCGTAATTTCTTGAAGAATGATCTCTGGATAGATTTTGACCAACTCGAAACCGATCAAATAAAACAGAAACCCAGGCCAGCGGTTCAGAAGCCACTCCCTGACGATGCCGAATTGATCGAATTGGTCCCAATTGAAGATATTCGTGTTGGAACAGCGGCACTGAAAGACGTCATTCAACGTAGAAAAAGCCAACGTTTTTTCACCGAGGAATATTTATCACTCGAAGAGTTATCCTTCTTGCTTTGGGCGACCCAAGGGATTCGTGAAACCAGCCCAGATGGTGCTAGATTTTACCGGAATGTCCCCTCTGGCGGCAACCGGCACTCTATTGAAACCTACCTGAGTATCCACCGGGTGGAGTCTCTAGATCGCGGGCTTTACAGATATCTCCCTTTAGAACACAAATTACTCCAGATCAAACAGGATAAAGATATTGCCCTGAAGGTCAGCGAAGCACTTTTTGACCAAGAAGAAATGAAAGATGGCAAACCTTATATCTTTACCCGGGATTGTGCCGTCGTCTTTATCTGGACCACCCTCCCCCACCGTACGGAATGGCGCTACAGTTTGCTGGCCCATAAAATGATTGCCATCGATGTCGGCCATGTCTGTCAAAACCTATATCTCGCCAGTGTGGCGATCAGCGCAGGGACATGCGCCATCGGCGCGCTGCATCGAGTGAAGATGGACCAGGTGTTAGGCGTGGATGGTGAGCAGGAATTCACCATTTATGCGGCTACTGTGGGGAAAGTCGAATAAGGTGAGATCCGCCGGAAGCGGCGGACCTTTGACGGGAAATTCGTCCTGGATGCAACTCCCTTGGACGCTACATTCCACAAGCACCCCTGCCGCGACTCGAACGCGAAACTACCGCAAAGGGCAAAGATAAGGACGAGTATGTATGGAGCTATGTTGGCTTTGGTGTTCATTGTTGGATGGTTACCTCACTTATGGTCTCTCCGCTTTCGTTCCGAGCGTTTGACAAAGGCTTTTCTGAGACGTGTGAAAAATTTCGATATGTTTCTTTCCCCCTAATGACCGCGGGTTGAGGTAGAGTCACTTGGAACCTCGCTGTATTGAAGCTATCAATGAGGATCCCCAGTCATTACAAACAAGATTTCCACCCCATCGCCAATTATTGCTGATCATTTTTTCTTGTAAAGCGTACGTTGGGTCTAAACGTCGTAATTGATTTGCCATGAAGTACAAGAGATTGCATCGTTGGCAGACCACCCATGCTTCGTTAGATTAGATACGGAATCTGAAATACTGATCTCCGTTGAATTATTATGTCGTAACCTCCCTCTCCTTTGGCTCAGCCTTTACATAGATCCTCTCAGGTGTCTCATCAAAATACTTGAATAACGCAGGGCATAGCCAACCTTCCATAGGCGGGTCATCTGTGCGATACCAATTCCCGCCAAATTCCTCCCGTACCCAAATGAGCTCCTTTTGATAACCAGGAAAAGGACCGGCAGAAAATGTAAGAAGAAACCCTTTTCTTGCGTCCGGGATATCCTGCACGAGTACGTCGATCATATCTGGAACACCTGATACAAACGGTTCCCTTACTAAGCCTGTAGATGGATCATCGAATACCCATATGCCTGCAAACCAATATGGGGCAATGACCATAATTGTGTTGCTCATTCTCATTTCTCCAAATGTTAAGCACCGCTGGGACAGATTTGATCAGCGTGCTTATTTCACTTTGATTTAATAGAAGAACCGAGCTCACCCTATCATAGGCAAAATAACTTTGGAATCCCCTTTATGTCCCCCGATCATATGATGATGTAAGCATTAAAATGTCATTTTCCTAAAGCGAATCCATTTAAGTGAAGATTCCCCTGCCAGTATTAGCTACCCGCTATATCCCGGCAATTCATAAGTTACATCTTAATTTTATCAACCCCCTGTTCGCCCCCCTTCTAGGGGGGCTGCGGGGGACCATTGCATCGTCCCCCGCACCCCCTTGCGCAAGTCGCTACGCTTAGGCATTATGCTAAGAAATGCCTTCGGGTCAACCTTTAGC